>NZ_PJBE01000012.1:360244-720489 GCF_002836205.1 Shewanella sp. Choline-02u-19
GGGACATTATTTACCAGAACAAATGGAAAATAGCTATGACGGAACTTGTGTGTGGGCTCAATAATATTACTGAACAGACTAAAGTGACTTGTTTTCGAAATGATAGAGAGCAATCATTAATAGAAACCGTCGCAAAAGAGGTGAGGGTTGCGTTGATCTATAATGGTATCTCTCATGTAGTAATGATGGCCAGCCCAACTGCATTAAAAGAGTTTGCCATTGGTTTTAGTTTGTCTGAATCCATTATTGATGACATTAAAGATATTCGTTCAATCGACATCGAGACCATAGAAACGGGTATTTTGGTGCATATAGCGATTAGCCCACGCAGCTTTCTACATCTTAAAGCTCATAGGCGTAGCCTTGCGGGTCGAACGGGCTGCGGACTTTGTGGTGTAGAACAGATAGAGCAAGCTGTTAAACCGATTGTAAAAGTCACAGGCACTGAAAAGTTTAATTTAAACAGTCTAAAAAAGGCCTTATCTAGTTTACATCAGCATCAAACTGCATTTAATTTGACCGGAGCCACACATGCTGCTGCCATGTTGTCTGCAGAAGGTGATATTATATCTTGCTTCGAAGATGTGGGACGTCATGTCGCGTTAGATAAATTAATTGGTCATATATCTTCTGATAATAAATATCGCCAGTCGGCATTATTATTAACCAGTCGAGCCAGTTTTGAAATGGTACAAAAAGCCGCCATTTCAAACATTAGCATTGTATTTGCAATTTCTTCCGCAACTTCGTTAGCAATAGAGATAGCTCAAAAATCTAATATTACCTTAGTCGGATTCTGTCGTGAAAACAGAGTGACAATATATACCCATCCAGAAAGGTTATATCTGTGTAATGAAACGCTAAGTAATGTTAACAATAATAACTTGGCTGTAATGTAAAATAAGTTTTGGTAATTTAAATATGTGGTTAACGTTTAAAAATAAGTTCTTTATTCAATTTTGGTCTCCTTTTGCTGCAGTGATTGCTGCCGGTATTTTGTCGACCTATTTTTTTGGCCTAACGGGTTCCCTCTGGGCGGTGACCGGCGAGTTTACGCGCTGGGGTGGGCATATAATGCAATGGTTTGGCGCCGAGCCAGAGACATGGCAGTACTTTAAAATTATAGGCCTCGAAGGGACACCATTAGATCGGGTTGGTGGGGTAATGATTATTGGCATGTTCGGCGGGTGTTTAGCCGCGGTATTGTGGGCGAACAACATGAAACTGCGTATGCCAAGCAGTAAAAAGCGTATCGGGCAAGCGCTGATCGGCGGCATGATTGCTGGTTTTGGCGCGCGTTTGGCCATGGGGTGTAATCTGGCGGCGTTCTTCACTGGTATTCCACAGTTTACCTTGCATGCATGGCTATTTGCGTTTGCGGCGGCGGCAGGCACCTATATTGGTGCCAAGATTACTCTATTACCCTTTTTCCGCTCAAGCGCAATCGTTAAACCGGGTGGCTTGAAGAAAGTGATAAAGCCTAATCCTAATCAAGTGCAGAATCGTTTTCGATTAGGTTGGGTGGTGTTTGCTGCGATAGTCGCTGGCTCATTTTATATTATGAGTAGCTCTACCAAGCTGGGTTTCGCGATGTTGATGGGGATTGTGTTTGGTTTGTTAATTGAACGGGCACAGATCTGTTTTACGTCTGCTTTCAGAGATATGTGGATAACAGGTCGTACTCACATGGCGAAAGCGATCATCTTGGGCATGGCTGTCAGTGTTATCGGGATCTATAGCTATGTGCAGCTTGGAATGACACCAAAAACCCTTTGGGCGGGTCCAAATGCGCTGATAGGCGGCTTATTGTTTGGTATCGGGATCGTTATCGCAGGTGGCTGTGAAACGGGCTGGATGTACCGCGCATTGGAAGGGCAAATTCATTTTTGGTGGGTGGGTATTGGCAATATTATTGGTGCGACCATTTTAGCTTATTACTGGGATGTCTTTTCGGCACCGTTGGCAACGAATTGGGATAAGGTGAATTTGCTGGATGTCTTCGGTCCATTAGGTGGGTTAGGCGTGACGTATTTGCTACTGGCGCTCTCTTTCGGATTGATTTTATTGTGGGAAAGGCACTTTTTTAAAAAGCAGCGAAGTTTGAAAAATGCAAACTTCTCACCCGTTGTGTCACAACCTGATGTGGTTATTGCAATGGCAAAAACACTGCCGTTATAAACAAATTTACTTTATTATCAGCTCAAGGTGACTTGAGCTGACTTTTGCTGAGGAGCAAAGTATGACCGAGTCTGTTGTGGCCGATTACAATTTAGAAATCTATGGTGAACCTTGCCCTTATCCTGCGGTTGCTACGCTTGAGGCTATGGCGTCATTAAAGCCTGGAGAAGTGTTAGAAGTGCTCACTGATTGCTCGCAATCGATCAATAATATCCCTAGTGATGCACGCAATCATGGCTATGAAGTACTTGATATTAGCCAGCAAGGTGTGATGCTGCGTTTTTTGATAAGACGATAATAGTCACAACGTTGTCATGTTGCTGCGTTTGATAAAGCGGCTGATACAAGGGCATCGACTTTCTTCGGTTTGTGCGTCGTCTAGGTAAAAACTTATGCCGTAGATAACGGTAGGGCGGAGTGGCGATAGCAATGCAGCAGTCCGGCTAGCAACATCTTGTTGCTCGCCGCTATGTTTTTAACTGCTAGTCATAAAGCATTATTATTAAAGGCACTCATTGAGTGCCTTTTTTATGCTAATTTATAAGGTAATAGCTTACAAATTAGCATGGAAAATCTGCAATTATAGACTCTTGCTAGCTTTCAATTATCACATCGTAAGGATACATATGAATAAACTACTCACACTATTGCTACTGACCTTTATGGTTGCAGGTTGCGGTGACAATAAGGTTGTCGATACTGCTTCAGGTTACATTGAAGGTGTTAATTATCGGACACTTGCTACGCCAATTGCGACGGACAGTGAACAAATAGAAGTGATGGAGTTTTTCTGGTACGGCTGCCCGCATTGCGAGTCATTTGAAAAACCATTACACCAATGGCAAAAGGTGATGCCTGAGGGCGTTCAGCTCGTTCAATCTCCGGCGATATGGAATGAACCGATGAAGCTGCACGCGAAGGTGTTTTTCATTGTACAGAATATGCCAAATAATCAGCCGATCCATGCTGCACTATTCGCTGAGATTATGGACTTACGTGAGGTTCGAGATCTTAAGCTTCAAACCGAAGAGTTGGCTGTTTTCCTAAAAGGCTATGGTCTTAGTGAGGCGGATTTTAAGCAACAACTGTCATCGGTTGAAATCAACAAAAAACTGCAGCGCGCAATCGAGCTTATGTCGCAGTCTAAAATTGAAGGTACACCGTCTATTTTGGTTAATGGTCGGTATTTAGTACTCAATGAGTCGGCGAAAACGGTTGAACAGATAATGGATATTACCAGTTTCCTCGTCGAGAAAGAGAAGGTGCGTTTAGCTGCGCAATAGCGCAAAAGCAGTATAAGAGAGGAGAGTGTCGTGCAATCACAGTCAGAAGTAATCATATTCGATGGCGTTTGTAACTTGTGCCACGCTGCGGTTAATTTTGTGATTAAACACGATAGTGCGGAACGCTTTGTGTTTGCACCACTGCAATCGAATACCGCCAAAAGATACTTGTCTAAGCATGGTGTTACTGACGATGCCTTAGATAGCGTGATATTGATTAAGGCTGATCAATGTTTTTTAAGAAGTGATGCCGCGATAGAAATTGCAAAGTCACTTGATGCGCCTTGGCCGCTATTGCGTTTTATCCGTTTTGTGCCGAAAGTGATTCGTGATGGGCTTTATAATGCCGTGGCTAAACGTCGTTACTCATTATTTGGCACCAGAGCCATATGTATTCTGCCAACGGAAGAGATAAAGCAGCGCTTTATTGAGGATTAATCCCCGTTGCTCTAAACAAAAAAGGCACTCAATGAGTGCCTTTCAATTGCGTAAAATGCCGTTGCATGGCATTAGCGCTAATTTATGCTTCTTCTGGTAACTCGGCATTGTGGTAAACGTTCTGTACGTCATCACAATCTTCAAGTGCAGCAAGGAACCTCTCAAACAGCTCTATCTCTTCAGTATCGGTAACTTGAGTCATCGTTTGCGGAACAAATGTAATCTCTTCCATAACAAAGTCAGTATCAGCCGGCAATTCAGCCGCTAATGCCGTTTTAACTTTAAAGAATTCAGTGTGAGGTGCGTAAACGCTGATCATACCGTCTTCAAGTTCAACGTCGGTTACATCAACGTCTGCCATGATCAACATTTCAAGAATGGCGTCTTCGTCTTCACCCGCAAATACAAATACTGCCTGATGATCGAACATGTGGCCGGCAGTGCCTGGACCACCGAGCTTGGCGCCGTTCTTAACGAATGCTTGGCGGACTTGGGTAAAGGTACGCTTACCGTTGTCGGTTAGGCAATCTGCAATGACCATACAGCCACCAGGACCAAAACCTTCGTAACGAGCACTTTCATAGTCCTCACCACCACCACCACGGGCTTTCTCAATCGCACGCTCAATAACATGAGCGGGTACTTGATCTTTTTTAGCCTTGGAAATCATTTGACGTAACGCTAAGTTACCTTCAGGATCGAAACCACCATTTTTGGCACAAACGTAAAGCTCTTTTCCGTATCGAGAATAGATTTTTGTTTTCTGCCCAGCGGTTTTCGCCATGGATTCTTTCTTGTTTTGGTATGCTCTGCCCATCTTGACCTTTCTCACTAAGCTTTAAAAATTGCAAACGATGTTAGCAGCTTTATTTGTACAAATCAGGGGGCAGGCCTTTAAAAATACAAAAATCTGCTAATTAATATCACTTTCGCGCGTGGTTTTAGCTGCAGAGGTGAGGCATTCTTTAAACCTAATTAAAGTAGATGGTGATTAAAATTCACCTGACGGCTGGCTAACACTGCTGCGGTTATGCGCATCGCCTGATCTATCGCAGTATCGCTTTGTCCTAATGTCTTTAAACTCATGGTATGACTTTGAAAACAGGCGTAGCCGCCATTAACCATCGACACCGCAATACATGCATAGTGATAATCGACTTCATTTTCGACGGCAATATCCGTAAAGGGCCTCAATTGAAGCGACTCTAGATTGCCTCCCGCGTGAATATCAACAAACTGCCGGCTAAAGAAGTAAGGGTTAGTCACAGACATGCGGCTAACGGCATACTGCATTTCACGCTTGGCTTCTGCGCTCAGGTCTCCAACGATGAATTGCACTTGCTTAACAACATCCTCGTCTCTACAGGCTAGCGCTGCAGCCCATGCGACCATTTTGATCGCCGAAGAGGGAAGGTGATTCTCGCTAATTAATACCGATTTAAGCAGTAGACGTTGATCTTCTGACTCATCGGGAAATTGAACAAAGGTAGACATAATGAGCTTCCTCAGGTTTGATAAGTCGTGGATTGATTTTAGTGTATTAATAGCCAATATGTTGCGTGATTAAGCATCCATAGGCTTTTTTTTCCTTGTGTTCGGACCTAAATTTGCTCTATATAAAGTGCCTCATAACGGCTTCGATGGTATGGGTTACCAGTAATGGTGGCTTACGACCAAAATCATGTACGGCGTACACCGCATTCATCGGGCATTGGTAATCAGGGAGCAACATGGCTAGTAGTCCCTGTTGTTCTGCTTGTTTAAACACAAATTCAGGCAGCAATGAAATACCTAAACCCGCTTTGGCTAGTGCACCAACAGCAGAGGAGTTGTCGGTGAACCTGTTGGCAACAAAGTTGAGTTGTTTCAGTGCTTCCGCCTTTCTAATCTTACCATCAGGTAACGGTTCCACTGAATGAGTGACAGTTGCTTTCTGCCAAGAGTTGGCGATGTAATCTAACGATTGCCACTGCTCAGCATCAATCTTCGTTTGATGCTTGTCGATATAGTCAGGGCTGGCGCATATTACATCTCTGAAATGACCTAGCTGGCGTTGCATTAAGTTGCTGGATGGCAGTTTTCCCACTCTAATCACCAGATCGATATCATCACTGAGTAGATCGATACGCTGATCTGCAACTGTGATGGTTGGGCGAATGAGCGGATTATCATTGCAGAGTTGGCTAATCGCTGGGGCGACGATAGAGTCAATTAATGCATGCGGCGCACTGATCCTGATAGGCCCTGCAAGCATCCCCCCGGTATCGCGAGCTTCACGCCAGGCAACCTGAGATATGTCAGCCATCTGCTTGCAGTGTTGATAGAAGTCAGTTCCCGCTGGCGTCAGTTGTTGCTTACGAGTGGTGCGATGCAGCAATTGCACGCCGATCGCAACTTCGAGGCTTTTCAAATGATGGCTCACAACTGATTTCGATAGCGCTAGATTGTCGGCTGCTGCGCTAATAGAGCCAGCATCAACGATCTGTTTGAATATTGCCATATGGCGTAAATGATCCATAGCCCCTCTATATTGTTCTATTTAATCGAACAGTGATTGCGAGATTGCCTAGGTTATCAATGCAAATGTTAACTGTAAACTAACGCTCTATATTATTTATGTGCAGATCCGGGAGCGAGACTATGTCAGCCACATTATTAAACGCAGTTAAGTTAGCAAGTGAAACGTGGAAAAATGGTTTTAATACTCAAGACGCGCAGCAGTGTGCTGCTCAATACGAGGCTAATGCGACTATGAATGCTAGGCCTTTCGGTGAGTTTGTTGGTAGAGATGCGATTGAAGCATTTTGGCAGAACCTCATCAATGAAGGGTTTAACAGTGTTGAATACATTGAGCCACAATTCAGCGTCGTTGATAACAGCACGGTATTGCTAACCTCAGCTTGGAAAATGAATAAAGCCCATGGGGTTATCCATAAAGAACTGTGGGTGCTACAAGATGATGGTTCAGCAAAATTGTCTGATGATGATTTTGAAGTGTTAGGTTAACGCGATTGAGCATGACTTAAACCCAATCAGTGCTTTACTACTAATGTTTATGCACCCTTATCGGGCTCTATTTTGAGCCCTTTTTTTAGTTAGCAATAAACCTGCATGTTACTCTGGTTCGCCAGGTCGTTGAATATAGTCGGGTACCTCAATGATTAAGTCCCGCCACTTTTCAAACAAGTTTTGATATAGAAATTCAGTAAATACGCGGTATTTTCTCGGTAGATAAACGCGCTGCGGCATGCTCATAGTAACGACGCTTTGCTTCATAGGATAGTCTTGAAGAACGGCGACTAATGAGCCATTCTTTATCGCTTCACTGCCTATCACCATAGGAACAGTTGCAATGCCTAACCCCTCAATTGCGGCTTCACGCACCAAGGTAATGTTATTGGTCTCAAGCCTTGATTTGGGTTCAACGGTTAACCATTTTTCACCATTAAACAGGGACCAGCTGTTATCAACGTATGGTGTTGAAAGTCTAATACATTGATGTTGGTTGAGGTCTTCAGGGATCTGTGGGGTACCATTTTGGCTAAGATATTCAGGGCTTGCCATCAGCACTTTAGGTGTGTTTAGCAGAACATAGGTTTGCAGTGCCTGATTCGGTTTTTCAGTGATCTGAAATAAAATATCAATACCTTCGGCTATCACATCGACTTTACGATTTGTCAGTTCAGCTTCAATAGTGATGTGCGGATAGGCGGTGAGAAATTTTGCCAGTACTCGCCCAAAGTACAGCTGGCCTAATTCGATAGGACAGATAATTTTTAGATGACCTTTAATTGACTCCTGGCTGGCACTTAGCTGATCTTCGGCATTTTGCAGATCGGCGAGAATACCATGCACTCTGTGGTAGTAGTTTGCACCGGCCTCAGTGAGTTTTAGCGCTCTTGTGGTTCTAAATAATAGTTGTACTCCTGCGTCTGCTTCTAACTCTGCAATTTTTCGGCTCACTGTTGCCTTGGTGATCCCTAAGGCTTTAGCGGCTTTGGTGAAGCTGCCTTGCTCAACGACTTGAGCAAACATCTGCACTCTATTTAAATCCATTGGTTTAAACTCATGATTGTTACACCTGTGAAACAGTGGGTAATATTTTAACTATCTAATAAATATGTTGTGACAGTAGTAAAATGTACTTCATTAATCAAGGATCCAATGATTGGGGAGTCATATATGTCCAAAAATAGAATGTTTATCGTAATTCCACTGCTGTTTTTGACGGTATTGGCTGGAGGCTACTACTGGTGGAATCATGTGCGTAATTTTGAATCAACAGATAACGCCTATGTCGACGCTGATATCTCTAATATCAGCGTTAAAGTCCCAGGTTATGTTACGGCCACTTTTGTTACAGACAATCAGCATGTCGAGCAAGGGCAGTTATTGGCACAACTTGAAGATAACCAGTACAAGGCTAAAGTGGCGCAAAATGACGCCATACTTGCAAGTGCAAAGGCTGATCTACAAACCTTAGCGGCGCAAGTGGATCTGCAGCGCGCGCTTATTACCCAAGCTCAAGCGGGGGTTGCAGCTGCTGACGCTGAAAAATTGCGTTCATCGCAGCAGCTTAATCGCGCAACGCAGTTAAAAGTCAAAAACTATAGCTCACAAGATACCGTTGATGAAGCCCAAGCGGGTTTTCAGTCAGCGGAGGCACATTTAGATGAAGCCGCAGCCGCTTTGGTCGCTAAGCAACGAGAGCTTGCCGTTTTTAACTCGCAGCTGATTGAGGCTGACTCTAGTGTCGAGCAAGCTAAAGCTGGATTAGCACTGGCAAAAATTCAGTTGGTAGATACGCAGATAACGGCGCCCTTTAGCGGTGTTATTGGTAAGCGTGGCGCGCTGCAGGGCCAATATGTACAACCAGGACAAGCTATCTATAGTTTAGTGCCAGACAATGCGGTGTGGATTACTGCAAATTTCAAAGAAACACAGATAGCACATATGCTGCCGGGGCAAAGCGTATCAGTGGAGTTGGATGCTTTTTCGGGTGAGTCGTTCATTGGTGTTATCGACAGTCTATCGCCAGCATCAGGGGCTAAGTTCAGCTTATTACCTGCTGAAAATGCGACCGGTAATTTCACTAAAATTGTACAGCGTATTCCGGTGAGAATTCGCCTTGAAGGGGCGTCATCTGCAGATCTACAGCAGGTTAGAATCGTTCCAGGACTGAGTGCATTTGTTAAAGTCGACACATCAAATGAAAGCCTAAGTACTGCCGTGGCCTTAAACAAGGCGAGTCAATAATGCCCACTCTGGAGGCGACTCCTTTGGGCGCAAATACAAATATTGAGCAGGTGGAACGTGGTAGTCGTCGTGCCTGGATAGCGGTGTTTGGCGGGCTTATTGGTGCGTTCATGGCCATTTTGGATATTCAAATTACCAATGCGTCAATGAAGGAGATCCAAGGCGGGTTAGGGGCGACATTAGAGGAAGGTTCATGGATTGCGACAGCCTACCTAGTCGCTGAGATGATCGCAATTCCGCTGTCTGGTTGGCTGAGTAAAGGCCTCGATATTAGACGTTATATGCTGTGGAACAGTGCTATTTTTATTGTCGCTTCTCTACTGTGTTCAATCTCATGGAATTTAGAATCGATGATCGCCTTTAGGGCGATGCAAGGGTTCTTTGGCGGGGCGCTCATTCCAATGGCGTTCAGGTTAATTCTTGAATACCTGCCTGATGATAAGCGGGCTGTGGGGATGGCGTTGTTCGGCGTGACGGCTACTTTTGCTCCTTCAATTGGACCGACTCTCGGAGGTTGGTTAACCGCGCAGTTTAGTTGGCATTATCTTTTTTATATCAATGTGCCACCAGGGCTGGTTGTGATGTCGATGTTGGCCTACGGTTTAGTTAAAAAACCGATAAACTGGCCAGAACTTAAAAATGTCGATGTGAGCAGTATTATCACTATGGCGCTGGGGATGGGATGTTTAGAAGTGGTGCTGGAAGAGGGCAACCGTAAAGATTGGTTGGGCTCTGATTTTATCCGCAATCTAGCCATTATATCAGCGGTTAATATTGTTATATTTGTTTATCTTCAACTTAAAAAAACCAATCCGTTAGTGAACCTAAGATTGCTTGCACAGCGAGATTTTGCGCTGTCGACGGTTGCTTATTTTCTGCTGGGCTTGGCACTGTTTTCATCCATCTATATGGTTCCGCTGTATCTATCACAAATCCAAGATTATAACTCTATGGAGATTGGCGAGGTCTTGATGTGGATGGGATTTCCACAGCTACTGATTTTACCTTTTATGCCGAAATTGATGTTGCGATTTGATAACCGTTACCTTGCAGGGTTTGGCTTCTTCATGTTTGGGGTTAGTTATTATATGAACTGCCACATGACGGCTGATTTTGCTGGCCCACAAATGATAGCCTCTATGGTCGTTAGGGCGATTGGTCAGCCGTTTATTATGGTGCCCATCGGTATGTTGGCGACTGCACATATACGCAAAGATGAAAATGCATCAGCCTCAACGGTGCTTAATGTTATGCGTAATCTTGGTGGCGCGGTTGGAATAGCCTTAGTCGCGACCTTAACTGATAATTTGAGCCGTGGTCATTTAGCCCATATTAAAGAGACGTTACCTGCGGTAAGTTCAATGGCGAATGACTATTTGACAGCATCGGCAAATATGCTGCAAGCAGCAGGCTCCGACCCTATAACAGCAGGTCTGCAGGCATCTGCACTGCTGGGGCAAACAATGGCCAAGCAGGCGTCGATTCAAGCTTACAATGATGTGTTTTTTATCATGTCAGGGTTGCTCATGGTGGCTGTTGTTGCAGTGTTGTCGATACGCAAGCCGGTTGCCGTTGCAGCGCATTAATTTGCCCTGGTTCTATGCATGATTAATGCTTATAACGTCGGGCTAGGTGTCTATTTTATAGTGTTAGCGTTTTATAATCAGAATCAAAGTCGCGGCGCTTCGCCCACACGCGAGCCAAGGGGTAAAGCGCTTGTCCCCCTTGGCGAACCCTCAGCGGCCCGTGAGTAAGCGCGTATTAATTAAATCTGCTCTCCAAAGCGGACCTAAACTATGACCTCCAAATCAAAGGTTAAAATTAGATATTTATCTTCACAATAGCCAACCCTTCTTGCTGAAAATTATCTACCTGTATTTGTTGATTTGAAGTGCTAGACTGCAGCACTGACTCGTTGCTATGGAGAGAGACTTTTGTTGTGGAAATCGCTAGCTTTTTCAGAGCTCACGCTGAATGAATTATATGAGCTACTCAAGTTAAGAGTAGATGTATTTGTGGTGGAACAAAACTGTCCGTATCCGGAGCTGGATAATAAAGACAGGCAAAGCCAGACCCAACATTTACTGGGGGTTGACGAGCAAGGTACGATCCAAGCTTATGCGAGAGTGCTTGCTCCAGGGGTGAGTTATCCTGACGCCAGTATTGGCCGAGTGATCGTGTCGGAGGCAGCAAGAGGTGGTGGGATTGCCCATATCTTAATGCAAAAAGCGATCTCTATTTCGCTGAGAAAATGGCCGAAGCATAATATTCAGTTAGGTGGGCAGGAGCACTTAAAAGGTTTTTATCAAAAGCTGGGATTTGAGCCTGTATCTGAAATGTATTTGGAAGATGGGATCCCACATCTCGATATGTTGTTAACCTTGAAGAGTGAAGGAAAAAAATGCCAGATTACAAAGTGAATACTCAGCAGTTAGTATGTGTGGCGACGTTTACCGCCAAGCCTGGGAAAATAGCTGGGTTAGTTGAAGCTTTGTCAGCGCTTATCGCCGATACTCGCCGCGAGAATGGTTGTATTCGTTATGAGCTTAATCTTAGCCGTGATAATGCCGATAAAGTGACTTTTGTGGAAAAATTTGTCGATGAAGCGGCATTTAATAGTCATTGTGAGAAAGAAGCTATTCAACATTACTTTCATCACATCATGCCTGAGCTGGTTGCATCTCACCATGTTGAGACCTATCACCAAGTTATCGTTTAACTTACTTATGTTTTAAAGGTGCACTAGGTGCACCTTTAAGGTTATAACCGCATTAACGAGTCTGTTTTTACTGCACTTCAATATAGGTTTAACACCTCTCCAAGATCATGGTGTCCAACCCACGATTAGCTCCCCTCTAAGCATGTTACACGGCTAATAAAGGTAGTTTTTTAGCGATAAAAGTGTTCAACTTTATACAGCCATTATTTAATCAGCAAAGGTTTACAGTGCTAAATTATATTGAACCTGTATTTCGTCCACCATCGGAGTGGAAATCATTAATTCTGCAAGTGACCAATGGCTGCAGTTGGAACCAATGCAGTTTTTGCGATATGTACACCGCTAACCAAAAACGCTTTCGGGCGCAAAAAATAGATAAAGTCGAACAAGATATTGTTGCTGTGTCCAGCTCAAAGGCACATATATCTCGGGTGTTTTTAGCCGATGGTGATGCGATGACACTTCCTTTCTCCAGGCTGGAAGAGATTTGTTTGTTGATAAAAAAACATCTCCCCGCAGTGACTCGGATCAGTAGCTATTGTCTGCCTCGAAACATCAATAATAAAACACCGGAGCAGTTACAGCGGTTAAAGGAGCTGGGGTTAAGCTTACTCTATATTGGTTGCGAAAGTGGTGATGACGAAGTTTTGCGACGAATCAAAAAGGGTGAAACATTTGCCTCTTCATTGGCTGCTTTACAGAAGATAAAAGCGGCTGGTATAAAATCGTCGGTAATGATCTTAAATGGATTAGGTGGGGTGTCGCTGTCAGTGCAGCACGCGCAGCAATCTGCCAAATTAATGAATGAAGCACAGCCAGAATTTCTGTCAACGTTAGTGGTGACTTTACCACTAGGAACAGAGCGGATGGACGAGGCGTTTGACGGGCATTTTCAGCTGCCGAATCAATTACAGTTATTTGAAGAGATGCGAGTACTACTCAGTAATTTAGAGCTAAACAAAACAATTTTCCGCTCAGATCATGCCTCCAATTACTTGGTGCTGAAAGGTGTTCTTGGCAAAGATAAGCTAGCGTTATTAAGCCAAGTCGAGGCGGCGGTGAATACACCTGAACGCATTCAATTACGGCAAGAGTGGCAGAGAGGTTTGTAACCGCGGCGCAGCCAATGCTACGCCGATGACAAAGTATGTTAAGGCTGTTGAATATGGATCTCTCTCACTGGGCACGGGATCTCTATTTTGGCCTGTTTTAGCGCCTTTATTAAGCTGGAATTTGTTTGGTACTTATCTTGAAAGTAACTCTCGGTGGCGACCCAATAACGGATGCCAATTTCAATGCCGATGCTATTAAAATCATTTATCCCAACTTGTGCATGTTCGCCATTACTGACATGAGGGCTATCCGTCAGTACTTTCGATAGTATGGCGACGACGGCGTCGGGATCTGATTGATAACTAATATTGAGTTCTGTTTCGACTAATTTATTGGCAAAGGAGTTGTGCAGTACTTCTCCAACAATATGCTTATTAGGAACGTTAATCTGTTCTCCCTCTTCGTTAGTTAACACGGTCATGCCTAAGTGGATATCTTTAACTAAGCCACTAACCCCTTTAACTTCAATGGTGTTTCCTACAATGAAAGGGCGAGTCACAATAATCGTAATACCCGCGGCATAGTTGGCTAGCATGCCTTGTAATGCGAGACCTGCACCTAAGGATGCGGCACCAATGGCGGCGACCATGGGGGTCACGCTAATACCGAGCTTCCCTAGCGCGATAACACCCACCAATAAGATCACTAGAATGCGCACAAAATTGCTGGTGAAATTGCTGAGGGTAACGTCTATGTTATGCTTTTCGAAAAGACGGGTGACAAGATTAGAGGCTTTAGCTGCAATCCATAAGCCGACGAGAAAAATCAGCGCGGCACCTAAGAGACTAAAGCTATATTGCACGATAAACTCAGTGATCATGCCATAGGCATTTTGCAATTGAGCTATCTCTTGATCTAAACCGGGTTCGTTCATTGATTTGTCCTTTAATACAACATTTTCACTTGGCAGCTTACTGAAGTTAAACTGTTTTGTAACTTGCTATTTACGTTGAAGATACTATCTTTGCAACTTTCAAATAGCTATTTTACGATCCGTGAAGACGATCATGGTTTGCAGTGAACGTTCTGTGACATCAACAAGAATAGGTTATTCTCAAGGCTAATTCTAATTAATGAGATCAACAATGAAAGCAATTATTCTGATTCTATGTAGTTTGCTTGTCACGCCAGTATGGGCAAATACGTATGTTGTTGGTGACCCAATGGAAACCTTAAAACTTCAAGACCAATATGAAGCTGACTATGCGATTGATAGCACTATCAAGCACGTTCTATTCAGTCGTAGCATGGATGGTGGCACACTCATTCAAACAGCGTTAGAGGAGCAACCTGAGCTGTATAAAAAGGGTGATTTGGCTTATGTTGCCGATATTAGTGGTATGCCTTCGCTTATTGCCCGCTTTGTTGCGATCCCACAGTTTAAGCAATTTGCTTATCGAGTGGCGCTCGATCGAGACGGTGAGATCACCAAAGCCTTACCAGCTCAGAAAGATCAAGTGACTCTGATTCAAATTAGCGATAACAAAATTACTCAAATAAGCTATTTTGACTCCGCAGAGTCATTGTTAGAGGCGTTAAAATAAACGTATTAAAAAAGGCGCTATAAGCGCCTTTTTTTAGTTTGCTAATGGTTAAGCAGAATGTCCCTTCAAAATATCGTATATCTCCTCTTTTAAATGCAACTTCTTGAGTTTTAGCTCATGCACTTCAGGGGTGAAATCGCTAGCATCGTGTAACTCCAGATTTTTAATCTCTTCATCGAGTTGATTGTGTTTGTTAAACTTTTTCTGGAAATGAGTATCTGAAGTCTTAAGTTGACTGATTAATTCTCTATATTCTGGAAACATGCAGGCTGTCCTTTTTCTGATATATTTTTCTGATATATTTTTCTGGTTCAACTTTAAACTAGCGCGTTTATTTTGAGCAAGTTGTGAGCTAGATCTCGTTCTGTAATTTTGTATTTAGATCTGGAACTAAAATTTGTTAAGTAATTGTTTTTATTGGATTTACTGGCTGGTTTTTACGCCGAGAGTTTGCGGGTGGATATCAACTGGCACTCTGTAGTGCAGCTGCTATATTTCTATCACTTCTATAAATATTGTTTTGGTAACTAGATTACGACAATTCATTTACTCTTGGCAGAAAAAGTGTGATCGGGTTAACCTTATCGCGGCCGATACTAGGTTAAAGTCGATTTATTAAGAATTTTATAATCAAAATTGAAAGGGGTTTTCACAATGTCTGATGTATTTCATTTAGGCTTAACCAAAGAAATGTTGGATGGTGCTAGCTTGGCGATTGTGCCTGGTGATCCTGAGCGCGTTAAGCGTATTGCCGAGTTAATGGACAATGCGACATTTCTAGCGAGTCATCGCGAGTACACAAGTTATCTAGCATATATTGACGGTAAGCCAGTTGTTGTATGTTCAACAGGAATTGGCGGGCCTTCAACTTCTATTGCGGTTGAAGAACTTGCTCAGTTGGGCGTTCGTACCTTCTTACGTGTAGGTACTACTGGCGCTATTCAACCACAGGTCAATGTTGGTGATGTTATTGTCACTCAAGCGTCTGTTCGCTTAGATGGTGCAAGTTTACATTTTGCACCTATGGAGTTCCCTGCCGTTGCAAACTTTGAATGTACAACGGCTATGGTTGAAGCATGTCGCGATGCAGGTCTAGAACCTCATATCGGGATCACAGCTTCATCAGATACTTTTTACCCAGGACAAGAGCGTTACGATACGGTTTCAGGCCGCATTACGCGTCAGTTCAAAGGGTCTATGCAAGAGTGGCAAGATCTTGGTGTGCTGAACTACGAAATGGAGTCTTCTACTCTGTTTACTATGTGTGCTTCGCAAGGCTGGCGCGCAGCTTGTGTTGCAGGTGTTATTGTTAACCGTACACAACAAGAGATCCCAGATGAAGTTACAATGAAGAAAACAGAAGTTAGTGCTGTTTCTATCGTTGTTGCAGCAGCGAAAAAACTGCTGGCATAATGGGAAAGTATTCCCTATAAGAGGGGTCTATTAGGGAATAAAAAAGGCGCATAATGCGCCTTTTTTTTATGCCATGAACTGGCGTTAAAGCTTGCTTAGAAGTGGTACTTAGCGATCACAGAGTAAGTGTTCTGATCGATACCATCAACGCCATACTTGTTTTTCCAGTAATCATATTCGATACCGACAAACAGCTTATTCTTCTTATGTTCACCGAGAACAACGGCGCCCAGATCATACTTTAGCTGTGGGTTGAAGTGGAAGTTAGTCTCATATGCATCTTCATCTGTGGCAAACACCCAGTCAAAGAAACCATCAAATACGATATTAGAGTCACCGACGGGGAAGTCCATTCTAAATACTGGGGTTAACTGCCAGCCATCACTAATATTGCCACTACCCGTGGCATGTCTGCGATAAGTATTGAGTTGGAAATAACTAAAGTAGGGAACATGAAGATCCATACCAACACCATATAAAAAGCTCTTTACTGGGCCTTCACCCTCTTCGAAGGTAAATGCAGCAGATAGGTCGGTAATCGGGCCCATTGCCACTTTTTTACCTAGAATTTTGCTCGCACTCAAGCGCGTAGATATCTCGCCATAGGTGGTGCTGTCTTTGCCAGCATTTGAGCCGTTAAAGTAGATAACATCTTGGAAAGCAAACCAGTCACCATACTTCCAGTCACCCGCGGTCTCAAAGGTAAATGTTGTTTGTGACTCAGAGGGTGCTAAATCATAATTATCACCGTAAAGCGCGGTTACACTCGCGTCCCACCAGTTAATCATGCTGTCAGCCATTGCAGTTGGACTCACTAATAGCGCTAGGCATAGCCATTTCTTGTTCATCTTAAAACCTTTTTTTAATGCAGCTAACGCTGCTTATTATGTATGCAATATTTACACTCTATGGTGTATTCAATATATAAGGGCAAAAGCTAAGTTGAAACGCGCGTTATTTAGTCGTTTCAATGGCGAGGAATATAGGCTGAAAGTTAGTAATGTTCAAAGGGTTTGTTACGCTTTCTTGCACTAGATTGTAAATATTTTGCTGTAAAAGCCTATGGTGCTTAAAGTTGTGTTGGGCGATGGTGTAACGCAATCGCGCTGACGTTCCATATTAACATGTTTTTATTCAAGTGTTTACTGTTACACTCAAGCGTTGAAGTTACAAATTATCATCGCCTATACTGAATCTCTCTGTTAATGATGGTGACATATTATGTCGCAATAAAAACAGACAGCTGATATAGTCGATATAAGGACTCTTTCATTTCAGGGGGAAATATGGAGTTATCAAATCCTATTTTGATCTGGGCCTGTATAGGCTTATTTCTGATGTTAGCGGAGATTATTTTACCCGGTGGTATTGTTATTCTCCTAGGTGCAGCGTGTTTAGTGGTTGCTGGAGGATTAGCGACTGGGTTGGTTGAAGGTATTGTTCAAAGTCTTACACTTTGGTTCATTACATCTATGGTGTTTATGCTGCTGTTTAGACAAGTCACGCAAAAGCTTGTGGGTGGCGATGCACATGTCGATAATACAGATGAAGAACTCGATCTCTACAATCAACTTGCTACCGTTAAGCAGACCATTGGGCCAGCACAGAAAACGGGCCGTATTGAATTTCAAGGAAGTGAATGGCCCGCATTGGGAGATGGCAGTGAAATTGTTGCTGGTTCTCAAGTTCGGGTGATCTGTAGAGACAATATCGCGTTAGTCGTCGAACCTCTAGCAGACAAAAATGAAGATTTAGCGAAATAAATTAGTCGTTACACTGTCAATATTAGGGAAGGGATCTATACATGTTTATATTTACACTGTTTGTTTTGTTTGTTTTTTTCATTCTTTATAAGTTGTTACTCATTGTCCCTATGCGCGAAGTCAATGTTATTGAGCGCTTAGGTAAATTCCGTGCTGTATTACAGCCGGGTTTTCATTTTTTAATCCCATTTTTTGACCGCGTTGCTTATAAACATGAGATCCGCGAGCAGGTACTCGATGTACCGCCGCAAAGCTGTATCTCAAAAGATAATACTCAGCTTGAAGTTGATGGTCTGGTCTACCTAAAAGTGATGGACGGTAAGCTTGCTAGCTACGGCATTGAGGATTATCGCCGTGCTGCGGTCAATTTAGCGCAAACCACAATGCGATCTGAAATCGGTAAATTGAGCTTAAGCCAGACATTCTCAGAGCGAGATAGTCTTAACGAATCTATTGTACGCGAAATTGATAAAGCCTCTGACCCTTGGGGGATAAAAGTACTTCGTTATGAAATTAAGAATATCACTCCGTCTCGAAAAGTGATCCATACGCTAGAAAAACAGATGGAGGCAGAGCGTCGTAAGCGCGCTGAAATCACTTTGGCTAACGCCGAAAAGGCCGCGATGATAAACCTATCTCAAGGTGAGCGTCAGGAGGCGATTAATTTCTCAGAAGGTGAAAAACAGCGTCGTATTAACGAAGCAAAAGGCATGGGGCAAGAGATCACTATTATTGCTAAAGCGAAAACAGAAGGGATGGAACTTGTTTCGGCTGCACTAGCACTAGATGGCGGTAATGAAGCGATGAATATGCAGTTAAAAGAACAGTTCATCAACCAAATTGGCAAGGTGTTGCATGAGGCCGATGTCTCAATTGTACCAGCGGAATTGGCTAAGCTAGAAGGGTTTTTCGAAGGTATGGAGCAAGTGACTCATGCCGTGTCTGCCAATTCAGTAAAAGGAGCACGCTAATGATTGCTGGAATTAATACTGATTTGATTGTTATGGCAATTTGGGGACTTATTTTTGCGGTCTTCGTGATTAAGTTGTTTCAATCTATTCGATTGGTGCCAACTAAATCAGCTTACATTGTCGAACGCCTCGGCAAATATCATTTGACGCTAGATGCAGGTTTCCATGCATTGGTGCCGTTTGTTGATAAAGTGTCTTACATCCATGACCTTAAAGAAGAAACTATTGATGTTCCACCGCAGGAGTGTTTTTCATGTGATGAGGTCAATGTTGAAGTCGATGGTGTTATCTATATTTCGGTTATCGATCCGGTAAAGGCGAGTTATGGCGTAGTAGATTATCGATTTGCGGCAATTCAGTTGGCACAAACCACGACTCGCTCGGTGATTGGTACGCTTGATCTTGACCGTACATTTGAAGAGCGCGATGTGATTAGCGCCAAAGTGGTTGAGGTGCTTGATCAGGCGGGTGCCATGTGGGGGATCCGTGTTCACCGTTACGAAATTAAAAACATCACTCCGCCTGAAACAGTAAAAAATGCGATGGAGATGCAGGTTAATGCCGAACGTGAGAAGCGTGCACTGCTAGCAAAGAGTGAAGGTGATAAGCAAAGTAAGATTAATCGCTCTGAAGGTGTAAAGGCCGAGACAATTAACCACTCAGAAGGTGAGATGCAGCGCCGGATCAATGAAGCGGAAGGTAAAGGTGAAGAGATCCTAACTATTGCCCGCGCTACAGCCGAATCGATTGAACGCATGGCGGCGGTAATCTCTGCTCCCGGTGGTAAGAATGTGGTGCGGATGCAGCTAGGGGCACAATACCTAAAGCAGATGGATGGGCTTAGCTCTAGTAAGAGTAAGGTTGTTTTACCAGGTAATCTGATGGATTTTGATCACTGGATGAACAGTATAGGCTTAGAGGAGTCGAAGACGGAAAACTAATAATTTTCGTTTATTCAAGCTTTAAGCAATCCACTAAAGATGCTAGTTTTCCCAATGGAATCTAGCATTTTTTTGTCTGATATTTACGTTTAATTGAGTGGGCCAAATGTAGATGGCTAAATATTTAATGCCATGGGTATAGCATGTCACGCCGTAAGTTGAGCTTAGCGTCTATATCTATATCTGTCTTTGCTCGGAGTAAAATGGCGGTCAACACACCTTTAAAATCGGGTAGATTGTATGGCTTTTGAAGATAAGTTTAGGCTAAGTTGCCACGCTGTTATATTACGACAAGGCCCTCATGAGACTGAAGTCTTATTGCTAAAGGCAACGTATGGAACACTGTCATGGGGCTTGCCTGGTGGGGCGTTAGAGCCCGCAGAGACAATTCATCAAGCGCTTATTCGAGAATGTCATGAGGAGCTAGGGTTCACCGTCAACATTAGTTGTTTGACGGGGGTTTATTATTACAGTGCCTATAATTCCCAAGCTTTTCTGTTTAAATGTGAGATGAATGAATTTGATGAAATAAAATTGAGTGATGAACATTCAGAATATGAATTCATGCCCATCTCTTCGCTTTCTGCAGTACAGAGAACGAGAGTAGTTGATTGCATAGAATTTAACGGAATAGTGATTAGCCGTAAGTTTTAATGGGTTTATCTTCTACCCTTTCGATATGGGGTTTAAACTCAATTTGAGCACTCCTTTTATAATGTTCGCCTATCTTCAGTAAATCATCAAACACCACGGGCTTACTGATTAAAAATCCTTGAGCATAATCGCACATCATAAAGCTCAACTCGTCGAGTTGCTCTTGAGTTTCTACACCTTCGGCAATCACTCTGATCCCAAGCGCGTGCGCCATCTCAATAGTCGCAATAATTAACTCTTTGCTAGTGTCATCAGTGTTCATATCTTTGATAAAGCTACGATCAATTTTGAGGATTTGGAATGGATACGTACGCAGATAGCTGAGTGAAGAGTAGCCAGTACCAAAATCATCCATAGAGATACAAAAACCGGCTTTGCTTAGTGCCATTAATGCATCAAGGGTATAAGCATGACCACTTAACAACACCCCTTCAGTGATCTCCAGCTCTAAGTCTTCAGGGCGCATACCGAGCTGGTTTACACTATCAGTAATGATCTGCACCAAGTTTGGATTTCTAAACTGTCTGGGTGACAGATTAATCGCGATCCTGAAATGGTCATTAAAGGTTTTCTGCCATGTTTGCGCTGCCCTCAAGGCGCGATGAAGAATAAACTCTCCCATCGGTTCTATGACCCCCGTTTGTTCGGCAATCGGGATGAATTCGGCGGGAGATACGCTGCCCAGAACCGGGTTGTCCCATCTGAGCAAGGCCTCTGCACCCATGATGCTGCCGTCTCTGATGTCGAGCTGAATTTGGTAATGAACCTGCAGTTCTCCTCGTTCTAGTGCGCCGTGGATCTGCTCCTCAATGGCTAATCGACGAGAAACCTCTTTGTTCATCGCATGAGTGAAGTATGAATATGTATTACGACCAATACTCTTGGTATGGTACATCGCAGAATCTGCATTTCTGAGCAGCTCTGATGGCGTTTCGCCATCATTTGGGTAGATAGCAATGCCGATACTGGCAGTCAGAATAAGTTGACGATTACCGATATAGAAAGGCTTTCGAAAGCCGCCAATCAGATTTTCGGCTAGAGGCTGAGCGTCATCTGCACTGGATAGCCCATCGAGTAAAATAATGAATTCGTCTCCACCTAAACGGCCAACGGTATCTTCTTTTCGTGTTGCTTTCGTCAATCGTTCGGCGGCAGTAATAAGTAATTGATCGCCCGCCTCATGGCCTAATGAATCATTAATTTTTTTGAAATCATCTAAATCAAGAAAAATAACTGCTAGCATCTTTCCGCTGTGTTCCGTTGATTCTACCAATTGCTCTAAACGTTTAAGGGCGAGGAATCGGTTGGGCAGGTCGGTTAACGCGTCATAATGTGCTTGATGGCGAATTAAGGCTTCGGCTTCTAGGCGTTCACTATTGTCATGGAAGGAGATGACCGCACCCATCTTGTCGTTGTTAAACGTCATTGGGTGAGACCAGTATTCGACGGGAAAGCTACTGCCATCGGCTCGCCAAAAGTGGTCTTCTTTTAGGTGGATATCACGATTCTCTTGTTCTGAAATTGAACTCATTATTACTCGCTCATCATCAGGGTTTTGATGAACTAGGCTGCGCATATTGCAGGCTATTAACTGCTCTTCACTGCGATAACCCAGTAGCTTTACGCATTGAGGATTGGCAAATATACAACGACCATTCTCATCGACGCCATAAATAGCCGCAGCGGCTGAATTTAAAATGGCAGAGAGAAGATAATTTTTACTGAGTATGGATTTTTGATTTTCTTCTGCTTGTGCGGAACTCTCTTGTAAGCGGCTAAACATGTGGTTGAGTTCGGCTTCTAACTCTCCTAATTCGCCACGTTCACCCATCTTATTTCGAGTATTCAGATCCCCATTTGACCAACGTTGCACACAACGAGTCAGATGGCGTATTCGTGGAGTGATTGCCGATAACTGAAATAGACTCACGCTGAGTATTGAGATGTTAGCGAGGCTGAATAGCGTCACCGTAAATAAAAGAGTCTGATCTTGTGTTGGCCTAGTGAGAAAGATAAGAACAGCCAAACAGAGTGACATTACGGTGGTGACCAATAAGGCTACCTGCCAAGGTTTTAGTGTGTTTTGTTTCATTGTTAGCATACGCACTTCCTAACTTGAGTTGTAAAAACGGCATTTTGCTTGAAAGATAATCAAGGAGAATGCTGGAGTTTTACCGCCGCTTTTTTAAGAGCTGCTGAATATTGAGGAAATCAACGCGATCACCAAACCAACCTAAAATGCCTTGGAGGGGAGGCTTTTGGGGGGAGGGAGTTAATAAAGTATTTTGAATATCACCAAGCACAACTAAACACCGAATTAAGTGAGTCAGCATGAGCGTGAGGGAAGTATTATTAGCGTTAGCTGCAGAGGTCATTTTAGTCCTTTAAAATATAAGAAATCAGTCCGTGATCACTTGTCTTACTCGGTTAAGTATAGGATCGAATTAATGAAACAGGAAATAAGCAATTGTTCAATGAAATATCTATATGAAAAACAAGTGTTTTTTACTAGTAAATTTACATTAGTTCGCTAGAATATTGTCGATGATTTGAACATAAGCTATTTAACTGGAGTTGAGCTGAATATGAGTATTGAAAGAATTGAAACCGGTAGTCGCATGAGCCGAATTGTTAAGCATAACGGTACTATTTATCTATGTGGTCAGGTCTGTAAGGATGCTGAGCAAGGGATCACGGAGCAAACCAGCTCAATGTTAGATAAAGTGGATGCATTGTTAGCGCAAGCGGGTAGTGACAAAGAACATATCTTGTCAGCGACCATTTACGTTAAAGACATGCAGTACTTTGCCGAAATGAATGCGGTTTGGGATGCTTGGGTGCCGGCAGGCCAAGCGCCAGCTCGCGCTTGTGTCGCCGCTAAAATGGCACGCGAAGCCTTATTGGTGGAAATATCGATAGTGGCTGCTGAAAGGGCCTAATATCAATTGCATTAAAAGTTTGATCATTCAGCGGGAATTCAAAGCCCTGTAGGTAAGATGGGGGATTGAAGCTAATAGTTATTCTCGGCTCTGGCATCCTCGGTAATTGCTCCATGCATGACTCTCGATAATTGCTCCTGCATTATTCTACCTTCGTCCATCCGTGGACTCGTAGCTCCTGAATCTGACCGCCAAGGAGGGTGGGAATGTCTTATGTTGTATGAAACAAAATAGACCATTTAGTCGTATATCCAAAGCCCACAACGAAGCTTAAAGGGCTTTGCCATTTGCTTTAAACGTCGGCCGCACTACGTGAGCTACTCAGACTTTCCACTTCTGCTTTGCATTGGCTCAAAAGGGAATAACCATTTCTTCACTAATGCGCCTTGAATTGAAAAGTCTGAGGCGCTCTGAATGGGTCAAATACTTAATGCAATTGGTATAATACTCCCGCGTTGAGATGACCAGGATTAAGTCTGGTTTTATTTACCATCTCGATGACACGTCTAAGCTTTCACTCGTTAATGGGATCGAGGTTCTGTTATACTGCCAGCTTGATTTTTTGGAGGCAATAATGGACGTATCTTCTTTACTCGACGGCCTAAATGACAAGCAGCGTGATGCCGTAGGCGCTCCGCAATCCAGTATGTTAGTTTTGGCTGGCGCCGGTAGCGGTAAAACTCGTGTGTTAACACACAGAATCGCTTGGTTAATGCAGGTTGAACAGCAAAGCCCTTATGCAATTTTAGCGGTGACCTTTACCAACAAGGCTGCCAAGGAGATGCGTGAACGAGTAGAAAAAGTGGCTGGCGGTAATATGAGCCGCATGTGGATTGGTACATTCCACGGGTTAGCCCACCGCCTACTGCGTACACATTATAAAGACGCCAATTTACCGCAGAGTTTCCAAATTTTAGATTCTGACGATCAACTGCGGCTAATCAAACGTATTCTAAAAAGTCTTCACTTGGATGAGAAACAATATCCCCCAAGACAAGCTCAAGGTTATATCAACGGCAAAAAAGATCTGGGACTAAGGCCGGCCCACATCGATGCGGGCGGCTTTCCGATAGAGCAAAACCTACTTAAAATTTATCAGGTTTATCAAGATTCTTGCGATCGTGCTGGTTTGGTAGATTTTGCTGAGATCTTATTGCGAGCTCACGAGCTTTGGCTTAACAAACCGCATATTCTTGACCACTATCAAGACCGATTCAAACATATTTTGGTGGATGAGTTTCAAGATACTAACGCCATTCAATATGCATGGATCCGGGTACTCGCGGGGTCAACCGCAAATGTGATGATAGTGGGTGATGATGACCAATCCATTTATGGTTGGCGTGGTGCTCAAGTTGAGAATTTGCATAAGTTTTTAGGCGATTTCCCAGCAGCACAAACTATTCGTCTAGAGCAGAACTATCGCTCTACCGGTAATATCCTTAAAGCGTCCAATGAGCTTATTGCTAACAACCCCGATCGTATGGGTAAAAAGCTGTGGACTGACGATAAAGACGGTGAGCCAATAGGGCTTTATTGTGCCTTTAATGAAATGGACGAAGCGCGGTTTATTGTTGGCCGTATTAGCGACTGGCAAGATGAAGGGGGCAAGTTAGAAGATTGCGCTATTTTATACCGCTCTAACGCCCAATCCCGTGTTCTTGAGGAAGCGTTACTGCATAAAGGGGTCGCTTACCGTATTTATGGCGGCCTACGATTCTTCGATCGCCAAGAGATTAAAGACGCTATGGGGTATCTGCGCCTCATCAATAATAAAAATGATGATGCTGCATTTGAGCGAGTGGTTAACACGCCTGCCCGCGGTATCGGTGGTCGAACATTAGAGATCATGCGCACCACCGCTCGCCAGCAAGAGCTCACCTTGTGGGACACTTGTATGCGCTTACTTGAGGAGAAAGTGCTCAGTGGCCGGGCTGCAAATGCAGTGCGTGGCTTTATGGATTTGATTGTGGCTTTGAGAATCGACACTGAAGATTTGTCATTACACCGACGCACAGATCATGTGATCAAAGAGTCTGGCCTTAAGTTGATGTATGAAACTGAAAAAGGCGAAAAAGCCAGAGCTCGAGTAGAGAACTTAGAGGAGTTAGTGACTGCAGCGCGTAGCTTTGTGATGCCAGAAGAGCTCGAAGATATGGGCGAGCTTAATGCCTTTTTATCTCACGCGGCGCTTGAAGCGGGTGAAGGGCAAGCTGATGAGTTTACCGATGCAGTGCAGTTAATGACATTGCATTCTGCCAAAGGTCTTGAATTCCCAATGGTGTTTATGTCGGGTGTGGAAGAGGGCTTGTTCCCTAGCCAAATGGCGATTGATGAAGGGGATCGACTCGATGAAGAGCGACGCCTCTGTTATGTGGGCATGACCCGTGCAATGCAAAAGCTCTATATTACCTATGCCGAGTCTCGTCGTATTTATGGTCGAGAAAGCTTTGCTAGGCCGTCTCGATTTGTTAAAGAGATCCCTGAGCAATATGTACAAGAGATCCGCATGCGCACACAAGTGTCTGCGCCAGCGATCAGTACTCGCTTTAGTAAGCAAGATGATTCGTTTAACGAGTCAGGGTTTAAAATTGGACAAAACGTCAGTCATCCTAAATTTGGCGCCGGCACGGTGACTAACTACGAAGGTAGCGGTGCTCAAGCTCGAATTCAGGTTAACTTTTTAGACGTTGGCAGTAAGTGGTTAGTGATCGCTTATGCACGCTTAGAAAAAGTGTAATAACGCTATTCCCACTGGTTCCTGAATCTTCAGGTAGGATGGGTATGAATTAAAGGCTGAAGACGTTTTAGGAGAGCCTAATAAAATGAATTTTAGGGATAAATTGGATGTCTACATGCGGCTCAGTCGCTTAGATCGTCCTATTGGCACCTTGCTGCTATTGTGGCCCTGCTTAATGGCATTGATGCTTGCTGCAGGCGGGATGCCAGACATAAAAGTTTTGGTTATTTTTGTCATAGGTGTTGTTGTGATGCGCGCTTGTGGTTGTGTGATAAACGATTACGCTGACAGAAACCTCGATGCTCACGTGGAACGGACTCAGTCTCGACCATTAGCAAGTGGCGAGATCAGCAGTAAAGAAGCACTTTTATTGTTTCTGGCGATGGCACTTTTTGCATTTGGTTTGGTGTTGTTATTAAATCCGCTGGTGGTCAAACTTTCTGTCGTCGGTATTATTCTTACCATTCTTTACCCCTTTACCAAACGCTACACCAATATGCCACAGATGTTTTTGGGCACCGTGTGGAGTTGGTCTATTCCGATGGCTTATGCTGCACAAACTGGCACTGTGCCCGTTGAAGCATGGTGGCTATTTGCGGCCAATTGGTGTTGGACGGTAGCCTACGACACCATGTATGCCATGGTTGATCGTGATGACGACTTAAAAGTGGGCATTAAATCGACGGCCATTTTATTCGGACAATATGATCGACAGATCATTGCTGCCTTTCAGGTCGCTGCACTCATCTGCTTTATTATCGCCGGTGTTATCGCCGCTCGAGGTGAAATTTTTAGCTTAGGTATTTTGGCGTTTATTGGTTTTGGGCTTTATCAGCAAAAATTGATTTATGGCCGAGAACGAGCTGCTTGCTTCAAGGCATTTTTAAATAATAACTGGGCTGGACTGACACTTTTTGTCGCACTGGGATTAGATTATTTAGTGTTATAAGTCCACAACGGTTACTCGTGTTGGGTAGCGATACCATCATCAAAATAAACGTCTTCTAATGGAGGCGTTTTTTTATATGCGGCTTTTGTCTTCCTTACAATACATTTCTAAGTAAATGCCATTAGATGGTCACTATTCCTGTCTATACTTACCGATAGTCGATGAACTCTTTAGGACTGATTAGGGTCGTCATAAGTGTTTTTTCAGGATAAAGGCCTATGAAATTGGCTACATCGACGTAATCGTAACAAGCAAAGGGAGTTGTTTGTATGGAGGATAGGTTATGTCATATTGGGTAACGACATTCGATGCTAGCCAGTGGGCTGATTACGAGTTGGCATTACTGATGGTGGCCATTTCAATTTTAGTTATCTGGCTATCGGTATGTTTATTTAAACCTCAGGGGGCTATACGGTGGATTTTTGCGGTCTTGAGCTGCGTAGTGATCAGTGGCTTATGCCTAACCAGTCGCGTGGATGCCTTGCAGTTAAGTTTGTTATTGAACAAAGGCCAAAATATTGAAGTTCTCGATGGCAGCTACCATTATGGACGCTATCATTTTCCGCACAATTCCGCTTATGGCGTCGACTTTAGAGAGATTCATATTGGCGAACGTATACTGAAACTTTACCACTCTGGCTATCTGCAGCATACGCGTTGCTATCGCAATTTTTATAACACTAATGAGTTTGGTGACCAGGCGAAATTACGTTTGTACATACATTGGTATGAACATGATTTTATATATAAAAATGATTTAATTACATTAAAAACACCCTGCATTTTAAGGATTGAAGCGCTTGATGTGGAGGCTGTTTAAAGCCTCTACTTAGAACTCACACCATTTTTTAGATTAAAGAGCCAATAGATCCCCTGTATTGCGCTGGTAGGAAATGCGGTTTCATGGCTGGCGTCGCTGATGATAAGTAGCTTGCTAGTTATCGTCTTGTTTGGCACTTTATTGCTGTTTCTATTCACACTTATGAGGCTATTAGTCCTGTCGAGCAGGGCCTTAAACTGCTGCGCATCACCGACCATGTCAAAATTTGAAAAGCCTCCGTTACCATTATGCTCAAGCTCACCAATGCCAATAAAGACATTAGTCTTAATCTTGCTTAATGCTTCTTGTCGCTGTTGGGTAAGCTTAAAAATCATCTGCTTATGCCACCAAAATGATGGACTACCTAATACGTAGTTGCTAAACATTTCTGGCTGCTCTAGCAGTATATAGGCACCCAATAGCCCACCTAAAGAGTTACCGACATAAGTGCGTTGGCTCGGTTCTGTCCTAAAGTGTTGTTGTATATAAGGCAGTACTTTTTGCTGCAGAAAGGCGACATAGCGATCAGCGCCTCCCGTCTGTTTTTTCCAGCTCTTATCAACGGAAGGGGTGTAATTTCGAACTCGGCTTTTATCACCGCGAAGGCCCTTTTGCCACGATACACCAACTAAAATGGCCTGCTGCATCGCATTTGAGTTCATTGGATATCGCGTTGCACCAGAGATTATCTGAAAAGCATACATGGCATCGGTAATATAGATCACTGGGTAGTGGCTGTGTTGATTCGCGTCTGAGTTGTAGCCTTTTGGCAATTTAATAAAGAGGTCGTAGGCCCTATCTGCATCATCGAGCTGAATCGTTTGAGTACGAGGAATGTTAAAGGGGCTGGCGTCAGTTTGCTGCGCAGCAATAGCGTTGTGACTGTTGGCGATGTAAATAATGACTCCAATGGCACTGAGTACATATCGTGAAAACCATGAAGGGAATAATAAAAATGCCGAAGAGAGAAAAGAGGTTAAAGTGCGAGACATAAATTTCATCCTGGAAAGTAGGTAACTAAATACCTTGTATACGTTGGATAATCAGGTCAGTCAGCATACGCTGAGGCTTAACTATTTAATAGTGACTTAGGTTTAACATTAGCTTTCAATTAATCCGGTTGGTGGAAGGTCATTGCACTATTAAACTCTGAGTTTTACTTGTAGGCTATCATGTTGATTAATTGTAACGAGGAGCCCGTATGCGTCGCAGTGTTAAGTTAAGGCTGAGTTTTTTGCTAACCGCAATCGCTAGCTACGTTTTGGGGTTTAACCTTTTACCCGAGTCGCTGAGCAATGACACAGAGATAGCCATATTGGGTGTTATCGCCGCCGTATATTTTGTGCTGCTGCCGATTCTATATTGGGTTTGGATTATTAAGGCAGGTAAGCAAAAAGCGTGGAAACTACTGCTTATCTTCAGTCTTAGTGGCTTAATGGCACGATTGAGTTTTCCTGCTGAAGTGGCCAGCTATTTCGAATTTATCATGTGGTTTAGGTACCCGATTATTGCGGTGTTGTTGCTGATAGAACTCTACTTAATGGCCAGTATCGCTAAGGGATTATGGCAAGCCCGCAATATGAAGGGGGATCCTAGAGTGCATATCGTTGATAAGTATCAAGATGAGGACGACAAGAAGCGCTCGTTAGCACTGGTATTAGCATCAGAGCCGGCAAGTTGGTATTACGCTATTCCTTGGTTTAGTCGTCAGCATGTCTCTAGTGATAACGCCATTGAGCTATTATCTGGCAAGACTTGGATGTGGTTGTTGATGTTGCTGGGAACATTGGCGATGTCGACAGTCTGCTTCATGTTGTTAAGCCTATGGAGTGAATTAGTGGCGATCATCGTCACCAGTATTATTGCTTATGGTGTGGTGTTTGTGACCGCTAACTATAGAGTATCAAAGCATTACTCATTATATGTTCAGCAAGATAAGTTAGTGATCAATAATAGTATGTGGGGCTTTTTAACCGTCAACATTGCCGAGATAGCAGAGCTGGAAGTTGGAACGTGGGACAAGAGCAGTGCGTTGAACAATAATGGCTCAGCAGAAGAGCTACTGTGTTTTGGTCGAGGTGTAAATGCCAATATAAAGCTTCAATTTAGCCAGCCACAGACATACTTTGGTGCACTTGGGCAATTACCTGAAAAAATTGAACAGCTCTACTTAGTCGTAAGCGATCCCGAAGCTTTAGCGCAACAGTTACGGGTGAAGGAGAGTGAGCAACAACAGGTGTTGACTGCTGCGGTTTAGCACAACATCGACTAGGTAGCAGCTTGAGATCCTGCCGACCTAGTCACTAAATTAAAGATTTTGATAAAGAGGCTAGGTCGATAGAAGACTAGTTTTTTACAAGTGCTTCTAAGTCCGCGGGGCGATAGTAAACCGATTTTAACACCTTGCCTTGGCGGACAATTTTACCCGCCATATCGACGTCTTTGGCGCACTTAGCGATAATGAAATTGCCTTTGGTACTGCCAACGATCTCTACACCTTGCTTAGCGTAAAAAGCGATAGTCTCTGTCAGCTCTTGCTCATTGCGACAGACTTTACTCATGTTGCTTGAATGTACTTCATCCCAACAAGTGATAAAGTCGATTTCACGGTTCTTAGCAACATGTAAAAGCAGGTCAATCACGTAGCTTATTTCAACATGGTCAGATATTTTTTTAGCGCCTAAGTGCACTAGACGCCCCATCAATACATAGACTGAATCGACAATAGCGTCGGCTTGTTCAACGCGGCTATCAGCTTCAGCAAGTTCAGTTAACTCTTCAATTGCCAGCGAAGTGTGCAACGTATCGGCTTTATCATCTAGCGTTGATTCATCTTCAATAGGTAGATCAAATGTGGCACGGAATTGGTGAATATCACCATAAAGATGATCGTAGAGAGGCTGGTCTAAAGCAGATAGTTTCATAAGTAATACCCTTGGCGCTAATATTAAAAAATTGCCGTCATAGTAAAGAAATGGACCTGAAAATGAAAGGTTGGTAGTGCTGTTGAACGTACTCAAGCGCATTTTGTTATGTTAGCAGCTTGGATTTACGGGTTAACCCCCACTGCCTGAAAACAAAAATGCCATGATGGTACTTAAAATACCCACTTCAACATCTCTATTGCTTGTCTGTTGGTCATTAATGTTGTGCGCCTCTTGATCTTCTCTAGCCTCGCGAGCATTGTCCGCACCACTGATAAAAGGCTCGGCAACGGATTGAGTTTGTTGCACGCTGCAGGCAGTTAATGACGACATGAGCAACATAAGAATAATAAACAGGCTTGAAGGTTTAATGTTTATCATCACTTTAGACCTCTACTTCTAGGTGGCAAAGGATTAGAGGATTAAGCTTATGGATGAGTGTTTGCACGGGGTCTGCACTGATATCCAATGCTTGCCAGCCGTCGGTACTCATTATGTCTAGGGCCGTGATACGAACTGACTGCTTACCTGTATCGCTCGACTTGCTTGTCGATACTTCCCCAGAGATCTTGAAAATGCCTTCGGCAGCGGTAATACGACTAATTTTAAACACTTCCATATGCTGACTCGTCTGTGGCATTAAGCGGAACATCACCATAAAACAATACTAGCGGTAATAAAAGTATTGTTGAACGCGCTCCGTTAAACTATCTATCGTTATCTCTTTACATCGATTTTAAAGTGGCATGACAAGTTTTATTTTTAAGCAGAAAAAAGCCCTTTTGATAATCATCAAAAGGGCAGCGCGATAATTTAGCTTTGCGCTAGAGTATAGCGAGGATATCTACTTAGCGTTTTGCGTATTTACTGATGAGTTTCTCTAGGTAGGGTTGGACATCTTTATCACTCCAGTCGAGGTAGCCACGCAGAAATCCAATAAGGTTACCAGAACCGTCAAATACATAAGTGGCCGGTACAACATCGGCTGGCATGACGTTATCGATGTTCATTTCAGGGTCAAGCCATGTGTGATAGTAACCAAGATCATGACGTGCTAAAAAAGCGGCGACCTTATCGCTTTCTTCATCAATAGAAACCGGCAGTACAACTAAATTGTTATTGATATTTGCCTGTTTAATGGCTTCCATTTGTGGGATCTCCTTTAAGCAGGGAGCGCACCATGTCGCCCATAGACTCATCAGTATCACTTTGCCGTCGAACTGCTTTAAATTAATGGAGCCGCCTTCGGTATCGACAAAACTAACATTAGGGACTTGTCTTGCTGAACTCATCTCTATAAAGCGTGACATGATCATCGGCTTTTCTATCGGCTGCCCCGTGTTGTAAACTTTTTGAGTGGGGAGTGATGCGTGTGCTGGAAAAACTAGCGTAAAACTAAGTGCTGCGACAGCTAAGAAAGACGCTATCAACTGCTTAGCATTACAGAGTGGGCGAATAATAAAATTAGTCATGGGGGGAGTCCTGCGTAAGTTTTTGAGGCTTCAATGTTGGCTGCACGAAGAAAAATAGGCCTATTATGGCGAGTAGAACCAAAATTATTGGTATAAACCAGAGTATAAAAGTATGACTGCTAAGTGTTGGCATGTAGCGGATCTTTTCGCCGTAGCGTAGTACCATAAAATCAATAATGGCGGCTTTAGATTGCCCTTCGTCCAACATCAAAAATATCTGTCCTTTAAGCTCACTGGCTATTTTGCTTTGTGAATCAAATAAATTTTGATTCACCGCCATCGGACAGCGTAATTCGCGGGCGATTTGAAAGCCAATGTCCCTTTTTTGTTCATGAGTATAATGTGTCGGTGCTAAAGTATCTTGGGCCGTAGCTGTGACACAAAACAGCAGTAATAATAAAATCAGTGCAATAGATAGTACGTTTTGTGTGAGCAGCTTAAAGCGGAGTGCGCCATTCATAATGCCATTATGCCAATTCATTGGAGTGCCCCCGGTACTTTAGTGTTAGCGAAGGTATCGGCGCAACGCTCTTGCTTGTCGCCAAGACAATGACAAGCCCGCTAAGCATCATGAATAATGCGCCCAACCATATCCAGCTTACTAACGGTTTGTAACTGATCCTGATCAGGTATTCATTGTCATTGAGCCCGCGCTTATTCGTCAGTTTTTGCCCCATAGAAATATATAAGTCACCTAAGAAGCCGCTATGTATTCCTGCCGCTGACATCTCCATGCCATTGGTTTTAAATGTTTGCCTTTGCGGATAGAGGTAAGTCACAAACTGGTTTTGGTTATCCAGCACTCTTATTTGAGCTTGAATGGCGGTGTAGCTGTTACGTTCAACGGCTTGTGTCTCATCATAAATAAAGCTGTAGCCAGCCAGAGTCTTACCTTGACCAGGCCCCATACGGAGTAGCTCTTCGGACTCAAAGTTAGACACTAACGTCACCCCTAGAATTGATATAGCGACGCCAAGATGAGCAAAACACATCGCGTAAAAGCGCAATGATGAAGAGTCTTTTCCAGTGCCTAACTCATCGTCTTTAAAAGCAATTCTCTGAACTAATGCAAGCCCTGTAGCGCTTATAATCCATAGAGAGGAGAACAAACCGAGTAGAAGCCAAAAACTAAATGTGTCTCTAGTTACCAAGGTGATAATTAGTGCCATTAACATACACACAGCCGCTAATATTAGAGGTGGTCGCATCTTGGCGCTATGCTGCCAGTTTTGCAGTGGTGCCAAGCCCATCAGTAAAAATATAAGCGCAGCAATTGGGATAAAAATACTGTTGAAATAGGGGGCACCTACAGAGATAGTTTGTCCGGATATAACCTCGAAAATGAGGGGGTAGCAAGTTCCCAGTAGCACCGAAATAGCAGCAATGACCAGTAACATATTACCGAATAGTATTAGACCTTCTTTAGACAGTAGTGAAAATGTCATTGGCGCAGCCTTTATTGACGTTCGCTGAGCAAACAATGCCATCGCAGAGCCAGAAAATACAATGAGTAGTATCAGTATTGATACGCCACGGGTGGGATCTGACGCAAAGGCATGCACCGATTGGACCACCCCAGAACGTACTAAGAAGCTTCCGAGTAGGCTTAAAGAAAAGGCCATAATGGCCAAGAAAATACTACAAGAACCTAATATGCCTCGTTTCGCAGTGAGTAATATGGAGTGAACCATTGCAGTTGAAACTAACCACGGGATAAACGAGGCATTCTCTACAGGGTCCCAAAACCACCAACCACCCCAGCCAAGTTCGTTATAGGCCCACCATGAGCCAAATGCATTACCTCCGGTTAAAAAGACCCAAGCCAAAATGGCCCATGGTTGAAGGTAGCGAGCATATTGTTGGCTTAACCCACCAGATAGCAATGCAGCAACGGCACCAGCGAAACAGATAGTTAGCCCAACGTAGCCGAGAAAAAGTAGTGGAGGATGAATTACCAGCCCAATGTCTTGCAGAATGGGGTTGAGATCTCTGCCTTCAATTGGGATACCGGGTAATAGTCGCGTGAAGGGGCTAGAGGTAAACAGTAGAAAAAGACAAAACCCTAATATGAGTAATGCGGCGACTGCTACAAGCTTTTGATGGAAATATTGATCAGTGGCTGGAGCACGATTAATGATAAAAGTTGCCCAAATTGCAATGGCGACGACCCAAAATAACATTGAGCCTTCATGGGAGCCCCACACCGCAGCGACTTTATATAAGGTGGCTAACTGTGTATTCGAGTTATTAGCAACGTAGGCGACAGAAAAATCATTAACTAAGAAGCAATAAGCCAGAGATAGTATTGACGATATCAGCGTTAAACACATCAGTGTTGTTAATGGTTTTGTATAGCTGAGTAAATATTCACTGTTTAGCTTAATACCCATAATCGTTATAAATGATAATATAAACGATAAAGTAGAAGATACTATAAGCAATGTTAAACCTATCTCCGGAATCATGATTTTTCCTATGTCTATAATTAATTCAGAGCAATCCATATAAGAATATTATATCGGCTTTACGATAGTTTGGTATTTGAGTTAGGTACTGATGTTACCTATGGTTAATTGTTTTTTCACTGCATTTGAAAACAATCTGCGTTTCTTTTTATAAGACTAATTCAGAATGTAGTTTAATAATGGGATGAAGTTCAAAGTCTAATTGACAATATCCAATTGCTATTATTTTTAATATATAAATGTTGTTTTTGAACTATTTTTAGATCTAAAAATCATAAGTTTTACATCTTAATAATCAACGTAATAAAATCGTATGCATCTGTTACTAAAGAAGTATTTAATTTTTAGATTTAATCATAACTAACGCGTTTGTTTATGTGCTCTAGCGCATGTTTTTCCTCGGGTCAATCAGGAGAATAGCGGTTGCTCAGTTGTTTAAGTCGTTCGGTGAACGGTTAGGTTTTGTAAAAAACATTTTAATGTAGGTATAGATGTCGACTGCGATAAATAACTAAACGGTGATGTTATTTCTTCTTTCGATAAATCCAAATTCTAATGTGATGCGTTAAAGATAAGATGAGAGTTTAAAAATAAAACTGATAATAAGTAGGAGTGAATGATGAGACGATGGAAGCACAAGGTAGCATTAAGCATGCTGTTTTGTTTTGGTGCCATTGCTAATGTTAATGCCAGTGGTGGTAAATACAACAGCGTACCTGAAATGGGTAAAACAGCTAAAGAAGCTATTGCCAATTACAAAGGTACTGAACGTATTAATGGCGTGAAAACGCTACAAGATTATATTGTTCAAGAAGAAGAATTATTCGATTTCTTGTTCGAAAATCATCCTCTATTTAAATATCAAGAGTCAGGTAACTTAGTGGGTGATTACCACATCAGTGATCGTGGCGAAGAGTATTTAGATACTGGACACAGCCCTGATTACAGCTCAATTGATGGTAAGCCTCGTGCTGTACAGTACCGTTTAGGTGCGAAATCTATTTTGGATTATCCAAACAATTTTGTTGGTCCAGAAAAGTGCGCTGAGTGTCATGCTACTCAATATGAGAAGTGGCAGCGTTCGCGTCATGCCCAATCAGTTCGTTTTCCTGGTGAACACCCAGAAGTGGATAACGATCTGAAAAAACCAATGTATGGCACTAAAGACACCTCTATCTTGGCTGACGGTATTACCCCTGACATGATCTACGCCACTATTGGTACTCCTCGTACTAAATACGGTTACATTGATGCTTGGTTAGTCCGTGGTACTTACCATATCGAAGGCGGTTTGCTGCGCGACGGTACCGGTAAAATGGTTGCTGGTGCTAACCAGTTTTCACGTGGGTGGGCTGAGTGGCTTACCGATGATATGGCTAAAAAAATTAATGCTGTTATTCCTGAATTCCCGACAACGTTAGAAGAGTTTGGTGGTTCAGGATCGCATCAGAAAGGCATGAGCTCATACGGTGCTAAATACCGTAAAGAGATGTTGTTCCAACCTGCAAGTTCATATTGTGAAATTTGTCACTCTTTCAAATTTGATTTCCAAAATCAACAAGAGTTCTTCGATGCCTTAGGTGATCCTAAGAAACTACAAGAACATACCATCAGTAAGGGTATTGCTTGTGAAGAGTGTCATGGCGCTGGCGGTCATTTAGATGGTGGTACGGGTGGCATGCAGTCTAACTGTGAACGTTGTCATCAACGCTTCCAGTACAACCCTGCACTTATGGACACACCGGAAGCACAAGAGAAAGGTGAGTATGCCTTTGGTGTGAAGATGAAGTCTCTTTGTCCATCTTGTGGTACTGAAGGTTCACAAATGTATGGCTCTGCGCATTATGAGAAAGGCATGCGCTGTACTACTTGTCACGATCCACATGAAGTGACTGACGGCACTTGGATGTCTGGCATCACCAAGCCAAAGCTAAAGAAAGACTGTAAGGATTGCCACGAAGCACAAACTTTGATTGCTGAAAATACAGATACTCATAGCAAGCAAACATGTCAAAGCTGTCATATGCCAAATATGGGTAGCTGTGAAAACTTTAAAGCAATGCAGTTCCCTGACCAAGCGGGCTTCGACGCGGTTCGTAAGTCTCACATGTGGAAAATTGATGTTAACCCAACACGTAAAACTTTGAACCCACCTGAAGGCGAGCCTCGTACTCAAGGGCCAAAAGCTGGCAAAGGTTGGACGGTTGCTAAGAACGAAGAAGGTCGCTCATATCTCGATTTGATGTGGTCTTGCGCTCGTACCTCAATTTCTGACCACGATGTGGTAGATAACAAAGGTTGTCACAGCCAGTTCCAATCAGAGCTTGAAACCGGTCTGCATTATGAAGACCAGATGGAGATCTATGGCGAAGTCATGAAGATGCAGACTCCCGTCAAAGAGGTTCACGCCAAAGTTGAGCAAGCACTCGAGCGAATCGATCAGCTACTCGAAGTCACCAAGCTATCAACCGAAGATAAGACACAAGTGCTTATGTTGGCTGAAAAAGCGAAAGAAACTGTTGATCTGATTAAGAAAGATGGTTCTTGGGGTGTACATGGTTTCCGTTATAGCCAGAAACGTCTAGATGCAGCGCTGACTTATGTCACTCAAGCGCAAAACATCCTTGACGGAACAGGTTACGCTGCGAAGTAAGCAGCTTAATCGTTAACTATCTCGGCACCCGAATAAGTCATAAACGGTGTCGAGATATAAGAGGGAAGATTATGAAAAGAGTACTTGGTCAAATGCTAGTAACACTGACTTTACTCGTTAGTTCGGCAAGCTGTATAGCGGGTGGTGGCTCAGAGATGGCCTTAGCTCCGCATTACGAGCACCAACTCAATACCATCACCATGATGGAAGTGGATGGCTTAGTGGGTAAAGAGGGCGTTTACTTTTTTGATGTCAACACGTTGGAGCTGTGGGCTGAGGGATTTATACCAGGTGCTATTTACTTCAATGTTAAAGATTGGAAAACGCTTCTACCCGCAAAAAAAGACACCCAGATGGTGTTCTATTGTGCGAATAGGCTTTGCAATGCGAGTGAAATTGCCGCCAGAGCAGCAATGAAGTTGGGCTACACCGATGTTAGACAAATGCCAGAAGGGATTTATGGCTGGCGCTTATCAAACCGGGTGACTGAAAAACCATAATAGATCAATCCAGTGATGAATGACTACACAGATGGAACTGCTGTAATCAATTTAATGAATGACGACCTTATTAAAAGAGATGATGAACATGAAAACATTTGTAAAAACGTCTTTAGCTGTTGTGACGGGACTTTCGCTATTTATTTCCGCTAACAGCATGGCAAACACAGACCTGACTAGCGACGTACAGAAAGAGTCATATAGTATCGGCGCCTCAATCGGTAAATACCTCTCTAGCCAGATTTTCGCTCAAACAGAGTTGGGTGCAGAGGTTAATGTTGAACTGGTTATTGAGGGTGTCGTGGATGCACTGAAGAATAATCCACAATTCTCAGATGAAGAGATCCTCACCTATTTAAATCAGCGCTCAGTGCAACTCAATAGTGCTAAAGAGGCGGCTGAAGAGCGAATAGCTCAACAAAATATTACAGCCGGAAGTACCTTCCTAGCCAATAACAAAAAGCTGCCCGGCGTCAGTGTGACCGATTCGGGTTTGCAATACGAAGTGATATCAGAGGGTGAAGGACGTAAACCAGGCCCTGAAGATGTGGTCACTGTGCACTATAAAGGCTACTTGGTTGATGGTACTGAATTCGACAATTCCTACGATCGTGATGAACCTAATCGTTTTGCTTTAATGAGTGTCATTGAGGGTTGGCAAGAAGGGATCCCTCTAATGACAGAAGGTTCTACCTACAAGTTTTCAATTCCATCTGAGCTTGCCTATGGTCAAAAGCAGGTCGGTATCATTCCGCCAAGTTCAACGTTGGTGTTTGAAGTTGAACTCGTCAAAGTTGAAGCCCCAGGCGAAAACTCCCACGGTATGGGACTTAGCGGCATGGGAATGGGTGGCATGATGGGAATGGACAAAGCGCACTAGTACGTTAAGTGCCTGAGTCGTTATCTAACTAAATTAGAGAGTCACTATGAGTAGTCTTGCTGTTGGCATTGGTTGTTGTCTGGTTAGTGTCATTGCGTGTGTTTGGGGCCATCACCTTCAAGCTCGTCATCTCCAACGTTCTGATCTAGCGAGCCAAGATATTTTGTCTACTGCTAAAGGAAGAGCCGTAAATGGAGCAGTGCCAACAGTAATCTCTTTAGTGATATTAATTGTACCTCTGGTGCTTTATAGCCAGTTAGGCCGTTTTTCCGAGTGGGATAAAGGAGTAATAGACGACAACATTGATTATCTGATCGCCGCAGATATCAATAAAAATGCACGTAAAGTCAACGAGCAACCTAACAACGAAATTGCATTGTTAACTTTGGCTCAATCTTATGTCGATGGCGGGCTATATGCCCAGTCTGTTGCGACGCTAAATGAACTACTTGCCTTTACTGGTGAGGATGCTCAAACCTTAGGGATGAAAGCGACTGCCATGTACTACCGTGATGGCCGCCAGATGAGCATCGATACCCGTTTAGTTTTGGCTAGAGCGTTAGCCCTTGATGAATTTGAATCCCAAGCGCAATTACTGATCGCGACGGATGCTTATCTCAATCAAGAGTATGCCAAAGCGATTGAACATTGGCAGTTGTTACTCCGTAGCGATAGCCAGAGCTTTAATAGAGCCTCAATTAACAATGCAATTTTAAGAACCGAGCAAAAAATAGCTAATCGTTCAGTGACTGCATCTGAGTAAAGTCACACCAATAGAGAATAGGTCGGCAATATAGCTGGCTAGATGGAGGATGCTGTGAGTGAAAATATAGAGAGACGGAGGTTCCTTAAATGCTTAGGAGCCAGCTCTTTGATAATAGCGCCCTTAGGGTGCAGTTCAGTCAAAGAAGAGTCAGATGCAAACAAACCCCATTACGTGATGGTGTTTGATCAAAATAAATGTACTGGGTGCGGTGAATGTAAGGACGCATGTAATGTCGCAAATAATCTACCCGATGGTAAGTCTCGCATGGTTATGGAGCAGTTATCAGGTGGTGTAGCGGGTGAAATATGTCCTCATTGTGGCAAAACAGAATGTAATTGCGAACGCAAATATGTGCGTGTTTCTTGTCAGCAATGTAAGAACGCTCCTTGTGTCACTGTTTGCCCTACGGGCGCAGCCCATAGAGATGAAAAAACGGGCATTGTGACTATGGATAAAGCCAAATGTGCAGGTTGTAAATACTGTATTGGTGCTTGTCCTTATGATGCGCGTTTTATCAATAAAGAAACCGATGTAGCGGATAACTGTGATTTCTGTTTAAACAGTAAATTGATTAAAGGTGAGCTTCCAGCTTGCGTGCAACAATGCCGTTATGATGCGTTGATTTTTGGTGATGCGAATGACCCTACCTCTTATGTGAGCAAGCTTTTAAGAGTGAAGGACTCCGTGCGGATCAAGCCTGAATTTGGCACTGAACCGAGCTTGAGATACATACCAATTGTTAAGTTAGGGGTATAGCTATGGACGGAACTATTGATTTTACCATCGGCTTATCTGAGGGCATTGCCTGGCCTTGGCCGATTGCGGTTTATCTGTTTTTTGCGGGAATTTCCGGTGGAGCGCTAGCCACTGCGATATTTATTCGTTTCTATAAAAAACAGACGACCAACACGCCTTTCTATAAAGCGGCAGCCGTAATCTCGTTTGTGACCATCAGTTTGGGCATGTTGTGTTTAGTTTTAGACTTAACTAACCCTTTGTTCTTCTGGAGGATTTTGGTTTATTACAACCTTAGTTCTGTGATGTCAATTGGTGTGATTGCTTTAACGGTTTATATCCCATTAACCGCGATTGTTGCATTACTGGCACTAGAAGAGGAGTTGCGCTCAATACCAGCACTGAAAGCGTTATTACCGATCATTGAAAAATTGAAAGGTGTGCGCAAGCCAATTGAAGTGCTGGTGTTGATATTAGCGTTATCAGTGTGTGCCTACACAGGTTTCCTTATCTCAGCCTTGATCCGTTTCCCCATCATAAATACATCGGTGTTGCCGGCGTTATTCATTGCGTCAGGGATCTCAGCGGGTGCAGCATCAGCAAAAATGTTGGCAGTGTCATTCTTCAAAGAAGATCTGCATAGCCAAGACATGAAGCTACTCCATGGTGCTGAATGGCCGATTATGTTTGCTGAAGCCATGTTCATTTTTATGATTGTCACCTCGTTAATGACAGGAAACGCAGGCGCACAAAGTGCCTTTGTTGCTTTTCATTCTGGTGAGTGGGCAAACGTGTTTTGGCTCGGGGTTATAGGGATAGGCTTTGCTGGTCCGCTGTTGCTGAACTTTGCCACCAGTAAGTCGTTTAGCCATTCTGCTAAAGCATTTTATGCCTCAGGTGTTTGTGCGGTAACAGGCATGATGTGTTTACGTTTGTTCATTCTGTATGCGGGACAAAACTTTGCGATTTAATAGTCCAAAGTATATGTGACAAAGAGCGAGTAGGTCAGCCCCCAATTGCGCCGCCCCTGCAGGGCTGCAATTGGGTGTTGAACTGAAAGCTAAGTCAGTTAGAAAACAATTATTACTGGAGTTGAGGTCGTCAATGAAAAAGTTATGGGGCTTGCTGTTATTGCCTTTATTATTTGCGTGTAGTCAGGACTCCAGCGACACCGCTGTAGTCGTAGCACAAGCCATTCATGAACATGATCGTTGTCATATGTGCGGCATGATGATCAAGAAATATCCTGGGCCTAAAGGTCAGGTGCATCTAAAAGGACAGCTGGTTACTCCTAAATTCTGCTCGACTCGAGACATGTTTAATTTTGCACTACAAAGCGAAAATCAACGTCAAGTGACGGACCTTTTTGTGCATGATATGGCAACAACGAATTGGGAATCGCCCGAAGATAGCGCCTTTATTGATGCTAAAACAGCATGGTATGTCTATGGTGCGAGTAAAAAAGCGGTAATGGGTCCAGCGGTTGCTAGTTTTGGTACTAAAGAAGGCGCGCTCAAATTTTCTCAGGAGTTAGGCGGCATAGTGCTGAGTTATGACCAAATTGATACCCAGTTACTTGCAGGTGAGTAACCTTAATTAGGCTTATTTCAATGTCAAAAATGGCTCATGTTATCGCCCATATTACGATTATTGCAATCGTTGTGCTTAGCAATGCTGTGATGGCGGCAACATGGATAGTTAATAATAACTCTGAGCTACGTGAGCAGTTACTTAGTGCTAACGCTGGGGATACCATAATACTGCAAGCTGCTAGTTACACCGGTAATTTTGAGATCACTAAAGCGTTAATGTTGAAAGGGTTAGAGGGTGCTGATATTGATGCTCTAGGCCATGGCAGTGCGATAAAAGTCAGTGCCAGCGATGTAGCTATACAAGGTCTCAGCATTCGAAATTGGGGCGCCGATCTGTATGAAAATGATGCCGGTATTTGGATTGCAGAACAAACGGACAAGATAACGATTAACGGTAACCGCTTAGTGGGCGATGGGTTTGGGATCCGCGCCGACGATAGCCGAGAGTTGACTATCCGCCATAATCGAATCTCTGGTAATCCCTTGTTGCACGTTCTTGATAGAGGTGATGGCATTTATCTCAATCGCGTTGAGCAGGCCGTCATTGAATTCAATAAAATCGATCATGTCAGAGATGGCGTCTATATCGAGTCGAGTAAAGGCAGTTTAGTTACCAACAACCGCTTTTATGGGCTGCAGTACGGCATTCATTACATGTATAGCGAGCAAGGTGAAGCTTACGGTAATGTGAGCGAAAATGTGAACGGTGGTTACGCGATCATGAGCTCAAAATTGGTGTATTTACATCATAACAGGACACAAAATGCCACTGAGTATGGCGTGTTATTAAACATCACCAATGGTGCGCGTATTGAGTTCAATGTATTACGAAATATCCATAATCCTAATGGACAGGAAGCCTTGGGCAATCAAGGCCGAGCCATGTTCATTTACGGCGCCTTAGATAATGAGATCCGTGGGAATGAGTTTGCGATGAGTGATATAGGTATTGCGATGGCAATGGGTGGAGAGAAGAACCGTATTTATGAGAACAACTTTATTAATAACCTTATTCAAGTGAAATATGTGGGCGATGAGTTACTGCAGTGGAGCTTAGCGGGTCGCGGTAACTATTGGAGTGGCTACATGGGCTGGGATCATACTCAAGATGGCATTGGCGCGCAGAGTTATCAACCTAATGATTCAATGGACAAACTTTTTTGGCGTTATCCTGAAGCCAAATTCTTAATGAATAGCCCAGTTGTTTCCCTTCTGCGTTGGGTTGAGTCGCAACTGACCGTATTCACGGTCACTGGCATTAAAGATGATTACCCGCTAATGCAGCCGTTTCCGATCAATCATCCTGTTGAGTCAGATATGTTCGAAAGTGAGTTTGTCTATGAACAGTAATACGAGTCCAACTTATAATATCCCAGTGGTCAACGTTAAACATGTGGGGCTACGCTTTGGTGATGTTGAGGTATTACATGACATTAATTTGGATGTGTATCAAGGGCAAACGTTAGCGTTGCTCGGCCATAATGGCGCCGGTAAATCTAGCCTAATAAAGTTGATTTTAGGCTTAATTCCGCCCACTACAGGTCAGTTAACAGTACAGAGAGGACAAGCGTCACAGCAGCGAGTCAATCTGGGTTATCTGCCAGAAGATGTCAGCTTCTATGACAAGTTAACGGGTTGGGAGGTGCTTAGCTATTTTGCCGCGCTAAAAGGGGTAAAAGCCCCACGGGTTAAGCAACTTATAGCTGAGTTTGAATTAGAATACGCACAGCATCGCCCCTTAAAGACCTACTCAAAAGGAATGAAGCAACGACTTGGCGTGGCTCAGGCTATTTTGTCGCACCCTGATATCTTATTACTGGATGAACCGACCGTTGGCCTTGACCCACAAGCCTCACAGTTTTTGTATCAAAAAATAGCGTCGCTCAAGCAACAGGGCTGCGCAGTGATTGTATGTACTCATGAACTGTCAATTGTTGAGAAGCATCTCGATAGTGCTCTCTTGCTGGCGGGGGGACGTCGAGTCGGCTCTGGAACACTCGATGATTTGCGCCACGCAAGTGGCCTAAAGACCCAGATTAGGCTGCCAAATTTCACTGATAAAGTGCAGGGCGATGGTTTTTTACAGTCTTTTAGTCATGGACAAGCATTATTAGTGGCTAGCAGCGAGCGTAAGACTGTCATTGAATATTTAGTTCGACAGAAGTTTTGTACTGATTTCAGCGTCATCGAGCCAAGTTTAGAGGCTATTTACCATCACTTTATGCAACAACAACCCCTGAGTCCGTTGCCATCGGATATTGCCGTGGCGGCTACGTCGAAAAAAGGTTGGTTGCAGTCACTACAGTCTTTATTTAGTCCTATCTCAGGTCAGAGTTTATTATGAATAGCATATCGTTAACTTCTCCTATTCTGGTCATTGCTTACAAAGAGCTACGTGATAGTTTACGTAATCGTTGGATCTTATTTATGGGCAGTATATTTATGTTGCTGTCTTTATCCGTCACGTTTGCGGGGAGCGCGGTAACAGGGGAGTTGGCTTTACCTCCACTAGCCAATTTAATGTCGAGTCTATCCACCACTTCGGTGTTTATTATCCCCTTAGCGGCGATTTTGCTCAGTTACGACAGCTTTGTCGGTGAGCAAGAGGCTGGTACATTATTGTTGTTATTGTCATATCCTATCAGTCGTAGCCAAATTCTCATTGGTAAACTGCTGGGCCATAGCGTGGTTATGCTCATTACCACCAGTTGTGCTTTTGGTTCGACGGCAGTGCTATTGCTTGTTTTTGGTAGCCAATACTCAGTGGTCGAAGTGGTGAGTGTTTTTGGGCAATTCATCATTAGCAGTAATTTATTAGCGCTGATTTTTATCTTGTTGGGTTATATCGTTAGTTTGCGTGCGACAGAGAAGGCTAAGGCAGTCGCTGGGCTATTGTTTGTGTGGTTCATTTTGGTGTTAATTTACGATCTGCTGCTACTCACGGTATTGGTATCTGATGTGGTGTTTATGGATAAGCAGGTGCTGAATATCCTGATTGCATTGAACCCAACCGATCTCTATCGAGCGATTAATTTGGTGTCTGTTGATGCGGATAGCACGGGTACTGCGTTTGCAATGATCGGCGAAATCGATTGGGGTATGTCGGTGATGTATTCGTTAATGTTGGTCTGGATCTGTGCTTTGGTTGTTATTTCTCAAAGGATCTTTAGTCGTAAACCGTTATAAAGGGTTTCCTTTATCTAGTCTAAATGTGGCATGATGACGCAAAATTAGAGAGTGCTAAATCTGATTGTTCATAAATACTTTTCATTTTGTGAACAATGACATACCTCAATTAACTATGAACACTTAATTGAGGTTTTTGTCACAATAGCAATTTATTTCTATCACTATAATTTGTGACAATGTGCAGGTTTAATTAGCTCACTCAAATGACTAAATTTTAAGAGGTTAATCTTGCTAAGAGTTACTCCATATCTGGAGCTAGATCAGCAGGCAAAGCAACTGGTCGATCGTGCTAATAATACGACGATCAGCCTGACGTTTTCAGAATCTGCAGTTTTATATCAATTGTTGATTGCCGATAGCGTATGTGGAAAAGAGGCATTACTCGATGCCGGTTGGCCTGATCGTGTTGTTGCCGCTACCTCTTTAACACAATGCATTAGCACGCTGCGGAAAAAACTAGAAGCCTATCCAGAAGTACAACTTAAAACCGTGGCTCGCCGTGGCTATGAGTTATATGTATCGAAGCGATCGCATATTAAAATGCTGGCGGTGAATGATGCTGAATCGATAAAAACAGCGCTTATAGATGTTCCTATGTTGGTCAAAATCGGCGGGATTTTAGTCGTTTTAATACTCATTTTGTGGTGTTGGTATAACAGTGACTATCACAGCACGGTTAAGAACAGCAGTTTGTGGAATGCGGATAAAAAAATAGCATTAAACATCGGCGGCACTAAAGAGATCGTACCGATGTTTTATCAAAGTAATGTTGAGCATCTACATCAGTCAATGTGGCAAAAGCATCTAGCCCCCGAAAGTAACCATTTAACCCATATTGACGACTTCGAAGGCTATGTCGCCACAGATGGGCGTAACTACTCAATGGCGGTCTGTCCCAACGTTATTGATGGTGAATGTACTGGCCATAACTTGATGAACATCACCGCAATTGATCCTAATCCAGCAGGGCTTAATATCAGTCAATTTGCTGAGCTTACTGAGCGGCTTGAGAAAAGGATCCGTTACAACAAGATTATAATTCCTCGCAATGAAAATGAAAATGAACTCGGAGACATTACCGAGCACCACTATCATGCCGATGTCTATTTTCCTGTGGCGGGAGAGCTATTGGTACGTTCTGATCTCAGTCTGTCATTGATCTATGAGGGGGATAATAGCGGGCAATTTTATTCGGCGGCTTGTATTACTGATGAAGACTGCCTAACGACACCGATTAAGTACAAGCTGCGTGGTACGTTTAAGCAATATCAGCAACAGATTAATGGTTTAGATGTTGATGTGTTTCAAGTGAAAGTGAGTCAAAAAGAGTTTATTAAACCTGAAAGTGTTAGTCCGTCAGCAATGTATTTCTATCGAGCGATTAGGAAACACGATATTACCGATGAAGTGTTGTATTTTTATCGAGTGCATACTGATGAGAATAGTGCCGTGTGGATTTCACCGATATTGGGCAGCATTGTCGCTTGGTATAAGTATGATCAGGTAAGGATCTAAACACCAGATCTAAAGAAAAAATCTGCACAAAATAGGGCTCTCAATAATGAATATGAGTGCCCTATTAGTTTTTGATGTGATTTAAACTGGACTCAGATTAATGGGGACTGTTATTTAATAAATGCGAATGCATCACCGTATAAATGGTCTTCTTCAACCCCCATGCTACGGAACACTTCTCGCGCTGCACCGACCATATCAAACCGGCCTGCAATATAGATGTCGTAGCCATTCAAGCTCACAAAGTCAGTTTTTAGTTGCTCTAACAAGTTAGCTTGTTTGCCATTCCAGTCGCTAGGCGCCTCTTCTACCACGGGCACAAAGTGCAACCAAGGGTGTGCATCATGCCACTCACGAGCAATCGATTCATAGTACATCGCATCAATGGTGCGGCAACCCCAATATAGCGTGGTCTCAATCTCTTGTCCGAGTGCTATCTGGTGCTCAACAATACTCTTGATGTAAGAGAATCCAGTACCACCAGCAATCAGTAAACGTGGGCGCAGACTGTCATGGCGTAAATGAGCGTCGCCACCGGGTATTTCAATCTCAATTGTACTGTTATTCGCTAAGCAGTCTTTAAGGCGCTCAACCACTTGCATTGGATAGCTCTCGCTAACCGCAGCACCAATGTGAAGCTCTAAGTGTTGGCTATCAGGCGCTGAAGCGATAGAGAAAGGACGCTTGTCAGTCTCTCCCATCACGACGCAAAGGTATTGGCCAGCTTTAAAATCAAAGGCAACAGCAGACTTTAAAATAACCTGAAATACCGCATCATTAAACGGTGCGACTTTTTCAATTGTACAACTAATGGTGTTCATCTTTAATCCTTGATGAGCCTCTCTTTGGAAGCTTATTCAACATACATTTTGCGTATCGCCTAGGGGCTATACCGCGTTATAGGGTGGGGGCGTCATCTATTCCTAGATCGCTCCATATAGCATCTATTTTTTGTTTGACGGCTTCATCCATCACGATAGGTGTACCCCATTCACGATCGGTTTCACCTTGCCATTTATTGGTTGCATCCATGCCCATTTTGGAACCGAGTCCAGTAACAGGCGAAGCAAAATCGAGATAATCGATAGGCGTATTTTCTATCATTACTGTGTCACGCTTGGGATCCATTCGAGTCGTAATGGCCCAGATCACATCATTCCAATCTCGACAGTTGACGTCTTCGTCGACGACAACAATAAATTTGGTGTACATAAACTGACGTAAGAACGACCACGCACCCATCATCACACGCTTGGCATGACCCGGATATTCCTTACGGATAGAGATCACTGCCATACGGTATGAGCAACCTTCTGGTGGCAGATAGAAGTCGATGATCTCTGGGTATTGTTTGCGCAAAATAGGCACAAAAACTTCATTCAATGCTAGACCTAGCATAGCTGGCTCATCAGGTGGACGGCCGGTGTAGGTGCTGTGGTATATCGCATCTTTTCGATGGGTCATGTGGGTCACAGTAAAGACAGGGAAAGAGTCTGTCTCATTGTAGTAACCGGTATGGTCACCGTATGGACCCTCTTCAGCCATCTCATCAGGATCGATATAGCCTTCGAGAATGATTTCGCTGGTGGCGGGAACTTCTAAATCACAAGTGATAGCTTTACACACTTCAGTGCGCTCACCACGGAGCAATCCCGCAAAGGCATATTCACTCATAGTGTCTGGTACAGGGGTCACGGCTGCTAAAATGGTGACAGGGTCAGCGCCAATAGCCACGACGACGGGGTAGCGCTCACCGGGGTATTTCTCTTTGAAATCTTTAAAGTCCAATGCGCCGCCGCGATGATCAAGCCAGCGCATAATCAGTTTGTTTTTACCAAGTAATTGCTGACGATAGATCCCCAAATTTTGGCGCTTTTGGCGTGGACCTTTAGTAATTGTCAGCCCCCAACTCACCAAGGGAGCAACGTCTCCTGGCCAGCAGTGTTGGACTGGCAGTCGGGTTAGATCAACTTCATCGCCGCTTTTGACCACTTGTTGGCAAGGTGGATTACGCACTGTTTTAGGCGGCATGTTTAAGGCTTGCTTAAACATCGGGATTTTTGCGATCACATCTTTAAAGCCGCGCGGTGGCTCTGGTTCTTTTAGAAACGCGAGTAGTTCACCGACATCTCGAAGTGCGAGAGGATCTTCTTTACCTAAAGCCATAGCGACTCGTTTCGGCGTACCGAACAGATTCACTAGCACTGGCATGTCATTGCCGACAGGGTTTTCGAATAACAGAGCGGGGCCTTTTGAGCGCAGAACGCGATCGGCAATCTCTGTCATTTCCAAATGAGGGTCGACTGGATGACTAATACGCTTAAGCTCACCATTGCTCTCTAGGTGGTCTATAAAACTGCGTAAATCCTTAAAACTCATAGGGGAATTCTCATCGCTATAAAGTGTGATATGGCGCGCACTATAGCATTATTCACGTAGGCGTTAAACGCCTGTTCATCAAAGCCGAGTACGCTAAAGATCCAGTCGTTAGTTATAGGTTGGTTTTAACATTCGACACGACTTTAAATGGCATTGGTGTAAATCGTATTTGGGCGTAAAATAGGTCAATGCTTTATGTTTTGCTAATGTAATATTAGCGTAGGAGTATGGCGATGAAACAACTTTTAGTGAGGTTATTTACGGTAATACTGCTGGTGTCGAGTTCTGCATGGGCTGGTAATGCGGTTTCACAGCAGCATTTACGCTTTGTCGCACCGCCACTATGGGCTGTGAGTAACGTTAGTGTGGGCGTAGGCTGGGGCAGTGGTTGGAATTCAAATTTTAATGACCCATGGCGCTGGAATGTTGGTGTATCAAATGGGTGGTATTCGTACCCATATCGTGGCCGCTATTACCGTCCAGGCTGGGGCCACTATGGTTCTCGTTGGGGTTATAATCGTAACCAATATACATCCCCTTATCGTTATCAGCAGCCTGTTTACCGTCAAGCAGAGGCTAAAGTTATATCGCCTCCAGAACGAGTGACAACCAGTGTTAGCTATGCAACGGGCTTAACGCATTTGCCGGAAAATGCCCGTGTGGTACAAAAAGATGGTCACACTGTTTATGAGTGGCAAGGGGTCGAGTACGTGTTTGACTGGAATAGTAAAACCTACAACAAGGTTGATTAACTTAGTTTGGTGTCAAACATGTATTAACAAGGTCGCACATATAAGCGCGACCTCACGCTAATGCAAATCACCAAACCACTTCAGTTATTACATTCTCAGTTTCACCAATAAGGGTCTTGACCACATTATTGTCAGCATCGAGTAATATCAATCTGGGTATACCTGTGTTGGCAAATTGGTTATAGATACTTCTATCGGTATCAGCAACGAGGGCAAAGTTGAGTTCATACTCTTGGGCAAACTTATCGAGCGCCGCGTTATTTTCCTCTCGACCAATACCAATAATATCGACATTAGGGCTCAAATAAATATCTGACGCGGTGAGGTGTTTGATGGTGCGTTGTGAATCATGGCACCAAGTGGCGAATAAAATGAGTAACTTATTATTACGCGACTCGCTCAGGTCAATGCTGTTTCCTTGAGTATCAACAAAATGGGTTACAGGCACTTTGTCACCGGCTTCCACATAGGTTAAGTATTCTGTTTTGTTTTGCTGAGCAGTGGCGTGTTCGATATTGTTTGCGCAGCCTGTTGTCGTCAATATAAACAAGCTGATTAGGATCAGTGTTAGGGCTCTCATAGGGCATCCATTCATCTGTAAGTCGCCCTAAAGTAACAAAGCCTAACCCATTTGTATAAGGCTTCTTAAAGCTTGTTGTATGCAGCATTAGCAAAGTCGGCTGATAGTGCTTAGAGACCATAGGCAGCTAGCCTGTGAGAAAAGGACGGGGTCCCTTTACTCAATATTATAGCGAATGGAAGAAACGCTCTGGTCTTGGCAGGTAGTAATTATCGTAGTTAGCCGAAAATACCACGGTTTTTGAACGGCCAACGATTTCGGCTCTTGGCACAAAACCAATCATTCTTGAATCCGCACTATGTTCGCGATTATCTCCAAGCACCAAATAATGCCCTTCTGGTACTGTAATGGGGCCAAAACTAGATTGACGTGTAATAACACCTTGCCCCGACATCCCTGCAATTTTTACCTGATGGCTTAAGCCCAAAAGGTGCTCAACCCGAATGTCTGAATTATCCAATTTTGGCTCGGACGCGTCGCTATACTGCAGTACTTCACCATTAATCGATAACACATTGTCGCGCATTACTATTGTGTCAGTGGGAAGGCCTATTACTCGCTTGACCAATTTCTTGTTACTGGCCTTTGAGTCAAAGATAACGATGTCGCCACGTTGCGGATCAGCAAGCTTGGCAATGGATATATGGGTAAACGGAATACGGAGATCGTAAGCCATTTTATTCACCAGTAGACGATCACCTTCGACGATGGTGGGTTTCATTGAACCTGTGGGGACACTGTTCCAGTCGGCAACTGCGCTTCTGAACACCAGCATTAATGAAATAAACAAAATAAGTGAGCGGTTCTGTTTTAGTAGCGTTAGAAATCTTCTCATACAATAGTTCCTTTATTGATTTTGGTGCTTATTCTCCAATTTGAGACTATGTCACTCTGCAAAAATTCATATTTCAGCTAGATATAAAGGTAACCAAATATGAATTGCGAGTCTGTAGAGGGTTGTATCGATGATTTTTACGTGCCAATTTGCTGGATAATACAGCAAGAAAACCGCTATATTGCAGAAAATGCATTAAATGGTCTATTTGTTGCCCAGTTGAACAAATAGAGGCTTTACATTCTAACTCGATATCCCTATTATTCACGGCGTTCGGAGAGATGGCAGAGTGGTCGAATGCACCGGTCTTGAAAACCGGCATAGGTTTGTAGCCTATCTAGGGTTCAAATCCCTATCTCTCCGCCACATTAAGATGAAGGGCTACCAGAAATGGTAGCCCTTTTTCGTATGGGAAAAGAAAGATAATGATAGTTAGAGTCTGCTTAGGGTTTGTAGCGCAGTCACGTAGGGTTCAAATCCTTATCTCTCCGCCACATTAAGATGAAGGGCTACCAGAAATGGTAGCCCTTTTTCGTATGGGATAATAAGAATCCTATTGTTCCTCTTGATTAGAGTCAGCCGCATTAAGATAACGCTATTTAATCGCTCTGGTGTAAGGCGATAGCCACTATTTCAATGCAAAATAGATATCGGTAATCAGCTCGTTTTCAGGGACTGCTGGAAACAGGTTCATATATTGGAAGAACAGCGGAAAATCTCTTAATTGCTCTCCACTTGTAGGTAACCAATCGCGGTAGAATTGATAGATTTTTTCATCCATCTGCTGATGCGATCCTAAATGTCTTATTTTGGCAAAGCGGCCGCCGGGAATCATTTTGGCGATCACGCCGTAATCATTGGCCTGTAACTCTTGGGTGAGGGAGCCACAAATGTCAAAGTGAAACTGCTCGGCAGGTACAGTGTTGGGGTCGTTATACGGCACGCCTATCGATTGGCTGCTGGCCACTGGAGAGTCGGTTGTGGCTTTGCGCCACTCAATAAACTTTTGGAGTGAGTCGTTGAGTGTTTGCGGCGCGCCGTGGTGTTCCAATACAGCAACTTGTGTCTCTTCTCTATGGGTTAATTCTATATTCACAGTATCATTCCTCGTTAGGTTCATTTTCTCATATTCGTCACTCCACAGCTGCCAATTCGGTGTGAGTCGAAACTGAGATGGAGTTTGTATAAATGCCTTTTTAAACGCACGAGAGAAGGATTCTGAGTTTTCAAAGCCAGCATCAAGCGCGATATCCGTTATCCGCTCATTAGCATGAAATACTAATCGATATGAGGCTCTTTTAAGACGCATCATCAAGATGTATCTCCCAACGTTGATCCCGGTAAAAACCTGAAACTGTCGATGAAAATGATATTTCGAAAAATGAACCACCTGACTCAACTGTTGCACATTTAGGTCGTCGTCTAAATGCAGGGCAATATAATCGCAAATCGCGACAATTTTGGCTGAATAGTGTTGGCTTGTCTGCTGGCTCATTTCAATCTCTCCTCAAGTGCGAAGCTATTATTACAGTGAACCACAGACGTTACCTGACCGAAATTGCTGACTAGTTTATTAATCGTTAAAATCCGCGTCGCTTCCAGAATGCACCTATTTTGTCACCCTCTTCATTGAGGTGTACTTTAAAGGTTTTCTCGGCAATGACTTTGCCTTTGAGCTCAAGTGTCATGCGCCATTTGCCGACTTTATTGTGTTCTGGTGCCCAGATGGTGTCGCCAATGTAGAACTTCCAGTCATTAGACTTTATGTAAACTTCACCGTCAAAGGGGGGCCGAATATCGCCGTTGGCATCGGGAATGTCGGGATGGTATATGCAGTAGCGTAATACTTGGTTCTTGGCTTTTTTTATCTGCGCGACAAAACCAAACTCAATGTCGACTTCAGCGGGCACGTGTATCGTTGCTTTCGTCAATTTAGGCAAGTCATCACTGTCTTCGTCCCATTGGGTGAAAATACCGCTACGAATGATATTGACATCAGGTTTGAGTTTAGACATGAGTGGCAAGTCTTCATGTAAGAGTTTAAGAGGTAATAAGGATACCCAAAATAGCGCCAACTTTCATGTTACGCAGCTAATAGGATTAAACGTGAATATTTCTGTACAGCATAAAATGCTGTTCGAGTGGACATTTTTAGCAGGCAAGGTAATCTGATGTGGACTTATGTATCGAACATTAGCATTTTTATAATCATCAATTTGATAGCTAGGTAGTGTTGATGCTATGGATTGAAACTGCATAAGCCGCTTACTTACTTCTCAATTCAATTAGGATGAAGTCAACTTTATGAATCTTGCTACTCTATTTTACGTCTACGACCCTATGTGCAGCTGGTGTTGGGGTTATAAACCAACATGGTCACTGTTAGAAAACCAACTAAAACAACAATTCCCAGACCTCGCTATTGAGTATCGTTTAGGCGGGCTAGCAGCCGATACCGACGAGCCGATGCCGCAAGATATGCAGGTCTTTTTACAGCAGACATGGCAGCGTATTTCAGTGCAGTTAGGCACTCAATTTAACTTTGATTTTTGGACTGAGTGTCAGCCAAAAAGAGCCACCTATCCAGCGTGTCGTGCAATATTGTTGGCGCGGGATGCAGGGCTAGAAGCCGAGTTTTATCTTGCGGTGCAGCAGGCGTATTATCTTGAAGCGAAGAACCCTTCAGATGATACAACATTGGTTGATATCGCCAGCAAGTTAGCAATGGATCGTGAGGCTTTTGCTAAAGCGCTCAATAGTGATTTAACCAAAAGTCGATTGCAGCAAGAGATAAGTCAAACAAGACGGTTACCCATTCAGGGCTTTCCCTCTTTGGTGCTGGCGCTAAATGGCGACTTAATATTAATTGAGTTGGATTATAAAAATGCACCAACCAGCTTTAACCAAATTGCACTGCTGATGAAAGAGGCCAAACTCGAAGTCTAGTGGCTAGGGCTACTCTACACAGTTAACGTGGTGCTCATTGTTGACGGTTAAGGCGAGTACTTTCATATATTGGTTGTGGGTAACATAACCGCAGCGGCCGTTAATTTGTTCACCAGAAGACAGCCGGATGCGATAGATATATTCACCATCCACTTGTTCGGTGCTGTGGTGAATACGCATGCTTTTAGACGGTTCGATATTATCGAATACCAGATTATTGTTGGGGAGACTGACTTCAACGCGGGTCAGTAGTTGCCCGGACTGGTTGTTGATCTCAACGCTAGGCATAATGAAAAAATAAGCGTGGTAGCCTATAAATAAACACAGTGCGGTAAATAGGGTGAATATAAGGCAACTTCGCATCAATACTCCTAAGTGGACGTTGAGTGATGTAAATCAATTTTTATAAGTATAGAAAACGATTCCATTATTTTTATTTCACGCTTTAATTCGTGTATCACTATTATCCGCGGTTAATGGTGATATCAGAGATATAGCCATGTTCTGTTGCCGTCAGGGCTTGCTTTAACATCAGAGCGGCTTCTTCTGCGCTCATAAAGTGACTGGTATTAAGGGATTTACCACTGGTATCCCAAAATGATGTTGCCATCCCCCCTGGATATACCGCAATCAGTTTCATCGGATGGCTCTTTAACTCTAGTCGAACCGACTCAACTAAACCTCGCACCGCCCATTTTACGGCGCAATAAGTGGACTCTTCAGCCTTAGCCATTTGTGCGGCCGTTGACATCACAATCACCACCGTGACAGGCTTATCTTTATAACGTTTTACGGCCTCGCGCAGGAGCATTATTGCCGAGGTGACATTGTTGCTGATCAAGGCATTTATCGCCGCTGCGGATTGCTCTTCTAAACGACCAAAATAGCCACTCCCCGCACTGTGAATGATGACAGAGGGCGTTTGTGGCAATGAATCAAATAAGCTGATGACAGAGTGCTCATTACTGAGATCGCAGCTGTGAGGGGTGACATTGGCCCCCAAGTTTGCCGCGAGAGTGTTTAAACGTTCTGCATTACGACCGCTGATGCAAACTGCGGATTCTTGACTGTATAGTGTCGCCAACGCTGCGCCTAAACCTGAGCTTGCACCTGTGATCAATACCATCGCGGTCTATTTCCTTTGATTCTGTCTATACACAACGACCTGAATATGCTCGTTGCAGAGGTGTTGCGCCAGCGTAATTGTAGGCGTATTTAGGTATAATTACTCTATTACTAGCAGTGGTTGTTCAAAGTCTATTTGCTCACCATCTTCGATTAATATAGCGGTGATGGTGCCACTTTTATCCGCCGCAATACGATTCATCATCGTCATGGCTTCAATGATACAAACAATGTCGCCTTGCTTTACCTGTTGCCCTAGAAAGCATAATGGCTTGTCAGTATTTTTATCAGTCAGATAGAGGGTGCCAACCATGGGTGATAGCAGTTTATGGCTGTCTAAATCATCATAGTGTTTGCTCGCGCCAGTATTGGAACTTGGCTCTGCCGTCGGCGCGGCCACACTGCTTGCGGGGACTAGAAATGTTTGTACGCCAGCTTGAATAGGCAGCGGACTGTGACGGCAAATACGCACCGACTCTTCACCTTCTTTGATCTCTAGTTCGGCAATATCCGACTCTTGAACTAACTCAATCAGCTTTTTTATCTTACGAATATCCATATTGGGCCAGTGACCTTATTTTTGTTTTGATGCGTTCAGCTGAGCGATCGCCGATTGCAGTGCAAATTGATAACCCTGAGCGCCTAAACCGCAAATAACCCCCACGGCTTTATCGGAGAAATAGGAGTGGTGGCGGAAAGGTTCGCGACTATGGACGTTAGATAGATGCACTTCGATGAAGGGGATTGCGACGCCTAAAAGTGCATCGCGCAGCGCAACACTGGTATGGGTGAAAGCCGCGGGATTGATAATGACAAAATCGGCATCGGTATTATGTATCGCCTCAATTAATAGGTGCTCGGCGTTAGATTGAATATGATCTAACAGCACGTTGGCATCAGCAGCTTGCTGTTTTAGGCCATTAACAATGTGCTCAAGGGTATGATGTCCATAATGCCCGGGCTCTCTGCGTCCGAGTAAATTCAGATTAGGACCATTGACGAGTAATATTTTGGCTTGGCTGCTCATAAAAAATCCCCTTGGATAAACCGTATTAAAGTACGCTATTGATTGATTTAAAATCAATCAATAGGTTGTTGAACTAAAATTAGTGTTCAATGTTCAATGTTCACTTTTATTTTGTCTTAGGGCTTTGGTTGCCCCTTTCTGCTTTTTACTATCAATGCGGCGACGTTGGCTGCCTTTAGTCGGTTTAGTGGCAATTCGCTTTTTTTGTACGACAGCGACACTCGCAACTAAAGCGACAAACTGCTCTAGCGCCGTTTGACGGTTAAAGTCCTGGCTACGACTCTGTTGGCATTTGATAATGATCTTGCCACTTTTTGTGATGCGATGATCGGCTTTAGAGAGCAAACGTGCTTGGTAGAACTCAGGTAAAGATGAGTTCTTAATATCGAAAATCAGCTGCGCTGCAGTAGATACTTTATTGAGGTGTTGACCACCAGCGCCACTGGAGCGTATAAATTGCCATTCAATTTCGTTGTCTTGAATAGAAACCGCGTTGGATATTTTAATTAATGCCAAGGAATAATGCCTACTCTAAAAGGTTCATTTCAAGCCCAAGTTGACGATGCTAAGCTTGATGAAGGTCAATGTTAACAGACTTTAAGCTAAAATAAGGGCTTAAGCCGCTTTTCCTTCAATTTTGATTTGCTATCATCAAGCGATTATTGATACGACTTTTTAAACTAAAGTGTAGCGTTATGGAGCCTATATATGCTGTGTAAGATCCCAGATATCGCCAAAGGCGTCATTAGCTTATTTGCCAGTGGTCGATTATCCACTGAAGATTACGCTCAAATATTGCAGCCGATGATTGAAAAATACCGAGATAACAATGGCAAAGTGTGTTTATACGTTGAAGCAGATGTCTTGCTTGAAGGTTGGCAGCATGAGTCGTTAGCGGGGAGTGGCAAGGTGCAATTACCCAATTTCGAGGCCTTGGTACTGGTCGGTGGCCCTGACTGGTTTGGTAATGCCGTTAGGTTGCTAGGGCCCTTTATGCAAGGTGAAGTAGCGTGGTACCCGTTAGAGCAAAAACAACAAGCGATCGATTGGATTGCTGCGCGTACCTAGAGTTTATATATGCATAGGTATTGGTATACTAGTCCAAGAATAAATACGGGTGAGTACTTGCTCTCAGTCTATAAAAAGGATTAAAGATGTCTCTGTCAAAATTATCAGCAACATGTTTGGCGTTAGTGTTGGCCATGGGTATGACCGCCTGTGCGCCTGAAGTGGGTAGTGAAGCCTGGTGCCAGCAGATGAGTGAGAAACCGTCTGGGGACTGGAGCACTAATGAAGCTACTGATTATGCGAAACATTGTGTATTTAAATAACGCTATCATCCCGCGGCACTAAATGCGATGAAGTTCACTAAGGGCAATATAAAAAGTTGTGCGAAGTGAACTTTAAGATACTATGTCGGTCATATCTGGCAGACCGCTGTGTTTTTTAATTCAATTGATAGGTGAAGTTTGCGTTTATTTGCTCCTCAACATCTTCTAAAGCTAACAGCCGTGCTTATCGCGATTGTTCTCCTGCAATTTGTAGGCGGAAATCTTGGCGCGCACCAGTTACATTTAGGCGATCATGAGCAAGAGAGCGAATGTCACCCACACGTCAAATTTAATGCTGAAGTCAGCACATTAGTGCAATGTATTGATGACTGTACCTGTTCGCTAGAGCAACAAGCTAGCGAACAAGGCTCTGCATTGCATAAACATACTATTGTTAAGACAGAGTCGAAGAGTTTTGATTTGTGTCTTGATTGCCCTTGTCATGGTGGTCATGTCACCGCAATGTCAATTGCGTCGATAACACCTGCCATTCCAGTCGACGATATGTTGCATGCCAGTAATAAGCAATATCTACCACCCGTACCATTGCAAGATTACCGCCCTCCTATAGTTTGATCCCTATCAGCACCAAAATACAAAAATTCTGAGTCACGATGATAGCGCTTTGCTCTCGTCGCTAACCTGCAGTTGTATTTTATCTTTGCTGAATCTTTACCATTTATTTAGTGTGAAAAGTGCCTAGCAGACTACTTTTAGTGAGTCATATCACCACGGGTAATGCATCAAATGGCGCTTCCATACTACTCTTATAAAGATTGATACAGATCGACCAACAACGCTTTAGTTGTAGGTGATTTGTATGATATCTGACGTAATTGTTCTCCAATTAAAGGTGTCTTTGAGCATTCATTTTATGGATCTCTGAGGTAAACCTAAAATAGAGAATATCGTCGGATTGATAGGAATCGCGATGAAAAAAACCATAATCGCTACTCTGTTGCTCGGGTGTTGGGCAAGTGCCGTAACCTCACCAGTAATAGCAGCAGAAGCAGACTTAATGGCCGCAATGCCAGCCTCACAAATCAGCGCATCAAGTCACCAGGCTGGCCAGTTTAGCGACTGGCTGCCTAAAGTGATGTTGAGCTTTAACGCACTGCCAGAAATCCAAGCGCAAAGCGCACGACGTCAGCAGGCTCAATTGAGTGTTCAAGCCGCAGACAAAGCGGTTTATAACCCAGAATTGGGCATGAGCTATCAAAAAAATGACTCTGAAGCATCAGACGATACTTATACGCTCGACATCAGCCAAACCATCGATTGGGGAGACAAGCGTGGTGTTGCAATGCGGATGGCACAACTCGAAAACGAAATATTGCTGTCTGATATTACGCTCGAGCGCAGTCAAATGTTGGCTGAACGTCTGCAAGCGTTAGCGAATCAAGCCCAAGCTCAAAAAGCTCTTCAATTTCAAAAACAGCAGTTCAAACTCGCGAAAGCTCAACTGGATATTGCCCGCCAACGTACAGAAGTGGGCGATTTGTCTAATGTTGAGTTGCAGCTAATGCAACTTGAGGTCGCCAGTAATGCTGCTGTTTACGCCTTAGCTGAGCAAGCGTCAATTGCGGCAGATGGTGCTGTTTTAGGGTTATTTGGAGAGGTGAACTTACCGTTTGCTGACTTCTTAAATACCTTAACTATTCAAGCCAGCAAGGTCGATGTATCTCCTGAACTGCCGGCATTGAAAAGTGCGTATCAGCAAGTATTAGTCGCTAAAGTGGCAGCTAAACAGGCCCAATCCGATAACGCTGCAGACCCCACGATTAGCTTAAGTGCTGAGAGAGAAGGTGATGAAAATAAAGTCGGTGTTGGTGTGTCAATACCGCTGCAGTTTAGAAATAACTACAGCGAAGTGATTGCGGTGGCTAATGAAGGGATCACGATTGCAGAGCAAACTTACCTTGCACAAGAACGTGTATTACTGCAGCAGCAAAAGCAGTTTACTTTAAGCCTACCTAGACTCACTCAGCATTATCAAGATTGGCGTGAGTTGGTACTGACTTCAGGTTTGGCGGCGGCAAAGAGCTTAGCGCAGCAATGGAAAACCGGTGATATTAACACCAGTGATTACTTACAAAGCCAAAGACAGATGAGCAATAGCTATTTGGCTGGACTCGCTTTGGAATCAGCCCTGTATGAAAACTGGCTGACATGGATGGGAGCAAGTGGCCAACTTGAGTATTACCTCAATAGCCAGCTTCCACAAACAGCGCGTACCACGGTTAAGTAAGGGCCTGATTATGGAAAGCAATAGCATGAAAATCACTAATATTAAGACCAATAATATGATGACGGTAGAAAAAATGAATACTTCACTCAACATGTGCGCTAACAAGGGTGTTTTTGGATTAAATGCGATTACCCGCGCAATGAGCTTTGGTTTAATCATGGCGTTAAGCAGTGCGTTTATTATGCCGCTAGTGGCAACGGCGGGTGAAGGGCATGCCCATGAGCAAGAGAGTGTAGAAGAAACTTCAGTTAGCAAGGACGTAAGCACTGGCATTAAAGCAGACGATGGTCACGGCCATGATGCTGTCGGTGAAGCAGAAACAGAAGAAGAGCATGGGCTCGATGCGCTAAAACTTACCACTGAACAGCGTGAATTGGCTGGGATAGAGGTGGTGACGTTAACCGAGCAGAGTTTTAGTTTAGAAGCCGTTGCTACGGCAACATTAGTCGTTGATCGCGACCGCACCGTTACCATTGCACCACAAGTTGATGTGCGCGTCCAAAAGCGCAATGTGGTACCAGGTCAAGAAGTTAAGCAAGGTGATATTTTGCTGACTTTAGGGGGGGTCGCAGTGGCTCAAGCACAGGCTGATTACATTAATGCCGCAGCGGAGTGGAGTCGAGTTAAACGCATGAGTAAAAGTGCAGTAAGTGCCAGTCGTCGCTTACAAGCCCAAGTCGATGCTGAGCTTAAGCGCGCCACACTTGAAGCGATGAAGATGACATCTGAGCAGATAAAGGCATTGGCATCAAGCCCAGAAACCATCGGCAGCTATCAACTGTTAGCGCCGATCAATGGCCGAGTTCAACAGGACTTAGCCATGTTAGGCCAGATTATTCCAGCGGGTACTGCAATAATGCAGCTGACTGATGAGTCGCATTTATGGGTGCAAGCTGAGCTTACACCAGCGCAAGCTGAGAAAGTGAGCATAGGCACTAAAGCGATTGTGAAAGTGGGAGATAAAAGTCTAAACGCCAAGATCATTGGTCGCTCACATGAGCTCGATAGTGTGACGCGTACCGAGCAAATTTTAGTGAGCTTTGAAAATGCGGGCTATGTATTACACGCCGGACAGTTTGCTGAACTTTATTTACCCGATGCGCAACAAGGTGGGGTGATACTGCCTGATGCGGCGTTGACGCGTGGTGGCGATGGCGACTGGCAGGTGTTTATTGAAGATGAAGATGGTTTTGAAGCTCAGGAGGTTGAGGTTATTGAACGTCAACGTGGCATGAACCTAGTGCGTGGTTTAGCGTCAGGTTCTAAAGTCGTGGTTTCTGGAGCGTTCTTTTTAGCTTCTGAGCAAGCGAAGTCTGGCTTCGATATTCACAATCACTAAAGGCGGTCGCTATGTTACAGAAATTAATTGATGCGGCGATCCGCAACCGTTTGATGGTGGTGCTTGCACTCGTCGGCGCGGTAATCGCCAGTGTGGCTATGCTGCCAAATCTAAATTTAGATGCATTTCCTGATGTTACCAATGTACAGGTAACCATCAATACGGCGGCTGAAGGACTTGCTGCTGAAGAAGTTGAGAAGTTAATTAGTTATCCCGTTGAGTCGGCAATGTACGCGCTGCCATCGGTAACCGAAGTGCGTTCTCTATCTCGTACCGGTTTATCGATTGTGACCGTGGTATTTGAGGAAGGCACTGATATCTATTTTGCTCGTCAGCAAGTATTTGAACAGTTGCAAGCCGCCAGAGAGATGATCCCTGATGGGGTTGGGGTACCGGAAATTGGTCCCAACACCTCTGGTTTAGGGCAAATTTACCAATACATTTTGCGTGCAGACCCAGGTTCTGGTATTGACGCGTCGGAACTTAGAAGCTTAAACGATTACCTGGTAAAGCTGATTTTGATGCCCGTTGGCGGCGTCACTGAAGTCTTGTCGTTTGGTGGTGAAGTTCGTCAATATCAAGTTCAGATCGATCCCAACAAGATGCGCAGCTACGGCTTATCGATGGCAGAGGTGACGAGCGCATTAGAGAGTAATAACCGTAACGCGGGCGGTTGGTTTATGGACCAAGGCCAAGAACAGCTAGTGGTGCGCGGTTATGGTTTACTTCCAGCGGGCGACGCGGGTTTAAAAGCGATTAAGCAAATCCCACTCACTGAAGTTGGTGGCACACCGGTACGAGTGAGTGATATTGCTAATGTTGGGTACGGCAGCGAAATCCGTGTTGGCGCAGTAACCATGACTCGCCGTGATGAGGCGGGTAATAAACAAGTCTTGGGTGAAGTTGTTGCGGGTGTGGTGCTTAAGCGAATGGGCGCGAACACCAAAGCAACCATTGATGATATTAGTGCGCGTACCGCATTGATAGAGCAGGCACTACCTGATGGCGTATCATTTGAGGTGTTTTACGATCAAGCGGATCTCGTCAACAGAGCAGTAGAGACAGTGCGTGATGCATTGTTAATGGCCTTTGTGTTTATCGTGGTGATCTTAGCGTTATTTTTAGTCAACATTCGCGCCACCATGTTAGTACTGCTCTCTATTCCAGTCTCTATTGGTTTGGCATTACTGGTGATGTCTTACTTTGGTATGTCGGCAAACTTAATGTCACTCGGTGGCTTAGCGGTTGCGATTGGTATGTTGGTCGATGGCTCAGTGGTGATGGTTGAGAATATTTTCAAACACCTTACCCAACCAGACCGACGTCACTTAGCTGATGCGCAAGCACGTGCATCGGGTGAGGATGATCCGCACCATGCCGGTGAAGATGGTCTTGAGCTGGATGAGCGTAGCGGTATCGCGATGCGGATCACGCTGGCAGCTAAAGAAGTGTGCAGTCCAATCTTCTTTGCGACCGCGATTATTATCGTGGTGTTTGCCCCTTTATTCGCCTTAGAAGGTGTCGAAGGTAAGCTATTCCAACCGATGGCGATAAGTATCATTCTCGCCATGATCTCGGCACTCCTTGTCGCGCTCATCGCGGTACCGGCACTAGCGGTGTATCTCTTCAAGCATGGTGTGACACTCAAAGAAAGTGTGGTACTCAAACCTATTGATGCGGTATATCGCAAGTTGTTGACCGCCACAATGGGCAGTCCTAAAGTGGTCGTTATAACTGCTGTGGTGATGTTTGCCATGAGCATGATGCTACTACCAAGATTGGGAACTGAATTTGTACCTGAACTTGAAGAGGGCACGATTAACTTACGTGTGACGCTAGCACCCACTGCCAGTTTAGGGACTTCTCTGGAAGTTGCACCAAAACTGGAAGCTATGTTGCTTGAGTTCCCTGAAGTCGACTATGCCCTAAGCCGTATTGGTGCCCCTGAACTCGGTGGCGATCCGGAGCCTGTGAGCAATATCGAGATCTATATTGGCCTTAAGCCGATAGATCAGTGGGAGCATGCAGAAACACGCTTAGAGCTACAACGTAAAATGGAAGATAAACTCAGTATCTATCCTGGTCTGTTGTTTACTTTTTCCCAACCGATTGCGACCCGTGTAGATGAACTGCTGTCAGGTGTCAAAGCTCAGCTAGCGATTAAGATTTTTGGACCAGACTTGGACGTACTGTCTGAGCGTGGCCAAGCGTTAACCGACCTAGTGGCTAAAATCCCTGGTGCTGTTGATGTTTCTTTGGAGCAAGTAAGCGGTGAAGCACAGCTCGTCGTTCGTCCGAAGCGTGATCTATTAGCGCGTTACGGTATCAGCGTCGATGAAGTCATGAGTCTAGTTAGCCAAGGTATTGGTGGCGTGAGTGCCGGCCAAGTGATTGATGGTAATGCACGTTATGATATTAATGTGCGTTTAGCTAAAGAGTATCGTAGCTCTCCTGATGCCTTGCGTGACTTGCTGTTAACCGGAGTGAGTGGCGCAACGGTTCGTCTAGGAGAGGTTGCTGACGTTGTCATTGAAATGGCACCACCAAACATTCGTCGTGATGATGTGCAGCGCCGCGTAGTGGTGCAAGCTAACGTTGCTGGCCGCGATATGGGCTCAGTGGTTGATGATATCTATGCTGTGGTTCCACAAGCGGAACTTCCACCGGGTTATACCGTTGTGGTGGGTGGGCAATATGAAAACCAACAGCGTGCTCAACAGAAGCTCATGCTGGTAGTGCCTATCTCAATAGCGTTGATAGCACTGTTGCTGTACTTCTCTTTTGGTTCGATTAAGCAAGTGGCGCTCATTATGGCCAACGTACCTTTAGCATTGATTGGTGGTGTTGTTGCGCTTTATGCCAGCGGTACTTACCTTTCCGTACCGAGCTCGATTGGTTTTATTACCTTGTTTGGTGTGGCAGTACTGAATGGTGTCGTGCTGGTGGATTCGATAAATCAGCGTCGAGCTAGTGTTAAATTTGAAACCAATGCGTCACTTTATGACGCGGTTTATGAAGGCACTGTGGGTCGTCTACGTCCGGTATTAATGACGGCATTGACCTCGGCGCTAGGATTGATCCCAATCTTAATCTCATCGGGTGTTGGCAGCGAAATTCAGCAACCTTTAGCCATAGTTATTATTGGTGGCTTATTCAGTTCAACTGCACTGACGTTGCTAGTATTACCCACACTTTACCGCTGGTTGTATCAAAACCGTAGCAAGACTAACGATTCAGGTCTAAGTAAGGATTTTGAAACGCTCGACTAGTCATACTTCAAACGCCCTAAGCGGATTTTAGCTGGGGCATTTTAAATTTTCCTTTGGCAAGGCTGCTGAAAGAGGTTGAAAGTGAGATACACAGCATTAGTCTGCCTGAGTATCTTATTCAGCCTTTATCGATACGGCTTGCTGGTCGTTACGGCATTGGGCTTATGATTAAGGCGTTGCGGTGTGAAAGAGTCAAAAGCGTTGGCTGTTTACTAGCATTACGGCGAGGTTGCCTAACCTGCTTCATCATTGGCTAATGTGCGACTGGTAAATTTAGTACGCGGAGCAGGATTGCTCCGCTTTTTTTGGCGGTTTAAAGATGGACGCTAAGATATTTTCTCATTTCAGTTCCCGCATTTCTCCACTTTCCAGTTGTTATTTATCAGCTAATCCTAACGTTTGTTAAGTGTCTTTTTGGCAAGGCAGTAGCGCAATAAAAAAACCATCAAGTGATCTAGCGAATAGAGCGTTATGAGTTAAGCTTAGAGCGGTATTCTGCAGTATAAAGGTTTGTTGTACATGGAGGGAAAGGTGCGTAAGTGTTTATATATAGGCCAAGCTAGGCGAATATTACCTTTGCTTAGTATGATGCTGGTTGTGGTTTGTTTTTCCTCGTCAGCTAATCAATGGGAGCAAGCAGATTCTCCTTATGGAGGAAGTGTTGCCGCGATGGGCAGTTATGCTAATGGTTGCTTGGCTGGAGCGGAGGCACTGCCTTTGTCTGGAGAGGGATTCCAAGTTATTCGCACCCAGCGACAGCGCTATTATGGTCATCCGTTACTTATTTCATTTATCACTGACTTTGCCAGTGACTTTCAACAAAATAACCATAGCGATCTATTAATTGCGGATATGTCTATGCCACGCGGAGGTAACTTCAGCCATGGTCATTCAAGCCATCAAATAGGGCTAGATGTGGATATTTGGCTTAAGCTGACTGAGCAACCGTTAACGGTAGCAGAGCGAGAGCAACCACAGCCTTTTGATATCGTTAATACTAAGCAATTCACGCTTGATAATCAGCAATGGCTGCCCGAGCATACTCGCATGCTGAAATTGGCAGCTGAAGACAGCCGCGTAGCGCGTATTTTTGTTAGTCCGGTGATTAAACAACACGTATGCAATATGGAGTTGGCCAATGATAACTGGCTTAGTAAAGTCCGCCCGTGGTGGGGGCATACTTATCATATGCATGTAAGGCTGCATTGTCCTGAAGGTGATGCTCGCTGCATTAATCAGGCCCCGATACCTAAGGGTAATGGTTGTAATGAACTGAGCTGGTGGAAGCAACAGATGACTCAAACCAAGCCTAAATCCACCTCTAAAAAGTCCGCAAAAACGGCTAAAAAGAAAAAAGAAAAGGTTAAGCCAAAGCAGTGTGCACAGCTACTCGACTATAGTGCAGCGAAATAACCCTTACCTTCAGTATCAATAAAAAAGCCCTGCATCGGCCGATGCAGGGCTTTCGTTTTCAGTACTAATTTTTGAGTACTAGTTTACGAGCTTAGCGCGTAGCCGCCCTTTAGGTGAGACACTTGCTCAAATCCTAGTCGGTGCATCGCTTGCGCTGCAATCATTGAGCGACTGCCGCTGCGACAAACCAATACCCATTGTTCATTTTTATCATCTTGGTGCTCTTGAATAAACTGCACTAAACGCGTTAATGGCACGTTCTGACTCGATTGCTGTGAGTGGTTTAGCGCATATTCATGCGGCTCTCGAATATCAATAATCTTCACGTTATTGTCTTGCCTCATTGCCGCTTTGAGACTCATCGCGTCATACTCTTTTATCTTCGATTTATGACAGTTGCCAATGATTGCACCACACATGATTTCGGTGCCAACTTCGTCATTTAGGTGCGTATCCAGTAAGGCTTTTTGTTGCTGAAAATTAAGTTCTGGGAGGGCTTCGTTTAGTACCGCATTGAGTAAGTTATTGCGACTAATCTCAGCCTCTAAGCTAGTGGTAAATTCATTATTGTAATCATGGCTGGCACAAATCAATGTACTGCTACTAATGCTATCTCTGATCAACTTCAAACTATGAAACAGGTCCTGGCTGCAGCTTGAGTCAAAATTAGTTCTGCCTAGACTACCCATCAATATGGTATCACCGCAAAAAGCGTATTGTGTTTGCTGAGGCATATTATCCAATGCTAAGGGCGTTGCGCATAACAGTAAACTAATGCTATCGCGAGTGTGGCCGGGAGTCGGTAGCCTGACCAACTGTTTTGAACCAATGCTAATCGTTTGGTATTGCTGACCTAAGTGTTCAGTGGTTTCTTGAGTTTCTGGCCAACCTAATACATCAGATTGTTGCTTTGCTAAATAACGTTCAACCAGAAGCTCACGACCAGATTGGTGATCGGCATGGCCATGAGTATCGATGGCGGCGACTAGAGTCAGCTGCTGACATTGCAGCAAGGTGTCGAGTCTCTGGATCAGCTCTGGCAATGGGTCGATAATTAACGCTTGTTTACTTGATGAGTCGACATAGACCCAAGTGCAACTCGCGCCAGAGCGTAACTGCAATAAGCCATCTAATGGTGTTTTGTCGGAGATATTACTGCTGTCGTCTAATATCATGCAGCTTTGAGTGAGGGCTTTTGAAGCGGTTTTAATGCGCAAGCAGGCAGTATCGACTTCTGTTTGAGTCATAGCGGGTCCAAAGGACATGCGAATAGCGGCTTCACTTTGCCAAGCAGGTAGCCCCATTGCGTCTAGTACGAAACTTCTGCTGACTTTAGAGCTGCAGGCGGACCCTGAGCTGACGCGAATGTTGGCAGCATCAAAAAGGTCCATGATCTCTTTGCTGCTAAAACCGGGCACGGCAAAGTTAATGGTAGTCGCAACGCTATGGCTAAAGCTGTTGTTAAACACAATCTCAGGAAAGCACTCAACTAATGTATTAGCCATTTGCTGTCGATAGTGTGTCAGTTGTTCACTTGTTGAAAATGTTGAGTTCTCAGGGCACAGCAACATCTCAAATATAACGTTAAGCGCAGCCATACCTGGCAGGTTTTCAGTGCCTGAACGTAGACCGCCTTCTTGACCTCCGCCGGCAATAAAAGGCGTGAACGGCGCAGTATCTCGAATATAGACGAAACCAATGCCTTTCGGGGCATACAGCTTATGACCACTGAAAGGAGCGTAATCGATGCTGGTGTTCTTGAGATCTAGCTCGGTTTTACCTAATGCCTGAACGCAATCAACCATCCAAAAAATACCCGGGTTGGCGCTGCGAATTGTGTTTTCCAAAGCTGATAGATCTTGAAATACACCAGTTTCATTATTAACTGCCATAGTGCAAATCATCAGTGCATTGGGTGCCTCGAGTCTAATAAAGTCATGATCAAGTAAGCCAAACTCATCAACTGGAATCGCTTTTACTGCAGCCGCAATCCCCAACACGTCAAGCCAGTGCTTCAATGATTCAGGTACAGCTTTATGCTCAGTGGCACCATAAAGTACCGAGTAGCTTTGATTTGCTGACATATTACTCTTTGCTGCAATCAGCGCCGATAAGATTGATGTTTGGATCCCTTCCGTCGCACCACTGGTAAATATTAGTTTTCCCTCTCCCGTTCCAAGCAGCGTTTTTGCTCTTAGGCGAGTTTGTTCCATTAAGTTTTTCGCTTTTAACCCAGTTATGTGGCTACTGCTTGGGTTGCCAAAAAGAGTTTCCATGGCCGATAAAGCGGCGGCAGCAGCTTGAGGCAGCACGGGAGTAGTGGCATTTGCATCAAGGTAAATTTGGGTCAGTTTAGGGGTGTTATTCATTGTTTTTAGCTCTTTATTGTTATTGTTTTATTGCCAAATTCCGCTTATAACTTTTGGGAATAACTAATATCTTGGCGCTATATTAGCAGGTTGGTAATAATGATCAAGATCACATTATCTCAATTGTGGTCGCAATAAAGGTGAGGGCGAAGCGGTGATAGAATTGTCAGCAAGGGCAGTGTGAATCGCTTTAAGCTCAAGCGATGAATTGAATGCAATTGGTATAAAGAGAAGCATCGTGTGCTAGAAAATATAAAAAAGCGCCGATAAATCAGCGCTTAAATTGAGTTTGTCCCGTGTCTTATTGGGTCTTGGCTTTAACTGTCTCAATAAGCGCATCCCATTGCGGGTATTGAACTAAGCTTTTCGATAAGTCCCCCCAAGGTTGCATTGTTTGTTGTTTAAAATCGATGGAGTCGGTTTTTCCAAGCTTGAGCTCATACAGATAATAAAAGGCCGAGGCGCGGTAATTTGCGGCACAATGGATCAGAATGTTTTTGCCTTTATTGGCGTCCATGATGGCAAAAAACTGCTCCACATTGGCGACAGTAGGCTGCTTCCAGTCTACGTCTATCTGTTGATATTGCATGCCAGCGCTGGTGACTAAACTCGCTTCGTCGTCATGGCCACTAGCATTGCCTTTGGGAATGAGGTTGATCACTAACTCAACACCCGATTGCTGCAATATAGGAAACTCCGCTTTAGTCGGTAGCCCAGATGTGATGATGCTGCCCTGATTAAACTGCACTGCTTTTAAGTCTTGTAACTGCCGTGGTGCAATTTCTGCAACAGCTATTGAGCTAAGCAAACTGGCGAGTAGAAAAATAAATCTCATTATATTGTCCCTTTTTATGTTGCGCTAGATTTTAACTTTGATGACGACCTTTCGAACCTGTTTTGGCGTAGCACTGGTTCCAGGCATATGCATATCTTCTGGAAAAAACAATGCAAACATCCCAGCTTTGAAGGGAATAAAGGCTGCAGCCTCTTTATTGGATAGGTAGTCAAACTCGGCGTAATCGTGCTTAGCAAAATAGGGCTTTGAAGGTGTTTGGTCTGCCAAAGGCAAATAGCCAAACTCCTCTTCACCACTGACAACATATTGCACGTCAATATACTGCTGGTGGACTTCAAAAGGCTCAACTTCTCGAGACTTAGTCTGATAATCATTGACGATAACAAACAGATCTTTGCCTTCAAGCTCGTATGTTCCGACTTCAAGCAGGCTAAAATTGGTTTCACTCAGGTGGGCAAGCGCTTTAGCGATGCGGGGGCTGATGTGGCTGTATAGTGCTCGGTTCGCTAAGGTATCTACAATCATAATGTTCTCATTCATAAGGTCTTTCTAAGCTAAATAATGACTGTTAGCGTAGAATTTTAATAAATAGAAGTTTAGCGTTATCTGCTATTAGGCGATACAGGATTTAACTTCAAAGGTGATAGTGATTCCGATAACAGCATAGCCCACTCATGGGTATGGCTTAATGATCGTTGTATTTTCCATAATACATCCTTGTTGCTTCCATTGAAGATCAAGTTTACGGTATCTAGGATCCAATAAAAAGTTAATTAATTTTAGGGTTTAATGTGTCTTCTTTACGATTTATTGCGGGTCCAAAGGCTTTTAAAACACTTAACGAAAATGGTTTAAAACCAGAGTTGTTTAGCCAGCTATTAGCGGCATCGGGTGGGCCTAAGTGGATTGGTATTGCGGGGCTAGACAAATATTTATTTGGTGAGTTTTTCAAATCACTCGCGCAACCTTTGCATACCTTAGGCGCTTCTTCAGGAGCTTGGCGTCTGGCTTGTTTAGCACAGAATAATCCACTGGCGGCATATCAGCGGTTAGAAGATCTTTATATCGGACAACGTTACGATAGCAAACCAACAGCAGAAGAAGTGTCGACTCAAGTAAAAGGGATCCTCGGGGGCTTGCTAGGCAAGCAAGGGGGAGCTGAAATTGTTTCAAATGAATTTATAAATAGTCATTATATTGCCTGTCGTGGACGTCATTTGAATCGTGTTACAGGTAAAGCGCCACTGGCATTGGGTTTAGCGGTAGCTGCGGCGACCAATCTTGTTAGCCGTAAAAGCTTAGCGTGGCATTTTGAACGTTATGTCTTTGGCGTGCAGCAGTCATTATCTCCTTTTTCTAAGCTCACAGATCTTCCCAGTCAATTTTGTGGTTTATCTGTAGACAATATTCACCAAGTGTTACTGGCAACAGGATCTATCCCTTGGGTGTTAGCGCCAGTCACGGAGATCAAGGGCGCACCGAATGGGCACTATTATGATGGTGGCATTACCGATTATCACTTCGATATTCCATTAACGGCGCCAACAGGGCTCACGCTTTACCCACATTTCTTTCCACGAATGTCACCTGGATGGTTCGATAAATCGTTACCTTGGCGAGATGCAAAACAGAATTACGACAATGCACTGATCCTGGCGCCAACGGATACATATATAAGAAGCCTCCCCCACAGTAAGTTGCCGGATCGTAATGATTTTACTCATTTTGACTCCGATTCAAGAATTCAATATTGGCGTAAAACGGCTGCGATGAGTCAAGTCTTAGCAGATGATTTGGCCGATGTTATCGATAAAAAATCTCTTGCTGGCAGGCTCGAGCGACTGTAAAAACCTGATCTAAGTGCAATAAAGTAACGTATTTACCTGTCTAATTAGTGAACAGTTCAATAAAGTGGCTTTCTGGCTGAAATTTAACCAGCTGCTACACTTTATCTTTACTGATGATCGTCAAAATGATGGTCTGACCTACCTATCGAGGAGGTTGTTATGCGAACAGAAGAGATGGCGTTATTGATGCACGATACCTTGCTGTTACCTGAGGGAAGGGCAGAGATCCGTGTGGTTGATCCGGCTTATCTGAGCATGATAGCCGAAGTGTTGAAATTGCATTACCCATTAGTGTTCGGCATGAGTAAAGCCAATAGTCATCCGCCTTGTTATGAAATGGCGACCCAGTGCGAGATCATTGATTTCAACCAGCTGGATGATGATTCTCTCGGCATCGTTTTACAAGGTAAGCAAAGAGTACGCATTTTGTCTGCTGCTCAGCGTCGAGATGGTGTTTGGATCAGCAGAACATTAGCCTGTAATAATTGGCAGCAAGAGCCAATTTACGGTGAGTTCGAGTTAATTAGTGCCGCTTTAGAGCAGTTTTATGAAGTAAACCCTGATCTCTTTGGCTTGTACGATAATGATGTACATCTCGAAGATGCATCATGGGTCAGTCAGCGCTGGTTAGAGGTGTTACCGCTGTACAATAAAGATAAGTTACGCTTATTGAATCAGCCTAATTGTCATAAAACTATGAATTTTGTGCTTGAGCTGATTAAGTCCCACGCCAATGCCAAATCTTATTAAGCTAAACTGATATTGGTATTAGCTTTGAGATTAGATCTGCCCTTTATGAGCTATTTTTTGTTAAAGTAGCGCTCAGTTTTATGCTATCAGTATTAATTTTATGAGCCATTCCGTACGCGCCGCCCAAGCCTCCTATATCGTTTTACCAGAAACGGTTACCGATAAGCCATCCGTATTAAGTTTTTTAGTCAGCCATTTTAAAGCGATTGATGAGGCCGTTTGGATTGCTCGGATCGAAAGCGGAAAAGTGCATTGGCGCGACGGACAACTCGTTACCTTGGACAGCGTATTTATCCCGCGAGCTCGGGTTTATTATTACCGCGAAGTGCAGCAAGAATCGTTGATCCCATTTGAAGAAGAAATACTGCTACAAAATGAGCAAATTATTATTGCCTTCAAACCGCATTTTTTGGCGGTTAATCCCAGTGGTAATTTTGTTAATGAGTGCTTGGTAAATCGCCTGCGGATAAAGACAGCTAATGAGCAAATTGTTGCTGCCCATCGACTAGACCGAGCGACGGCTGGAGTGATGTTATTGTCTCTCAATGCCAGCACCCGCCATGATTATCATCAACTTTTTAAAAATGGTAATATCACTAAAACCTATCAGGCAGTCGCCGTTTTATCCGCTTCGATACAAAAGCTTATTGAAGCTACCGAGCTAAGCTTGCCGACTCGCTGGACGGTGAAAAATCGATTAGTGAAGGCTGAGCCTAGCTTTATGATGAAAATGGCTGATGGCGAGGCTAATAGTCATTCTGAAATTAGTTTAGTCGCAGTCAACGGTAATTTGGGGCTGTTTGAGCTCACCCCCGTGACAGGCAGAACGCACCAGTTACGGGTGCATATGATGAGTCTGGGTATGCCTATTTTGAATGACAGACTTTATCCTGAATTACTCGATAAAGCGGCCGATGATTTTAACAAACCATTAATGCTGGTTGCTAAAAGACTGGCGTTTGTTGACCCGTTGTCAGCGGAGTCTATCGACATTAGTTGTGATGGACTGCAGCTGTAAGGATGGTTATCTAGCGGTGCCTAGGCGGTAAAAACTCGGTTTCGCTCATATCGGCATGTAATACCGCAATTTTGGTTGGCGCGCCGTTTTTAGCCAGTTCGACTCTGCCTATCCCACTCTTATTCATTAAGCGTTTGCTGCGTGCGCCATTGGGGCGACGACCACGGATCGACATACGTTTACGCTTAGTGAGAAAATTGAGTGGTGAGAAATAGCCGTATAACCAACCATTGAATTTGTCGAAGTAGGGCAGTAGTTTCTCTGGAAATTGATTTTTAATACCACTACAGGTGATCTGGTAAATCGCCGGTCCAGCATCTCTAAATCGAATACTAATATCGTAGCTAAACGAATAATGAACATCACCTGAGAGGATCACAAATTGCTCGGGCGTTTTACGGTGTTGGAAAATACTCAACAGTGTATTAGCGGTGCCTGGATGTGCCATCCAGTTTTCGGCATCCACCAGTAATGACGCGCCGCACCACGTCGCCATTTTTTGTATGGTTTCAATAAGCTTGACTCCATACATAGGGGCTGGCGAAACAATAATCACATTGGGTTGATTAACCAGTTCAGCTTGAAACTCCATTAACGCTTCCCAATCCATCAGGCCAGACGGTTTACCCAGGTTGGACTCGCTACGCCAGCGGCGAGTCCGGGTATCTAGCACGATAAGTTTAGGGCTAGTGTCCAAACTGTAATGCCAGTGCTCAAAGCTAAGCAGGGTATCGATAAGGGCATCTTGGGCTGAACTTGTGGGTGATTTAAAGAGGGCGTCCAGTTGTGGTCGAATTTCAGCATCAAATTTGGTTGGCGCATTACCGAGACCTTGAAATAGCGTATAGGCGATAAGTGCGTTGCCTATAATGCGTTTTGAAAAGGGGTGATTATACGCCGCCAGTTCCCACCTTGCGGTTAAATTCCAATCATCGGTAATATCGTGGTCATCGAAAATCATATAGGTCGGTATATGGGCAAATAAGCGACGCACCTGCAGCAGGCCGCTTTTAAACGCCAGCAAGTGAGTCCATTCACGCTGCCAACGCAATGTATTAGCGTTGCTTAAGCCACTAACATCTTTGGGGATATCGATCAGTTCCCACAGCTCCGGTGACCAACTCAGCAGATAAAGCGCAATCAGTTCGTTGAGACTGACCAGATGATTTTCTGCAATGGATGAGGTGAAAATAGGGTGGTTGATATACCAACGCTTAATTGCCGTTTTAGCCTTATATTGCGTTTTGGGTAGCAAGTTAATATGGCGTTGATACATGGCTTCAGGCTGATAACTTATCTGTTCACTGCCCGCGAGACTGCAATCATTAAAGCGCTCTTGGGTTAAGCCCAGCAGTGAAATCACTTCACCAATCGCATAGATCATTGGCCCCGCAATATCATCCACATAAACCTGATCGCCACTTAACATTAGCAATGATGGACGCTGTTGCAGTGTGGCTAATTGCGATATCTGGGTGTCGGCGGCAACGAGAGCATCGCCACTATGGTGGTGGGGGTTGCGACATGATCCATGGAGTAAATTATCAATTTGTGGCTTAACGATAAATTCAATGTCGGTACTGTCGTTGTAAGTAAGCCCCTTTACGTCAGCAAATATATTCGCTTTGTCAGCGCAGCTTAGTTGATAAGCCAAAGGGGTGTCGCGAGGTAGGAGTTCGGGTTGTGATACGCATATTAAGTACTGAAAAGCATGCTGGCCAAGTTCAATAATATGAACTTCATCATCTGTGAGTTCGCGTGAAAAACCGGCGTTGGCTATCGTTAAGGTTAACCTTGATAACCGTTCGCGGCTCACGAACCATAACGTAAAATGTTGCTGATCACAGTGACGTAAACTGGGGCCCGCAATGATGAGTGGCAGCGCATTTTCAGACGACATTAAGTAGTTCTTTAGTAAAAAGTAATCTTGATTAAGAGTAAACCAGTGCTTAGATGAAGAAAAGCACTTAAGCTAAGCAGCGGCTAATTCAAGGGGGAAAGCGATGGTTAACGTAATGGTAACGGGAGCAACAGGTTTATTGGGACGAGCGGTGGTGCGTGAGTTACAGGCAAATCCTAATAATCAGGTAATTGCTTGTGGTTTTAGCCGTGCTCATGTGGATATGCATAAACTGGATTTAACGCAATCTGCCAGCGTTAAGGTATTTGTTGAAACTCACCGTCCCGATATTATTGTACATTGCGCTGCAGAACGTCGCCCCGATGTATCGGAACAAAATCCTGCTGCGGCGCTCGCTCTAAATGCTGAAGCAACACAGTCGCTAGCCGATGCTGCGAGTCAGTCCGGTGCGTGGTTGCTGTATATTTCGACTGATTATGTATTTGATGGCACTGCGCCCCCTTATATTGAAGATGCACTTACCCATCCAGTTAATTTTTATGGCGACTCAAAACGCCAAGGTGAAATGATTATTACTGACGCCAAGCAAGATTTTGCCATGTTACGTTTGCCGATCCTTTATGGCGAAGTTGAAACGGTGCAAGAGTCTGCGGTGATGGTGTTACTCAATAATCTACTCGATGCTACAGAGCAATATATTGACGATTGGGCGGTGCGCAGCCCGACATCTACTGCAGATGTTGCCACGGCAATAGCGCAAATGGTGGTGCTTAAAGCCTCTGGAGCCACCTTAGCGGGAAATTATCATTTTAGTGCTAGCGACACCATGAGCAAGTATCAGATGCTATTGATCATGGGGGAGTTACTCGGACTGGGTACTCAACATCTTAACCCTGTGATGTCGCCCACAGATAGCGTAAATCGGCCCCATAACTGCACATTAAGTTGTGAGAGACTGGCCAGTTTGTCGATTCAAACCAAGGTACCGTTTAAGGTTGGAATCGGACAGGCATTACAGCAGTCACCAAGTGCGATGGCTATGCTTAAACAAGCAGGTTAACCCTCCCTAATGTGCTAAGAAAATAATAGTGATAGATGATAAATAGACGAATTAGAAAGCTTTTTAATAGTAACTTGGGCGTGACGGATCAATTAGCGTTACTACGATTTGGAGGGTTACTCCTTAAGATCGGACTGACGTTTTTTGCCGCGGACACCTTTGGTCTCTCGCTTAGCAGTCCGGTTTTATATTGGGGCATGTGTTTAGAGGCCATGTATTTGGCGTTTACCTTTAGGCTACGTGAGCCTATCAGCCGTATCGAGTCAGGGTTATTTATTGTGTTGCTGCTCGATACCGTATTTTGGATCTCTTGGCTCTATTTTACTGGGGGCGCCACCAATGCGTTTATCTCTTTATTGTTATTACCTATTGCGTTCGCTGCGATAACACTCCCCAAATGGGCGCCATGGACGCTCACGCTAATATCAGCAGTTGCTTATAGTTTGATGATCTTTTCTGTGCCTGAAAGCCAAATGAAACACCATGGCATGGACATGAGCTCGCACTACCTTGGCATGTGGTTCAATTTCCTTATCTCATCATTGGTACTGACCACAAGCGTCGCTTACATCGCACAACGAATGCGTAAAAAAGATGTTGAGCTCAGCTTTATGCGGGAAGCCCAATTGAGGCAAGAGAAGTTATTAGCGCTCGGCACTGCATCAGCCCAGATGGCGCATCAACTTGCGACTCCATTGGCCAGCTTGCGGTTGTTAGTCGATGAGGCCACAGAGGAAGCGCAAGAGCAAGGTAAAAACGACTCGCCTGTTTTATCTGAAATGAATAGTGCCTTGCTGCGCTGTGAGCAAACGTTACATTCGCTGCGCGCTGCAACTGAATCGATCCGTGAGCAGAGGCAAAGCGTACTGACGGCGAATACGCTGCTACAAACCCTGCAGCAACAGGTGTTACTGCTGATGCCGCAAGTGAAGCTCGAACTCACACTCTTTGATGATGAGACCACCGAACAACATGCTTCAACTTCGGTACTGTCTGATGCCAGTCTGCTACCCGCAATGATGTCTTTAGTGGAGAATGCCGCGAGTGCAAGCTTGGCTGAAACCGGAGATACGCGGGTAACCGTCTCTGCTATTATCGCTCCACAAAGCCAGCGTTTATGTATCTCGGTGAGAGATTATGGCATTGGAATTTCAAAAGCGATGCGAGCTCAGGTGGGGCATCAATTAATTGAGAGTGAACAAGGCATGGGCATGGCATTACTGCTAAGCCATGCAAGCTTCGAACGGCTGGGGGGGCGCCTGTTATTGGGCAGTACGGCAAGCGGGGGGACTATTGCCGAAGTGAGCTTTCCGCTGCAATTCGATATCGAATCATCTAAAGGTGAATTATCATGAGCCGCTTGCTGATTATTGAAGATGACCTCGCGCTCGCGGGTGTATTGTGTCGGCGTATGAGCAAACATGGTTTTGAGTGCCAGCAATGCCACAACGCAACGCAAGGGCTATTACTTGCCCGTCAGTTTAGGCCAACGCATGTGCTGCTGGATATGAAGCTTGAGCAGGAAAATGGACTTAAACTCATCTCGCCACTGCGGCAGTTATTACCTCAAGTGACCATGGTGTTATTGACGGGCTATGCCAGTATTGCAACAGCAGTTGAGGCTATTCGTCTTGGCGCCGATAATTATCTGGCTAAACCGGTCGATACCCAAACCCTTTTAAGCGCGCTGTCCATCACTGCCGGAGATTCAGCGCTCGAACCTTTGACTGAGGAGCCGCTCTCAACAAAAAGGTTGGAATGGGAGCATATACAACAAGTACTTAATGCCAATAAAGGCAATGTATCTGCGACAGCGCGGCAACTGGGTATGCATCGACGCACTCTACAACGAAAACTGCTCAAAAAGCCGACGGTTGATCATCGTTAACCTCTTTTTGTCATTCCAAATTAATAAAGTATATAAGTAGCAGTACATTAGGATTCAGGAGGTGCTTTCCCAAGCTGTATATTTAACTGAAAAACCGCTAATAATTGAAGCACTATGCTGAAAGTGAGTTAAATGTTGGACAAATACATCGCTATGTCGCTATGCTGAATTGAGATAAGCAGCCAAAAAATAATGATAGCTTATTCTGCTCCGGAGTAGCCGATGACCTCAAATGCCGTGTTTAATACTGATACTTTTTTACTAGAAAATCCCAACGATCTTATCTCCCTTGATAAATGGCAAAAAACAGTTAATTTGCTGGCTAAACTTTTTGATGCTCCAGCCGGTTTTCTGGTGCAGTACACCCCAAAAGGTTTTCAAGTTACCATTGCCAGTGCACAAGCGTCTAACCCCTATCCTGCGGGCGTCATTATTGAGCCCGAAGTTAATATCTTTTGTCGCCGAATTGTTGAAACTCGTCAAGAGCTATATGTTAATAATGCCATCATTGATAGCTGTTGGGATAACAACCCTGAAGTGCATAGCGATGGCTTTAGATCCTATTTAGGCGTGCCAGTGTTTTGGCCCTGCGGCGAACCGTTTGGTACTTTCTGTGTTATGGATTATAAAGAGACGAATTATAAAACAACCTACCTTGAGCTTATACGCCACCTTAAAGATATCTTAGAATCAGACCTTTCTTTAATCGGAGGGTATGCAGATATGCAAAAATTGGCGATTACCGATCCACTATCGGGTGTCCATAATCGTCGCGGTTTTAATGTTCTTGCAGAGCAACGTATAAAGTTAGCCCACAGAACCAAAACAACCCTGGGCCTTTTATATTTGGATGTCGATAACTTCAAAGCGATTAATGATCAACATGGGCATGGTATTGGCGATGATGTCATCACCCTTATAGGACGAGTATTGACGCAATCTGTGCGTCAGTCTGACGTAATTGGTCGTATCGGTGGTGATGAATTTGTTGCTTTGGTGATGTTAGATGAAACGGAAGATCTGCAGGCGGTAAAACATAGAATCGCAGCGGCATTTTGCTCACATCATCAAATGGTTAAATTACCCGTATTTACCGTATCAATAGGCATCACGGAGGCAAATAGTGCAAGCACTATTAGTGAGCTGCTCGATGTTGCCGATAAAGACATGCTGCAAAGAAAGCGGCTATTAGCTTAGGGGCTGTTGATCTTTCACGGTTGTTTTTGCCGCAGTTTATTGGCTATTTTGACAAGGCGGAGGCTATGTCGTTTAGTCATTCTCCACAAACTGCCTACAACACCGTAAAAATAGCCAAGAAGCGCGGCCCTTCGGGTTCGTTTCAATACTTTTAGTCTTTTATGGCTAGAATGCGTTACGAGCTTTTCGCTTAGCCAGCTAAGTATCATCGCTCAAGCCTTGTACTAAAACCATTAAATTCGAACAAAAACTAAGCTCGAAAGATCAACAGCCCCTAGCTGGAGAATTTTAATTTGAGACAGAAAAAATCCCCGAGACAGAGGATGTCAGCTCGGGGTAAAAGTAAGTGGAGTGGATGGCCACTCACACGTTACGTTAACAGCGAAGAGGTTTAAAAGCGGTACTCGCCGCTCAGCCAAGCATTTAACCCGGTACCAGGCATACGTTCGCCAGCCGCAATATCGCTCCCCATCACGCGGTTATAGCCCGCTAGATGGTCTTGGTAATCAGTATCAAAAAGATTGTCGACACCTGCTTTTAGTAACCAGTTTTCCGCATCATAACCGACTGATAAGTTAACCAAGGCATAACCCGCTGTAGTTTGCTCTAGCTGTGTGTCTGATACTTTGTTCTGCGCCGCAACCGCACGAGTTTCGATGCGGGCAATCCAGTTATTGACGTTGTAATTAATGCCAAGGTTTAGATTAGCGGGGCTGATACGATAAAGATTGTCGCTAATATCACGACGCTCACCACGCACATAACTCGCCACCATATCGGCATTGAAATACTCGTTTAGCTGATAGGTCGCACTCAGGTCCATGCCGTAAAGTTGTGCATCAACATTGGAAAACTGCATTGGGTTGTCATCACCCATCATTGCTGCAGCCATGATGACTGCTGGATCTGTAGCAACAACACCTTGAATATAATCATTAATGCGCTGGAAGAATATCCGTGGGCTCAAGCTGAAGTTATCTGTTTGATAATCGCTGCCGAGTTCGATTTGATAAGCGGTTTCTAAGTCTAGATCAGCTTGGCCAACATAAGTGCGTCCATCAGCAAGCCCGCCAGTTGACTGCATTGGCACCCACAGGTACCGCTGCTGGTAGCTCGCGCTATCTTGTTTACGTGCTAGGCCAACCACCCAACTCAGTTTATCGGTTTGCGAATAACGTCCATTTATTGCCAAATCAACACCGGTTTGAGACTGTGAACGGTCGCTATTATTAAACTGGGTCATTAACATCTTGATTGCGGGCATGGTGCCTGCCATCGAATGGTTCACTTCATCGGCGTCCGTTTGGTAGTGCTTGATTCTGGCACCGATTTGCCAGTTCCACTGGTTAATATCTTGCTGCCATTGGGCAAACGCACTAAAGCTGTTATCGTTAACGCCATTAAAATTATCAACGTTAAACATTGGCTTAGTTGGATCGGTTATGACGGAATTATGTTCGCTAAGCTGCGCGTCTAAACCGAATACCCAAGCGTCTTGGGCTAATGAAATCAGTGCATCGTAACTTTGGCTCTCAGCATTGTTATACCGTGCATTCATGCTTGGCATCTTCGTACGTTCGCTAAAGTTATCCATTCCATGTTGGGCGTCGCTGTAGGCAATATGCCAGTTCATGTCCCAGCTATTGAGATCATGTTGCCCTTCAATTTTAACTCTATCTGTACGGATAAAGTCGATATCCATTGGCAGGGCCGGTGTTCCAGCATTAGTGGTTTCAAGATGTTGATATCCAATGGCTATAGACTCATCGTGACCGCTACTGTCCGCTAAATTATAGCGGTACTGTCCGCCGACCATGGTTTTGTCATAAGTAGTGGGGGAAATAGCTTTATCATCGCCACTTGTCGTATTCTCATTGCCCTTGAGCATATCTGCGTATACCAAGACGGCGTGTTGTTCACTGCCAAAGTTGCCCTTGCCGCCGATATAGCTACGCTCACCATTGTCTTGGTATTGCCCTGCAACCTTACCACTGACTTCATCAAAGCTTGCTTGCGACTCAATGACTTGAATACTGCCACCAATAGTATTAGTCCCCGCTGATACTGGCGCGATACCGCGTACCATTTCTAGGCGTTCAGTGAGTACCAAACTGGCATAGCTTAACGGCGTATCCATAGCGTTAGGACCCGCACTCGACAGCGTCATGCCGTTGACTTGGGTGTTAACCCTGTCACCGTATAAACCTCGATACTGCGCAATACCGGTTAATGGACCATTACCATTAACGGAGGCGCCCGGCAGGTTGCTAAGTAGGCCACTAATGTCCGTTTGAGGTGTGGCAGATTCAGGTACTACAGCACTATAACTGCCTTGATGATGGCCAGTGACTTCGATAATTTCAAAGCCAGAATCATCGGCAAAGGTCGTTAATGGGAATAAAGCGGAAATAACAGATAAAGAGACTAAAGATAGGGGCAACTTCATAATAATATTGTGTTTTTATTTTGTGTGCTGCGAATAGTGTCAGTGTGTATTTAAATTAGCAAAGCAAAATCGAGCAACTGCGACAGCATGTCGCAGGTGAATTCACTTCAGGTGAGCTACGCGCATGAATATGCTGGTTTAGTCATCCTATAATTTATTCAAGCAAGGTTGCGGAAAATGATTATGAAGGAGAGTTAATTTGTGACCTCGCCAAAGTGCCGTCATAATCAGTGTTAATTTGAAAACCTAAGATTGGAAATGACAGTGTTACATTTACGTTTATTTAGTCTAACGCTTATATTCTCATTATTAAGCCTAGCTTCAGTCGTTGCTTATCACTACATAGGCGTTTATGTCGATAAGGAGGGTATGCTCGTTGAGACATTTTGGCTTATTCCTAGCGCTTGGTTTTGTTTGGCTATTGCACTTGGTTCTGGCGTTTCCTTATTCATTAAAAAAGTTAATGCAACGACTAAAGCATGAGCGATAGGTATTTTTATTTAAGTCGGCAAGGGATATTGCAGTGTAAATTGTTGTGATTTTTGTTTTAAAAAGTCGATAACCGTTCTCACTTTGTGGCTGGGGTAATCGGTTTGTAGGTAAACCAACTGCAATGGAATACGTTCTGCTATTTGATCGGCAAACAGTAATACCAACTTTCCCTGGTGAACCTCTTTGGCGACATCAAACCAACTCTTATAAGCAATGCCTTCTCCGGCGAGTGCCCAGTCCTTTATCACCGCGCCATCATTACAAATCTTACTGCCAGTGACATCAACCTCATACTGTTTTTCTTTGTGGCTAAAACGCCATTTATGCCAAGGTTCTCCACCTCTATTGAGCAGGAGTATTTGGTGATGGCCAAGATCTTTTGGATGAGTAGGGCTGCCATGACGCTGGATATAGGCTGGAGATGCCACTGCCACTCTCGGCATCATCGCCAGCTGTCGGCGCATTAGATTTGAATCTTCTAGCTGACCGTAGCGTAGGGCTAGCTGCACATTATTGGCGATAATATCTGTCATCTGATCGCCAAAAAATAGTGTCAATTTCAATTCAGGCGCTGTTTGCGCAAATTCATCTAGCCATGCTCGAACAATATTACGGCCAAGATCAGACGGCAAAGCGATACGAAGTTCACCTTTAAGCTCACCGCGATTATCGGCGAGTGCATTGCTAGCATTATCTAAAATGGCCAGCGCTTGACGACCGGACTCAATAAAAAGATGACCCTCTTCAGTGAGTGTCATCTGCCGAGTTGAGCGGGCAAATAACAAGCAATCGAGTTTTTTCTCCAGTCGTTGTAGGGCTGCACTGGCTGCAGCCGGGGTCATGCCTAGTTCGCGTCCAGCAGCTGAAACACTCTGTAAGTCGGCAATACGGATAGCGAGTTGAAGATCATTGAGATGATACATATCAAATATTTTTTGAAAATGATTCTAATAATAGCCTAATTATCAAAATAAGTTAATGGGTATAGAGTGCTTAATATCATTTGAACAGTGAGATAACTAATAATGGCAATCACATTTAACCATCTCAACTTACTTGCCTCAGCAGGAAATGAAGCGACCTATTTATTGACTGATGTTTTGGGATTAAAGAATGGTAATCGGCCTAATTTTCCTTTTAAGGGATCATGGTTATATCAAGGTGACCAGGCATTAATCCATATTATTGAGTCAGATACGCAACAGTGCGGTATCGGCCATATCGCTTTTGATACCGATATGAGCTTAGAGACCTTAACTCAAAAGTTGCAGCAAAATGCCACCAGATACAATGTTCGGCAGGTACCCGATAGCAATGTAATACAAGTTTTTGTCCGTGCCGGAGAGGTGATATTTGAATTGATCACCTTAGATACATCAAGTCAGCAGAATTTCGACGTTTTTAACCAACACCAGGAGCTATTATGAGCCTTTTTACCCCGTACCATAAATCGCATTTATCGTTAAGTAATCGTATGGTGATGGCGCCTATGACTCGTTCTAGAACCACTCAGCCAGGTAATATACCCAACGAGATGATGGCCACTTACTATGGGCAGCGTGCATTAACAGGTTTGATTATTAGTGAAGCCACTCAGATCTCAGATGATAGTCAAGGTTACTCGTTCACCCCAGGTGTTTACACTGATGAGCAAGTCGCTGGCTGGCAAAAAGTAACGGCTGCAGTACATCAAGTGGGAGGCCATATATTTAATCAACTTTGGCATGTTGGCCGAGTCTCTCATCCGGTTTTTCAACGAGGTGAAGCGCCAATAGCACCTTCAGCAATCAAACCAACAGATACGCAAGTTTGGATTGTAGATGAAGCTCACCCCGACGGGCAGATGGTCGATTGTCCAACCCCTAGAGAGATGGACCAAGCGGATATTGATCGGGTGGTGGCTGATTTTGCTCAAGCAGCTAAAAATTCGATTGATGCCGGTTTTGATGGCGTTGAGATCCACGGTGGCAATGGTTATCTGATAGACCAGTTCTTACGGACCAATTCCAACCATAGAACCGATGCGTATGGCGGCTCACCCTTAAAGCGTATTCAGTTTCTATTGGATATCATTAGCGCGGTCAGTGCAAAAATAGGTGCTGATAAAGTGGGGGTTAGATTGGCACCGTTTGTCACCTTTAAAGATATGGCTTGTCCCGAAATTGTAGAGACAATTTTATTGGCAGCAGAGTATTTAGGCCAGCAGGGGATTGCTTATGTACATCTTTCTGAAGCTGATTGGGACGATGCGCCGCAGATCCCTGAGAGTTTTCGTATCAAGCTAAGACAAGTGTTCAATGGCACCATTATTGTGGCGGGTCGCTATGATGTTGAACGTGCCAGCGCAGTGATTGAAAAAGGTTACGCTGACCTTGTCGCTTTTGGGCGTTCGTTTATTGCCAATCCAGATCTGCCTTATCGTTTACAACATCAACTGCCTTTGGCTGACTTTGATAAAGGGCCTTTATTCGGCGGCGGAGCGGCGGGTTATATTGATTATCCTGTGTATGCTGATTTTGAAAGGATATAAATTATGGTTTTGGCTAAGTGGATTATGGCTAAAGCCATACAACATAAAATAGCTGGGCTATGGGGGCTATTTGCCTTACTACTCTATGTCCCTGTTGCTGTGAGCGCGGCAACGGTTATTCAAGATGAGAGTGAAAATGCACCCGCAGTTGAAGCTGCCGCTAAAGCCTATGCGCAATTTTGGAATACGGGTGATGAGAAGTTCGCCAGCATTGCACTCTCACCTCATTTTATTGATCGCACCTTACCCGAAGGTCGGCAGCAAGGGATTGCTGGGGTATTGGAAGCATCAAAAAGCTTTCGACAAGCAGTCCCCGATTTAACCGCGGAGGTTGAGCAGCTATTAATCGTAAAAGATCGTGCAGTGGTTCGCTTGAGATTTAAAGGACATTTCAGTGGTCAGTTTGGTCAACATCAAGGTAAAGGTCAGCCAATTAATTTTGCCGCTGTGGATATATACCGAGTGCAAGATGGTTTGATTACGGACAATTGGCATTTAGAAGACTACAACAGTCTGTTTACTCAAATGGAGTTTTAAGGGGCGCAAGATGAATGAACGTAGACGTTTTTTAGTTGCAGGTAGCGCCATAGCTGTGGGGTTATCTGTTAGCGGAGCAAGCAAAGCAGTCATTCCTAGTTTAGCTTTTTCTGATGCAAAAGATAGTGGCGGTTCTGCAAATCAATATTGGCCTAAAGGCGAGCGTTTGGTCATCTCTATTTCAATGCAATTTGAGGCGGGGGCGCAACCGTTAGATGCCGAAGGGCCTTTTCCACCCATGGCTGAAGGTTTTCAAGACACCATTACGCCTTCTTGGTATGCCTATGGTATGAAAGAAGGGATTCCTCGTTTACTTAGGTTATGGAAAAAACATGACATTAAGATAACATCACATATGGTAGGGCTCGCTGCTGAACGTCATCCGCAACTGGCTAAACAAGTTGCGGATGAAGGACATGAAATTTCGGGGCATGGACAGACGTGGTCTCCTCAGTTCAATATGTCTCCAGCAGAAGAGCGGGCATCCTATGAGGAAAGTGTTGATACCCTGAAGCGGATCACAGGTCAACGACCGCTTGGATTTAATGCTTTTTGGATGCGCCATAGTCCGCAAACCTTAGAAATTTTGCAAGATCTTGGGTTTATCTATCATATTGATGACTTATCGCGTGATGAACCTTCAGTTACACCTGTCAATAATAAACCATTTGCAGTGGTTCCTTATACTTTGAGGAACAATGATATCGGTCGATTTGGTGGTAATACTGCGATGACAGCAGCCGCTTTTTTACAGGAGCTAAAAGATGAGTTTGATGTGCTGTATCAAGAGGGAGATCAGAGAAGGCGCATGATGGCAATCAGTGTACATGATCGTATTGGTGGTACACCGGGATTGGTTAATGCATTGGATAAATTTATTCATTACGCGAAAGGTCACGCTAATGTTGGTTTTATGCGTAAAGATGCCATCGCACAATGGGCACTTAAGCAAACTGATACCCCGATGAATGAGCCTAGATGATGTATAAATATTTGGCTTAATAATTAGGAACTCTAGGGGCTGTTGATCTTTCATGGTTGTTTTTGCCGCAGTTTATTGGCTATTTTGACAAGGCGGAGGCTATGTCGTTTAGTTATTCTCCACAAATAGCCTACAACACCGTAAAAATAGCCAAGAAGCGCGGGCCTTCGGGTTCGTTTCAATATTTCTATTACTGCGTTACAAGCTTTTCGCTTAGCCAGCTAAGCAGCATCGCTCAAGCCTTGTACTAAAATCATTGAATTCGAACAAAAACCAAGCTCCAAAGATCAACAACCCCTAGTGACAAAATAACAGCGGTATTGACGATCATCATACCGCTGTTGTTGAGAGGACGACGATATAATGAGTTTTGATTGTGTCGTTTTTCTATTTCTTATTGTCTAATCAAATTGATGTTTTCATTGCCCGTCCTCGGTAATTGCTCCTGCATTATTCTACCTTCGTCCATCCGTGGACTCGTACCTCCTCACTTGATCTCCATGAAGGAAGGCAATAGCATATTTTGTATGGAACCAAATAGACCATTTAGTCGTATATCTAAAACCCACAACGAAGCTTAAAGGATTTTGCCATTTGCTTTAAACGTCGGCCGCTCTGAATTGGTCAAATACTTAGTGCAATTGGTATTAAAGCTGATGTGCAGGTAGATCGTGGCTTTCATACGCATCGGCAAATAAATGGTTTTGATCGCGATGTTTAGCTTCATCGTCGCGGATTTTTACAATCACATCTCGCAACATGGCATCTAACGGTAACTGATAATAGTCGATGGCAATTTTTGGTGCAGCTAGGTTCTCTACTTCTCCGGCATCAATTTTATTTAGGTATTCGCTGTAGCTTTTACAGGCTTCTTCTTCAAAATAACCCACCACCCGATGGGCAATTTTAGAAGAAAGTACATATATCAAACCATACACCATAATAAAAGCCCCTTGGGCGAGCAACACTAACACTCGCTCAATCCAACTAGGTTTGGCAATATTTAAGAATATCATCAGATGCATGCGTTCGTTCTCTGCCTCATCAAGTAATTCACGGATCCAGCCTTCATCATCTTTCATCCGGCGTAAGGCTTTTAGATGATTAAACATGCCCGCTACCATCCCTGGTACAGCGGCAATGGTTTCTAAAATCACGGCACGTTTCGCGTATTTTTTGCCATAGAATATATTTAACAAAAATTTGAGGCATTGGGTGATTTTATAGGCCACATGTTCCGACAGTTTGGAAGCGGTTTTGTGTTTCAATTCAAAATCTGACATAGGTGAGTTTTCCTGTGTTTAAGTGGCAGTGATCCCAATCTGATGATGTAATAAACCAATGGATTTGTTGGCGAATATCTAATTAACAGATTGCCATCACTACCCTGTTGTATGACTACATTATCTTTAGCTATTTAGTCTGGTAGCGGTTGCAGTCCCTAGAGGCGGTACAAGAGATAGGACTAGTAATCGCCTGCAGTTATTTTTTCACCTTCCCCAAGGGTATAAAGCAGGTTCTTTAATAGGCTAGAGGCGCCAAAACGGTAGTGCATGCAGTCAGCCCATTCAGCACCAAACATACTATCAACCATATCTAAGTACTTTTTGGCTTCTTCAGTGGTCTGTACGCCACCAGATGCCTTGAAGCCAACTGTTTTTTCAACGCCCATCTGCTTGATAACCGACAATATAATTTCAGCAGCTTCAAGGGTGGCGTTAACGGGCACTTTACCTGTGGACGTTTTGATGATGTCAGCTCCAGCCCTAATTGAAATCTCAGATGCCTTTTTGATCAACGCAGCAGTTTTCAGCTCACCAGATTCGATAATGACTTTTAACAGAGTGTCACCGCAAACCGCTTTGCATTGCTTAACAAGTTCAAAGCCGACATCTTCATTGCCGGCCATCAGAGCACGGTATGGGAATACGACGTCTACATCATCTGCGCCGTACATGATAGCGGCTCTCGTTTCAGCAACGGCAATCTCGATATCGTCATTGCCGTGAGGGAAGTTAGTGACGGTGACAATCCGAATGTCGGGCGTACCTTGTAGATGCAGTTGTTTTTTGGCAACAGGAATAAAACGTGGATAGATACATATTGCTGCCGTATTACCGACAGTCGTTTTAGCACTCTTACACAGCTCGATGATTGTCTCATCTGTGTCATTGTCGTTTAACGTCGTCAGATCCATTAAGTTAAGTGCACGTAGCGCGGCTGTTTTTAAATTACTCATGGTTATTTCCTGTTGAGTTGTTGCTTATCGAATGTCTAATGCTTGGTGTTTTATTTGTCGCTATGCCGTTAAATGCTTATCTGAACGTTGGTGTCAGATTGATATGCGACCCAAGGCTGGAAGTGATCTTTGGTTCAAAATGAAAGTGAGGCGATTATAGGAACAGACTGCAAACTATAATAGATACAGAAATGGCTCTTTTATCTATAACAGATTAGATATTAGCTGCTATTGTGCTGAGAGCTGGGTATAGAAGGAGTCGTTTCGTTGGCAAAATATGAAAATTTAGTAGAGCAAATTCGTCGTCAAATTCAAAATGGTATTTGGAAGGTGGGTGATAAGCTGCCTTCGTTACGAAAACAGACTGAGATCTCAGGCGTGAGCCTAATGACAGTGCTGCACGCTTATCAGGTACTGGAAAGCCAAGGGTGGATAGTTTCTCATGCTCGGTCAGGGTATTTTGTCGCACCTCAAGTCCAATACCTGAGTCCAAAGAAATCGGAAGTGACAATTCATACAACTGAAAATATCGATATTAACGACTTTATTTTTGATGTGTTACAAGCGAATCGGACGCCGCATCTAGTCGATTTTTGCTCTGTTTATCCTGATCCCAAGCTTTATCCTCGCCATCAAGTCAACAAATCTCTGATGACCGCGGCGCGTAACATGCCAACATCGAGCGCACTGGATAATCTGCCTCCTGGAAATGAAGACTTACGCCAACTGATTGCCAAACGATATGCTGCACAAGGGATGAATGTGCATCCTGACGAGATTGTGATCACTGCAGGCGCGCTTGAAGCGTTGAATTTGAGTCTTCAAGCTGTGACTCAAGCCGGTGATTGGGTTGTAGTGGAGTCACCGACCTTTTACGGTGCATTGCAGTCACTGCAAAAGCTGAATTTACGTGCGCTATCTGTTAGAACACATCCTCAAGATGGAATTGATCTTGAGGCACTTGAAAAAGCGCTGCAATCCCACTCGGTAAAAGCATGCTGGTTAATGACAAATCACCAAAACCCGTTGGGTTGTAGCTTGTCTGATGAGAAAAAGCAGGCTTTAATTCAGTTGCTTGCTGATTACAACGTCTACCTGATAGAGGATGATGTATATAGTGAACTGTATTTTGGTGGCAAGAAGCCATTGCCAGCGAAAGCCTTTGATCAGCAGGGGATGACAATGCATTGTTCATCTTTTTCTAAGTGTCTGGTTGCTGGTTTTCGAATTGGTTGGGTGGCCGCAGGACGCATGGCACTGCCGATCCAAAAACTTCAATTGATGAGCACATTATCTGCGAGTACTCCTATCCAACTTGCGCTTGCTAAATATCTATCCAGCTGTAATTACGAGAAACATTTACGCCAACTGCGTAGGAAATTAGAGCAACGTAAATTCGCTAACTGGCAGGTGTTACGGACATACTTTCCCGCCAATGTGAGTATCCATTACTCTGAAGGAGGATACTTTTTGTGGATTGAATTACCAGAGCATCTGAATGCGACAACGCTCTACCAGCGAGCTTTGAAAGAGCGTATCAGTATTGCTCCAGGAAAAATGTTTTCCGCGAGCAAACAGTTTAATCATTGTTTTCGACTTAATTCGTCATTTGAGTGTTCGGATCGGGAAGTTGGTGCGATAAAACGATTAGCCGAACTTATCCAAAATATGCTGGATGAATAAGGTAAGCATCATCACGAAGAAGCGGTGAATAAAGCCGCTAGTTCCTTTTCCTTGTTTAATAACACTATCGCGTTTCACTTGAAAATCGCTTCAAAATGATGGGGAGCCGACTCCCCATTACTTGACTGTTGGTTATCTACTTAGCGACAAGTTTTAGTGAACTATTTCTGACGATGGCGTTAGCTTCATTGTTTCAAATCTGAATACAAATGCCACTGGCGGCGACCCGTCTCAAGTAGTATTCCTGCGGCAAGTCCTGCTGCAGTATTAACGAGCAGGCAAATTGCAGCGGTTGATAAAATCACAAAAATACAAAAAGGCTTACCATCGATAAAGCGTTTTGACCACGCCAATTGAGTCCCCGCAATCGCCAGTAAACTGCCCAATACCGCCAGTGGAATAAGCGATAACAAGCTGGCAATGCCTTGCCCCCAAAAAGCAGCGATTAATAAACAGCTTGAGCCAAATATAGTCGGGGCCAACCAAGTACGAGCGCCAAAGTGATACTGTACTGCAAGCCCGCCTGCGCCGTGGCACATTGCGGTGGCACCGAACGGCGCTAACAGTAAGTTTGCCCAACCAGAGCTGGTGGCAAAACGCTCTGGTGAAAAATTATCTTTAGCGTCATTTGGGAATTTCTCTTTTGCTATCGCAGAGACTGCTATTACTGCATTGGTGAGCGTTAGCGCCAGTTGTGGCAGTACCAACAAACCAGCGGCAGAGCTCCATTCATCGAGACTTGGCCAGCTCAGTTGCCATGGGGTATAGCTTGAAAGATCAAAACTTGGCGCGGTGCCACTGTTTAGTTGCCATAAAATACCCATCGTAATCACCAATGGCATGGCTAAATAGCGCAGTGGTAAGAATTTGCTGCCAAAAAGCAGTGCAAAGGCAATGAGTCCGATAAGCCAGGTTTGGCTCATCATCTGTCCGCCCATCCAAATCAGTTGAATACCAATCGCTAACTGAATGCCGATACTAATGGCGGGAGAGAGTTGCTTTGCCATCCATTTAATGGCGCCGCTATAAGCGAGAACCAGTAAAATAACGCCCATCATCATGCCGCTAGCCTGTAACATTCCAGGTGTTAAGCCTTGAGCTATCACCAGTGCTGTGATGACTTTCATCGGCTGTATTGGAATGGGGCGACGATAGAAGAATGCAGTAAATAAGGCGAACAAACCAAAACCCATAAAGATCCCTTGCGGGGAAAAATGGTTTAAGGCGATAAGGCCGAGGACTAAGGGTAGAAAGGTACCTAAATCGGCGAAGGCGCCGCTAAACTCTCCTGAATATTGGTTAACACTATCAAAGCGGTTGGGCTTACATCTCATATAACTTGCCGTGGGAAAAGAACCCGTTAACCATCGCAAGTTTAGTGCCAAGAATTTAACGGTTAATACACCGTAAAACCCGATTGAGTAAGCTATTTTCCAAAGTCACTGAGACAAGTTGACGCATGAGTGTAAACATTGTGGTCAATAGGTCTAATATTCGTGAGTCCTCAACTACCCCTTTAGTGCTATATCATTGAGTGGGTAGAGATGAAAAAAAGCAGTGATAGAGTGATCACTGCTTTCATCGGCTTACTTACTGCTGAGATATAGCATGTTTAAAGCTGATTATGCATATCGTTTAATGCTTGATGGAGCAGGTCATCATCGTTCGCTTGATCAACGCTTTGATGTTCAATTACATCATCAAGAGTAGTTAAGTCCTTATGGTGTGCGTCATGCTTGTCGTCATCAAGCAGTGGGTTATCAAACGCATCGACTTGATTGGTATCGAACATATCGGCATCAGGTTCACCACTGGTTAATACCTGCATCTCGGGTAATTCGTTCATCGATGGGTTATCTGTTTTTGGCGCCAGATCTTGATGGCTCATGCCAACCATCTGCAAGTAGTGATCGATAGGGTCGCTTGTTACGGCAGCGCTCACCACCACTGGTGTTGCTGATACTGGCTGCGAGGTTGCTGCTGGATCAGCTTCCGCTTGCTCTGCTGCACTCGCTGTTGACGGTTCTTCATACTCGGTATGAGCTGCTGCATTGAAATCAGAATCATCAGCAACGACGATAGCATCTAGATCTACGCTGACATCAGTAATGAAATCACTTTGGGGTACATCATGAGCATCAGCAGCTGTTGGAGCAGGATGATTGTAGGTTGGAGTGACCGTCATATCGAGCACTTCAGAGCCTAAGGTTAGCTTGCCACTATGACCTGGGCCACGGCTCAATATATTCACCTGAACATGCATGATGACATCATCATGATGTGAGCCCTGTAGCGCCACTTCGAATCTATCTTCATGCACACCAACAGTTGTCGCAGAACCGTGTGGCCCGGTATGAGTATCAGCATGTTCTTGGTAGTTCAATTGACCCGTCTTCGGGTTAATGGTCAGTGTTCCCCACTGGCTGGAGTAACTAGTTTGATAGTGGCCATTAACCAATATTTTCCAGCCTTGTTCAGCAACAGGAACAGGGGTTTGTGTCGGTATTAATGTTGGTACTCCCAAAGATGCACCGATGTGATGGCTGCCGGGTGGTGCGGTTACCACTATGGGTTCAGGTTTAGCACCTGCAGCCATGTTTAAGGCCGAATTCACGTTACCGTGCTCATCAGTCATGACGGCTTTTACTATGCTGCTGGGCGCAACTTCAAGGGCGATACCGTGGGCTAAACTGTTGGCATCTAGTACATGGTCAACGCCATTAATACTAAGATGCTCGCCTATTTTGGCATCAGCTGCAGCATGAATTGTAGCGGTAATCGTCCCTGCATGACCTTGAGCTATTTCCGCTTTGCTGTAGGCGTTATCACTGCCAGGGTTTTCGAAGGTAATGGTTGGCATATCCACTTGTGTATCGGTGGCATAGTGCATGACTTGGCTGGCGGTAGCAGGATTACCAGCAGTATCGATGGTGGTTACGCTTGCGGTGATTGATGCGTTGGAGGCTAGCTCCGCACCTGCGATATTAACGCTGAAGTGACCGCTTTGACCAACGGTTGCGCTATAGCTATGTTGCCCGACAGCAAAGTTGACGATATCGCCTTGGTGGGCATCGCCACTGACTTGACCTGTCACGCTGATATCCGTGCCACTCTCTTGTGCGTTAATCACATTATCGCTAGTGATGTTATCTAACGTAATAGCTGCTCTTGCCTGAGTATCAATTGTAAAGGCTTGGGTGCCAGTGGTGGCACTGCCGAGATTACCGGCGCTATCTGTGGTGATCACGGTAGCTTCAATTGAGTGAATTTGTTGCTGCCCCGAGGCATAAATACTGTGGATATTGGCTCTCATTAAGGTCTGTGCCGGAACGGAAATTGAGTAATGCCCTTGAGCATCTACAGACCCTGTAAGCGAGCTAATCGCTGCGCCGTTGACGCTTAAGCTAATAGCATCTCCCGCATTAAAGTCACCGCTGACTTGGCCACTGATCTCGATATTTCGCCCTGACTCAGCGAGATTAATAATGTTGTCGGCAGTGACCGGGTTTACGCTGATGTGGGGAATCGGATTCTGGGTATCAAGCAATAAATGGGTGGTTATTTCTGGTGTTACGTTGCCAGCAACATCGACCGCGCCTACTTTAATGGGGTAGTTTTTATCTGTGGCCATGTGGCTTTGATGCTCGGAGGCGTTGAGCGTTAGGCGCCAAGTTCCATCTGCTTTAACCGTTGCAAGGTAAACACTGTTGTCATCGAACTTAACATAAACCTGATCGCCGGCTGCAATGTTAGAAGTGGTGCCAGTGATCTCCAGGGATTGATTGTTCTCAACCGTATTGAGTGCATTATCTTTTGAGATCGGATCAACAGCGACTGTTACAGGGGTGGTGTCTAAGGTGTAACTAAAACTGGTGGCTGCCGAGGTGTTTCCGGCAATATCAGTTTGCCTCACTTGCAGATTATTTTGGCCTTCAATAGGGGTAAACTGCGTTGTCCAGCTATGTCCGCCATCGACAGAGTATTCGAGTTTAGCGCCAGCTTCGGCGGCAATATTTAACTGACCATCTTTAGTGATGAGATCGGCATGTTGCCCTGAATGAGCACTGGTATCATGTTGTAATGAAATACTGGGCGCTGCGACTTGATTGTCCAAGGTGAAGCTTAGTTGGGTGCTTGGAGATACATTGCCCGCTGTATCCGTCTGCCTCACTGTGACTGTATTTCGCCCTGATATTGGGGTAAAACTTTGACTCCAATGGACACCGTTATCGTTGGAATATTCAACGTTGGCGCCAGCCTCTTGTCCGGTAATAGTTAATGAGCCATCGTTGGTTATCTGGTCACCAGTAACGCCTGAATCGTGAGTCAGGGATAAGGTTAATGAATTGGCTAGCAGGTCAGCGCTTGGTGCCGTTGCATTGGTCAATGCAGAGATATTGCCTAACCTATCGGTGATACTTGCGATTACAGTGGTGCCTGGGGCAACTTCTACCTCCACTTTGCCTGCCATAAATTCGGCATTGCTGATTTGGTGGCTATTGCCGTTAATCGTGATGCTATCAACAGAGCGAGTATCTGCGGGTAGATGAACGGTTGCAGTGATAGTGCTAACGGCTCCAGCAGCGACCTCTTGTGCATTATAGATATGATCAGCGCCTGCAGTTTCAAAGCTGATAGTTGGCGCACCGGCATAGGTATCTACACTGAAGCGATCAAATATACCTGCTGCACCTGATGGCGTTTGATTACCTGCATTATCGGTTGCTTGAATATAGGCAACGTAAGCGCCATCGAGTAAGTTGCTGGCATCAACACTGTAGCCCCCTTTGCCGTCTAACGTGGCATGCAGGGTTTCAATGATTTGACTGCCTTGTTTTACTACTATATCGACTTGTGCGGTGTCTAAGCTGACACTGCCACTAAATGTTGGTTGATGGACCGCTTCAATCTTTAAATTGACCTTAGCTATGGTGGGAGCGGTGTAATCCACTTCAAGGGATAGGCTTGCATGGCTTTGATTACCAGCCGTATCGGTTGCTTCCACTGTTATTGAATGTGCGCCCTCTGCTAAGTTGCTGGTTGTGAGCTGGTACATCCCGCTAGCATCGGCATATCCTGTGGCAACGGTAGCGCCATGTTCGTCAGTAATGGTTATCGTTGAATTAGCTTCCGCTGTTCCTGTGATAATGGGAGTGTGAGCATTGGTCAGGTTGTCGTGATCTGAGATACCGGAATCGGCAGTCGCTGTTAAGTCTACGGTAGGCACAGCCATACTGGTATCAATCTTGATATCGAGTAGTGGGGACACGACAGGTAAAACAGATGATGGCGCTAATGCCTTGGCAGATAAATTATGGGTACCGTCTGCAAGGCTTGCAAGGTTGGCGCTGTAATCACCGTTGGCATCAGATAGCGCATGGCCAACAGGGGTATTGCCGTCATAAATAGTGACCCTAGAGAAAGGAACATCGGTAGTACCGGTGATTGTTGGCGTATTGTCGTTGGTTAAGTTGTCCGTATTTGAAGTGCCGCTATCACTACTGGCCATTAAGTCTAAATTGACGCTGTTTGCGGGTGGCGTATTAGTGACTCCTGTTGGCGCTTGCGTCGTTAACATTGGGCTTGTGTTAATCGCAGTACTGACAGTGGGTTGGCCACCCGTTATCGCGGGTGCTGACACTGTAGCGGTTACGGTGAAGGTTAAAAACTCTCTTGTTTCACTACCATGGCTATCGCCGACTCGTACTTCAAAGACCTCGTGGCCAGTGTAGGTATGAGTTTGTGGATCGTAACTCATACCTGCTATTGAGTTCGAAGGCTGGTAATTATAGGCACCAGAAACTGAATCAACGCTTATGCTACCAAATTGACCGTGGGGTCGAATGGCATCGTATTGCAGTTGCTGAGCATCACCGTTATCAATATCACTGCCTAAAAGCTGACCGCTAGTATTCGTGGTGCTGTTAAAACTTAAGCTTGGCGCATCGTTAGTGCCATGTATCGTCACCATTAACTCTTGTTCAGTTCCATCGGCCGAATGTACGGTGAACTTTTCGGTTAATTGCTGATTAACTCCTAGCGACTGAATTTCTGAGCGGGCATTATCGACAACATAGCTCCAGCTGCCATCTTTTTGCATGGCTAAACCGCCCATTGATGCACTTCCATCTGATTGCTGGTGAAGGTTTTCTGCTTGAAAGCTATTTTCTAACGTATCGGCATCGGTGACGTTAAGTTGGCCGCTGGCTTGTAAGAATGCGCTATTAACAATATGGCTATCTTCAGTTGCTTGACCTGAGGTATCACCAGAGATGATCGCGAGATCAGCCACGGGTTCGATATGGATAGTGTTACTGGCTTCAACTGAATCGGCGTGGCCATCGTTAACTGTGTACTTGAAATCAACGTCACCATTGAAGTCTTTGACTGGAACAAACTGCATTTTACTTATGTCGCCAGCGGCAATGGTTTGACCGGCAGTAACCGCTTTGCCATCGAGATAAAATGAGCCTTGTGTGGAAGCGTCAGGCGCGCTGGTGATGGCAACACTGTGCAAAGTATCGCCTGAATCAACATCGGTAAAACCTAATTGACTTGCTTGCATTTGATAGCTGACATCTTCTGTACCATGGGGCAAGGTAATAACGGTAACCGTTGGAGTATCGTTAGTGCCGATTACTTTTATGTGCAGATCATAAGGGGTGCCATCTGCGGTATTAACGCGATATACGACAGTTTCAGTTTGGCCTGCAGCAAGGTATTGCAGCGCACTATTTTTGACTTCATAGTTCCAAGAACCTGCTGAACTTATTCTTAGGTGACCCTGAAATGGGTCGCTAATAGCGGTTTCGCCAAATTGACTGTATTGAAAGTGATCTTCTCCAGCATCAGCATCAGCGACATTCAGTTTTCCGCTGGCGATTTGATATTTCTCATGGGCAAAGACACTACTATGAGGAGCATCTTCAACGATGCTCTCTGTGTTGAATTCGGTGACCTTTGCTGCATCATTAACAGCGGCTAGACTTGTGGTTGCACCTGTATGCGTTACGCCACCATGTGGGTCTTTTACATCATAGCTAAAGTGAACTGCACCGTTGTAGTCTTTCTCTGGGTGTAAGGTAAAGGAGCCATCTTTATTGACGGTGATAGTGCCATGATCAGCGGTTAAGTTAGCGACACTTAATTGGCCAATATCATTGTGGTCAATGTCTGTTGCGTTAATCAGTAGGTCTGATTTTGTGAGGTGTATATCCTTGTCTTCGGTACCCGAGCTTAATTGAACTTCTGAGCTGCAATAAGGCACATCGTTGGTTCCGTGGATGGTTATTTGAATTTCATGTTCAGTGCCATCGATTGAGTGAACAACAACCTTATCAAGAGCCGTCTCACCAGCGCCCAATTTTTGTATAACTGCGTTACTTGTATCTATTTTGTATTCCCATAAACCTTTAGGCCCTATGCTGAGATGACCACCAAGATTACTGGTATAGGGGGCCCATTGTGGGTGCATTGCATCTGTGATAAATGACCTAAATTCAAAATGGTTCTCTCCTGAATCGGCATCAGTTATATGCAACTGCCCTTGAGTCTCGATCATATTACCAAACCATGAAACTGCAGGAGAAACATGCCTGTCTTCAGTGACACTACCTGAATCTTGTCCTGTAATAACGGCGTTATCTTGAACAGCTGTTAACGTAGTTGTTGCACCAGTATGAGTTGAACCGCCATGTGCATCTTTTACGTCATAGCTGAAATGTACTTGGCCGTTATAGTCTTTCTCAGGAGTAAAACTAAAAGTACCGTCATTATTGTCAATAATGACGCCGTGATCAGCGACTAAATTTGCAATACTTAATTGGCCCACATCATTGTGATCAATATCAGTTGCGTTGGCGAGTAACTCAACAGTGCTCAGTTGCATGCTAGTGTCTTCAATGCCCGAAGCTATGCGTACTTCGGCGGAAACAACTGGCGCATCGTTGGTGCCATGTACCGTTACGGTAATATCTTGATGTGCACTACCGTCGATAGATTCAACAGAAAAGGTTTTTTGATAAGATTCGCCTTGACCAAGATGTTGAATTTTTGAATTATCGATAGTGTAAGCCCAGTCACCGCGAGGGTTGATGAAAAATTTCCCTCCTTCTGATGTAGAGATATTTTGTGCAATAAAACCTGCTTGATCGTGGTCGGGGTCGATTACATGTAAATTACCGCCACTCCATATTTGATTGGGGTCGCTCGCTGAAGTGCGATCTTCATAGCCGTGGTTAGTGAGACTTGAGCCGGGGGCAACTTCAATTCTTGCTTGGTTATCTTCTCCAATCACTTTCACCATGATTGTCAGCGACTGCCCGTCGCTGGTTTTTATTTCGTAAGGGATCTGCATCGATTCGCCAGTACGTAAACTAGCAATATGGTCATCAGCATAACGATTGTTGGCGGACTGTAAGATAAATTGATAAGAGCCATCAGCGCGAACAGTGAGATCACCAGGGGGAAAACCTTTACCTAAATATGTTCCGCTGTATTCAAAGTGCGTTTTATCACCACTATCTGGGTCGATAAGCTGAAGTGTTCCTCTGTACATATTATGCTGGCTATCGATAGCCTGTGTTTCAGTCATCTGAATGATGTTGGATACGAGGGCGGCTTTATCGTCTGTTCCTTGAATCGTTAAATCTGCTGTTTGTTGGCTTTGGCCACCATGGCCATCTTCGACGAGATAAGAAACTGCAATTTTGAGTGATTGACCATTGGCAAGATGGTTATAAGCTGGGTTTGTAGCATCAATAATTAAGGTATGACCATCAGCAGCTAAAGATAGGCCCGCTGGTAAATGTGCCGTACTCGGTGCACCATCGATAGAATAATACAGTTGATCGATATGTAGCGTATCGCCTTCTATATCGGTGGCGCCTGTTAGCAAGTCTAGGTTATGGCTTGCCCCTTCTTTGATGCTATCGGTTAATGGTGAAACATCAGGATTATCATTGATTGCTGTTAATGTAGTGGATGCACCTGTATGCGCCATGCCGCCATGGAGGTCTTTAACGTCATAACTGAACTGGACTTGGCCGTTATAGTCTTTATCTGGGTGTAAGGTAAAGGATCCATCTTTATTGACGGTGATAGTGCCATGATCAGCGGTTAAGTTAGCGACATGTAATTGGTTTAGGTCGTTGTTATCAATGTCGCTTGAATTGGCTAGTAATTGCGCTTGAGTGAGAATGATGTCGGTATCTTCAGTGCCCGTTGATAACACCACTTCCGATGAACACGTTGGCACATCATTGGTGCCATGAATGGTGAACTCAATGGTATGTTTGGTACCATCAGTAGACTCGATAACGGCACTGTCTTTGAGTGTTTCTCCAGCCCCTAATGCTTGGATTTGCGGCTTAGTGGTATCAATTTCATATTCCCACTCACCGTTTTTAGTCATACTGACCCTACCGCCGAGTTGACTGTGATAGGGCGCCCATTCGGGGTTCGTTGCGACGTGAATGAAGGTCTTAAAATCAAAGTGATCTTCACCTGAATCTGTGTCGGTAATCGTGAGTTGACCACGAGTGTGGATCATATGTGCAGAGGCAGACACATTGGAATAGGGGTTTACATCTTCAGTCACATTACCTGTATCTACGCCAGTGATAATGGCTTTATCGTTACTGCCATTTACCGTAATAGTGATTTGATGTTTGGTGCCATCAACCGACTGCACTGTGACGGTATCGGTTGTGCTTTGGCCTTGTGCTAATGTTTGTACTTTTGGGTTTTTATTATCTAAATCGTAAGTCCATGCACCAGTATCTGTTAAATGCAGGGTGCCGAGAGCGCCGCTAATATCGGTATTTGAAAAATGTGCTTCTCCTGCATCAACGTCAGTAACGGTTAGTTTTCCGCTCGTTTGCAGCTGTGACTCTTCAGTTACATTACCTGTATTGACTCCACTAATGATTGCACCGTCATTGGTACCATCAATTCGAATAATCAGATTTTGAGAGACGCTATTGCCTTTGTTATTGTCCGTCGCAATGATTGGAATAATTAAGGTTTGATGGTCACCTTGTGCTAAATGATCAAAGCTTGGATCCGTAGGGTCTAATGTATACGAGCCATCTGTATTTAAGATAAACCCTGTGTGGCTGAAGTTAGTACTGAAAGTGGCAGTGTCACCATGGTCAACATCGGTCGAAGTTATCTGTCCAGTAATTGGCTTGCTACCTTCATCAACCATCTTCGAACTTATGTGACTCACGATAGGTAAGTCGTTGGTGCCATTTACGCGGATCACCAAGTTCTGCGGCGTACTGTTGCCAGCATTGTTGTCAGTGGCAGTGATCGGAATGATCAGGGTTTCATGCTCACCGACGGCTAAATGATTAAAGCTGGGATCGGTGGGATCAAGTGTGTAGCTACCATCCGGATTTAAACTAAAGCCTGAGTGCCTGTAGTTGGTGGCAAAGGTCGCGCTATCGCCGTGATCGAGATCAGTCGATGCGATCTGGCCTGTTATCTTGGCATCACCTTCATCAACCGTTTTAGAGCTTATCTGACTCACCACAGGTAGATCGTTAGTACCCTTGACTCGGATCACCAAGTTCTGCGGCGCACTGTTGCCAGCATTGTTATCAGTGGTGCTGATAGGAATGATCAGTGTTTCATGCTCACCTACGGCCAAATGATTAAAACTGGGATCGGTGGGATCAAGTGTGTAGCTACCATCTGGATTTAAACTAAATCCTGCGTGGCTGAAGCTAGTGCTGAAAGTTGCTGTGTCACCATGGTCGAGATCGTTTGATGCGATCTTCCCAGTAACGCTAGCGCCACCTTCATCTATCACCCTTGAGCTGATGTGACTCACCACGGGTAGATCGTTGGTGCCATCGATCTTGATAATCAGGTTTTGTGGTGCACTTTGGCCGCCATTGTTATCGGTAGCAGTAATGGGAATGATCAGTGTTTCATGCTCACCTACGGCCAAATGATTAAAACTGGGATCGGTGGGATCAAGTGTGTAGCTACCATCAGCTTTTAGGTTAAAGCCCGCGTGTTGATAGCTGGTAGAAAAGGTTGCTGTATCACCGTGATCGAGATCGCTAGCTGCGATCTTCCCAGTAACGCTAGCGCCACCTTCATCTATCACCCTTGAGCTGATGTGACTCACCACGGGTAGATCGTTGGTGCCATCGATCTTGATAATCAGGTTTTGTGGTGCACTTTGGCCGCCATTGTTATCGGTAGCAGTAATGGGAATGATCAGTGTTTCATGCTCACCGACGGCTAAATGATTAAAACTGGGATCGGTGGGATCAAGTGTGTAGCTACCATCAGCTTTTAGGTTAAAGCCCGCGTGTTGATAGCTGGTAGAAAAGGTTGCTGTATCACCGTGATCGAGATCGGTCGCTGCGATCTGACCTGTTATCTTTGCATTACCTTCATCAACCGTTTTAGAGCTGATGTGGCTGACGACGGGTAGATCGTTTGTGCCATCGATCTTGATAATCAGGTTCTGCGGTGCACTGTTGCCGCCATTGTTATCAGTGGCAGTGATTGGAATGATCAGCGTTTCATGCTCACCGACGGCTAAATGATTAAAGCTGGGATCGGTGGGATCTAATGTATATGAACCATCAGCTTTTAGGCTAAAGCCTGCATGCTGATAACTGGTGGCGAAGGTTGCCATATCACTGTGATCGAGATCGCTAGCTGCGATCTTCCCAGTAACGCTAGCGCCACCTTCATCTATCACCCTTGAGCTGATGTGACTCACCACGGGTAGATCGTTGGTACCGTTGATACGGATAATCAGGTTCTGCGGTGCACTGTTGCTCGCATTATTGTCGGTAGCAGTGATTGGAATGATCAGCGTTTCATGCTCACCGACGGCTAAATGATTAAAGCTGGGATCGGTGGGATCAAGTGAGTAACCGCCATCAGAGTTTAAGATAAATCCTGCGTGGCTGAAGCTAGTGCTGAAAGTTGCTGTATCACCGTGATCGAGATCGGTAGCTGCGATCTGACCTGTTATCTTTGCATTACCTTCATCAACTGTTTTAGAGCTGATGTGGCTCACCACGGGTAGATCGTTAGTGCCGTTGACTCTGATGATGAGATTTTGCGGTGCACTGTTGCCCGCATTATTGTCGGTAGCAGTGATTGGAATGATCAGCGTTTCATGCTCACCAACCGCTAAATGATTAAAGCTGGGATCGGTGGGATCAAGTGAGTAACCGCCATCAGAGTTTAAGATAAATCCTGCGTGGCTGAAGCTAGTGCTGAAAGTTGCTGTATCACCATGGTCGAGATCGGTCGCTGCGATCTGACCTGTTATCTTTGCATTACCTTCATCAACTATTTTAGAGCTGATGTGGCTGACGACGGGTAGATCGTTAGTGCCGTTGATGCGGATAACGAGGTTTTGCGGAGAACTTTGGCCACTATTATTATCAGTGGCTGTAATCGGAATGATCAGGGTTTCATGTTCACCAACAGCTAAATACTCAAAACTTGGGTTGGTGGGATCAAATGTGTAACTGCCATCGGTATTTAAGTTGAAACCCGCATGCTGATATGTGGTGCTGAAGGTTGCGCTATCGCCATGATCGAGATCGTGTGACGCGATCTGGCCTGTCACCTTTGCGCTACCCTCATCAACGATCTTAGAGGTAATATGGCTGACAACGGGCAGATCGTTAGTGCCGTTAATGGTGACAATGATCTTCAGCTCTGTGCCATCGATGCTACGAACCAACAAAGTATCAGTAACGGTTTCACCCGTTTTAAGGCCTTGGATCTGTGGATTGCCGTTGTTGCTGGTGTAAGTCCAATGGCCATTATTATTGATACTTAGCTCGCCATATTGGCCTTGCAGGTGATCTGCTGTGAATTGATCTTGACCAGAGTCGGGGTCAGTAACCGTTAACTGACCATCGGCGCGCAAAGTGCCGCCACTGGCGAGGTCTTTATCTTCAGTCAGGCTTGCAGTTGAAGTTCCGCCAATGAGGGCTTTATCATCAGTGCCGTTAATGGTGACAGTAATTTTCTGCTCGGTACCATCTACTGAATGCACTAACAAAGTATCAGTAACGGTTTCACCCGTTTTAAGCCCTTGGATCTGTGGATTGCCGTTGTTGGCGGTGTAAGTCCAATGGCCGTTATTATTGATACTCAACTCGCCATATTGGCCTTGCAGGTGATCTGCTGTGAATTGATCTTGACCAGAGTCGGGGTCAGTAACCGTTAACTGACCATCGGCGCGCAAAGTGCCGCCACTGGCAAGGTCTTTATCTTCAATCAGGCTTGCAGTTGAAGTTCCGCCAATGACGGCTTTATCATCTGTGCCGTTAATGGTGACAGTAATTTTCTGCTCGGTACCATCTACTGAATGCACCAACAAAGTATCAGTAACGGTTTCACCCGTTTTAAGCTCTTGGATCTGTGGATTGCCGTTGTTGGCGGTGTAAGTCCAATGGCCGTTATTATTGATACTCAACTCGCCATATTGGCCTTGCTGGTGATCTGCTGTGAATTGATCTTGGCCAGAGTCGGGGTCAGTAACCGTTAACTGACCTGTCGTTTTTAATTGCTCGCCATTTTGATCAATAAATACGTCTTTATCTTCTGTAATAGAGCCCGTCGTAGTGCCAGCAATTTGAGCTGATTCATTGCTGCCGTTAACTTGCACTGTAATTTGTTGTGATACGGGCAGACCCGAACTATCGGTCGCCGTTACGGTAAAGGTTTCTGTGGCGCTTTGGCCTTGATTAAGCGCAAGAGTATTAGGGTTTTGATTATTTAAATGGTACTGCCAACCACCAGTATTGGGATCAATAGTTAGTGATCCCATTTGACCTTGGCCATTGGTTACTGCCCAGCTAACACTATCGCCATGATCCGAGTCTGTTGCGATTAAGCTACCTGACGCAGTATCGATTGCTCCGTGCTCATTCAACGCCGCATGATGAGTACCTGAAATAGTCGGTAGATCATTGCTGCCTTCAACCTCCACTGTAATAATCGTTTCAACGTGATTTCCTTCGGCATCCGTGGCGGTAATGATAAATTGCTCAGTGTGATGTTCGTTTTCAGCTAAAGCATTTGTGGCAGCAGAAGCATTATTGAGTTGGTAGTGCCACTGGCCTGTGGCGGGGTCGATGTTAATTAATCCAAATTGCCCCTGTGAGTTGGCGATACTCCATTCTATTTGAGCTGCGTTGTGGCCTTGAGCATGTAACGATCCTGATACCACATCAGTGCTAGAATCTTCTTTAACTTGCTGAATTTGTTGTTGACTATTAATAGCCAATGGCTTTTCATGCGTGCCAGTGCCAGTGCCAGTGCCAGTGCCAGTGCCAGTGCCAGTGCCAGTGCCAGTGCCAGTGCCAGTGCCAGTGCCAGTGCCAGTGCCAGTGCCAGTGCCAGTGCCAGTGCCAGTGCCAGTGCCAGTGCCAGTGCTTATTAAGCTGGTTTTACTCTGCAGCTCAGTGACTTGATGCACACCAGTATCGGTTGTCATAGCAATGGTAAAATGAGGCTGGTTATGTTCATTAGCGGTAAACGTTAAAGGGTGAGCAATAGTGCTTAACACTGGGCCTTTGCTAGAGCTTGCATGAAAATGCGCCCCTGCACTTAAGCCTGTAGTCTCGCTAGAGCCTTGAGGACGTTTACTTGCCGTTTGCTGAGTTTGTCCATTTTGTGATGTTTCTAGGGCGGTTAAATTGTCTTTGCTAGTTTGGGCTGTAGATGACTGTTCTTGTAACGCTTCACTATTTGAACGTTGTGATTGATGAGAGTCATCGAGAGGTGAGGCGTCATTGTCAGCTGTACTTGAATCGTCTTTTACTGTGGTGCTGGCAGCACTCCAAGATTTATCAGCGACCAGATCTTTATTGCCGATAGTACTGGCTTTAGCGCCACTATCTCGAAGTTCTTTAGCTTTTAAACGGGCGACGTCCTTATCAAGCTGTTTAGCCTTTTGTTTGGCTTCCAATTCTCTTTGTTTTTTCTCCGCTTCAATGGCTTCTGGTGTCTTAGTATTTGATGTGGATTTTTTATCGTCATGACTCATTATCTACTTCCTCTTTAGCGCTCACCAAAAGCTTCTGTCACATTGGTAAATACCGGTTTCCAGAGATACTGAAATACCGTTTTGTCTCCGGTCACGATGTCAGCTTCACCTGTCATCCCTGGGATCAAGTCGAACCGGCCGGGTTTATCCGAAAAATAGGGCTTATCAATGGCAATTTGCACTTTGTAAAATACCCCGCCTTTTTCATCTGAATCGGTACTTGGAGAGATGCGTTTTACAATGCCGTCGAGGGCGCCATAACGGCTGTAATCAAATGCATCAATTTTAATCCTTACCGGCTGACCCACTTTCACAAAACCTATATCGCGAGGTGACAATTTGGCTTCCATTAAGCCCGTTTTTGTCATTGGTACAATGACCGCTACTGTGCCACCGGGCTGGATCACGCTGCCTGTCGATGAGGAGGGGATAGACTGAATAATGCCGTCGACAGGAGCGATAATGGTATTTTGTGAGACGAGAGAGCCTGATGATTTTAAGCGAGCGATAATGCCAAGCAGTTCTGCTTGGGCATCGGTACGTTTCTCACCGACCTCTTTGAGTAAGGTCACTTTTTTCTGGTTTAGTTGTTGTTCTAAATTGAGCAAGTTTTTAGCCAGAACCTGTTGTTTGCTCTCCATGCTTCTCAGTTCGCGCATGTAGGAATCTAATTTTTGTTGCGACTCTAAAATTCTTAGCTTGGATACGGCTTGCTCTGCGGTAACCGACTGCATCATTGTTAGCGTTTGTTCTGCGGTTTTAATTTGATCGCTTAGCGGTGGGATCTCAGCTAAGAGGCCATCGATTTCTGCTTGAGATTTAGCGATGTCAGACTCTGAGAGTTGCTGCATTGCTACTCGCTCTTGGTTCATGCGGCTCAGTGATGCGGTATGCAATTTGACCAATTGTGGGTACTCAACTTCAAACTCACTAAAATTAGCCTCTCGTTGGTCAATAAAAGACTCGTAGCGCTCAATTCTAAGTAACAGGTTTGCGCGTTTACTGGCGAGTTCCTCTTCTGCTGATTGACTGTCAATCGAGACAAAGCTGGCTAATACATCGCCTTTTTTAACCACATCTCCCTCTTCTACCATCACCGAGGCCATAGTGCCGCCAGCGCGACTTTGAATGATCTGTCGGTGGCCAAGAGGAACAACTTGCCCCTTGGATTTGGAGATCTCTTCTACCTCGGCAAACAGTGACCACAACAACATGATTAACACTGAACCTGTGATCAAAAAGATGATGCGCTTAATTAACTTTCTTTCTGCGGGAGCTTCAATCGCATCGGTAAATTCATGCTCAGGCCATACTCGGTTCGCTAGTTGACGATTATCCATTAGGGAGGTTCTCCTGAGATGATGCTTGCGGTGGCTGAGCAGATTTTTCTGGAATAGGGCCTGCGTAAACAACGGCACCTTTATCTAAAATTACGACCTTGTCAGCTTGCTGGATCAACTCTTGGTCATGACTGGTAAATAGCACGGTGCTTTTGCCTTTGAGGGCGCTAAATGTTTTTAGCAGTTGGGCTTTAGCTGCAGGATTACGATTGGCGATGGGTTCGTCGAGAATGATTAAACTTGATTGCTTCAATAGTGCTCGCGCTAAACTGATATAACTTCCTTCTACGGCTGATAACAGCGTATGACCACGATTAAACAGACTGATATTCAGATCATTTCCTAATGCTTTGAATAGCGACTCACCCCCGGCCGCTTTTATTGCGGTGATGAGCTCTTCATCGGTCGCGTCCAGTTTCGCTATGCGCAGATTGTCAGCCAAGGTACCAGGGAAAAGGTCGGGCTCGGCGGGGCAAAATGCGGCCCATTGTCGATATGCTTCAGGGTCATATTGCTTGAGGTTTTTGCCGTTCACCGTGATATATCCCGCTTGCGCTTCTGCCACTCCCATGGCAGCAAGTAACATCGAGGTTTTACCGCAGGCGTTAGGCCCAATAATAGCGACATTTTCGCCGGGTTCTATATCAACGCTGACACCCGTTAGGGCGGGGTCGACCTCTGCACCATAACGCAAAGTGACGTGTTGAAAACTTATCTTAGGTGCGACTTGAGTCGCTGGTGTATCGAGCCTGAGCTCATTGTGTTCCGTGCCTGCTTGCATAAAACGGTCAAACTGTTTTATTGCCATATCCATCATGGTAATTTTCTGGCGTGATGAAAATGCTAACTGTGCAGGCCCAGTTATGCGCCAAATCAGCATGACGCAGGCAATGAGTGCACCAGGGCTAATGCTCTGGTTGAGTACTAAGAAGATGCCTGTAAAAACGGTAACTAGCGCGGTAAGTAAACTCATGGCGTGGGCGACGGCGGCGTTTAAGCCATTGCGCTTAGCGTAGAGGAAGTTTTGCCGACAGTTCTCTTTGCATTGCCTGGCAAACTTAGTATTCCAGCCATCAGTTTCGCCGCTGGTTTTCAGTTGTAGCAGGTTTTTGGCGAGTTCATTAATAGAGTTTTGATAATCTCCACTAATGGTGGGCGCAGCTGATTGAGCATATTTATTGACGGCTTTCATCACTAAGTAAAACAGCAATAACATCACCAGCGGCACTATCACTAACCAGCCACTGAGTAGCGCGATGGTGATCAGTGCGATAGCGGTGAAAGGAAGGTCAACTAAACCTGCACCACCAGGGCCGGAAAGTAAGGTACGTACTTTTTCCGCATTGCGCATCCGTGCCATATGGTTCGACAAACCCACTCGAGACAACACCATCAGCGGCATACTCAATAACCGTCTAAAGGTGATATCTGAAAGGTCACGTGCAAATCGGTTGCTGGTGGTGGCTAGCAGGTTAGCTCGAGTGAGGCGTGTTATCACTAAAATGGCCAAAGCCAGTGCTGCACCAAGGGCGATGGTGGGCAGTACATCCGGTGCTTGTCCGCCAATGACGCGGTCATAAACGGCCATGGTAAAGAGGGGCACCGCCAGCCCGGTAATACTGGAGAGTAAACTCAGCCAAAATACCGGGCGGTACCACTTGGTGCGTTTGCTCATATGCGCTGCAAAGGCGCGAATATTCTGTTTGCTTGCAGGTAGACTTTCAATCACAAAAATATGCCCAATGAGGGGTAACTCTTGAGCACTTATTGCTTGCCACTGATCAGATTGCTGATTGAACATTTCATATTGCGCACCTCTACGCCTTAACATGACTGCAGGTTCATTATCAGGGACAATAATAAAAGGGTGAATGGCCTGTGAAATAGCATTTTTGTGCGTCTTATAGACCGAGAATCCAATGTGATGTTTTTTTAATAGGTTAGCGAATTTTACCGTGTCGATACTCTGAATTGCTTCATCACTGAGCAAATTATTCGCCTGAGAAAATAACCCTAGCTGCTGAAAAAGTGCGATTAATATATTTTTTAATTCAGGAGACGCTAGTGTGTTCTCACTCTCTTCTAGTGACTTGGCTTGGCTGATAGAGTTCATGCCTGAACCTCCTGCATCGCGGGCAAAACCTGACACTCGCCATGCTCACTAATATTGATGCGTAGATCGCTATTGTTAGCGAGTTCACTAAAGTGAGAAGCGCATAAAATGGTCATCTGGCCTTTATAGTGATTGAGCACATTAACCAGCCTTGCTTGAGAGTCGGCATCGAGTGAGATCATCGGTTCATCGAGTAATAAAATAGAGGGCGACTGTACGATAGCTCTTACCAGCGCAATAAGTTTCACCGCGCCTTTATTGAGCATTTGGCTATCGTTTACGCCAACCTCAGTTTGATAACCCGACGGCAGTTGGGCGATGCTACTGGTGAGTCCTAGTGCCTCGGCAACTTCCATCGCCAGTGACTCTCGCTCGGGTCTAAATAGGGTCATGTTTTCCAATAAGCTGCCCGCAAAAAGTGTTGGCCAAGGTGAAACATAGGTCACTGACTGGCGGTACTCATTGGCTTGGTGTTCGCTTTGTTCAACACCTGCAATGCTTATTGAACCTTGCTCTAAATGATGAAATGCACCGATAACACTGAGGAGTAAACTGGCATGAGTCAGTGGATCTGATGTGACAGTGACTAAGCTGCCGCTGGGGATGGATAGCGTGAAATTATTGAGTTTCGCGCCCACTTGAGAGCTGGCGATACTGTCAAAATTGATAGGTCCAATCGGCAGTTTCTGTTGGTACTTAGTGGTGCCTTTAAACACTTCTTGGGGCAGTTCAGCCAGATCGTTAACATGGTTCATGGCGGTATTGGCGCTGGCAAGCCGTGAACGCAAACTAATAATAGCACTTAGCGGTGCTATCGCTCTGCCCGCTAGAATGGAGCAAGCCGCCAACCCCCCCGTGGTGAGATCACCATTGAGCACTTCGAGGCAGCCGATAAGGACGATTAATAATGTAGTGCCTTGAGACGCGCCTTGAATGAGCTCTTGCAGTTTTGATGATAACCAATCGACTTGCTGTTGTTGTTTAAGGCGGCGGTAGTTAATTTCACTGTAGATGGATGATAGGCGCGACTCCATCGCCAATGCTTTTGCCGTGGTTAATCCCGATAACACCAATATCAACATGCGTGAGCGTTCGCTATCGGTTAATGCTAAATCTTGCGTGGCGCGAGTTAACTTTTTACCAATGAGGAAAACCAGCCCACCGATCACCGCCCACACTGCAATAGGAATGAACACCAATGGACCGCCGATATAGGCGACCAATGCTAAAAAAATGAGCACAAAGGGAAAATCCATTAATGCCACTAAGGCTTGTCCTGAATAAAGCTCGCGCATCGCCGCAATACTGGCAAGCCCGTTGGACACTTTACCCGTGCCTAAGCTTTCCACATGGTGATAGTCAGATTGCATTAACGCATTGACAACTTTAGTCGTGGTTTGCAGTTCAAAATTGGCGGCAGATGAGGCCAACAACCAACTGCGGGCATAGCGCAAAAGTAACTCTAATAGAATCGCGACCCCGACAGCGGATACGAGCACACTCGCGGTGCCGTAGCCTTGGTTCGGCAATATACGGTCGTATATTTGTAGCATGGTAAAAGGCAGGGCTAGAGACAGTAAATTGATGAACGTGGAGGAGAGCAGTAACTCTGCCTTAGCGCGATTATTGTTTAGTAAACTGAAGTTTTCTCTCATCGCTTATCGCATCCTTGGACAGTCAGAAAAAGGTGTATAAATAATAGTATAGCTTTAGCTAACTTATTAAACTTAACAGAGTATTTACATCTTAGTGTAAAAATAAAGCAACTTTTGTCGGTTTTTTTGTCAATGAGACGATGATTGAATTGCTTGAACTGAGTTGATGTTAGCTTGTTGATGAAAGGCGTTTGAATGTGTGCGGTTTTACTGAGGGGGGTCAGCCGGCAAATTTGCAGGGAAGCCGGCTGACGTTTAACGAATCTATTGGAGCGATAGATGCGTTAAATAGTACTATCAATGATGAGATTATTGAGTGTGTCTTAACCCAGCCTTATTCTTCATCGGATCGCCTTCGTAACCGAGTGCTTTCCAATTCATGCGGGTGCCTTTGTTATGGCAATCGCTACATTTCAAAGCGTCAGCTTTTGGTGAAACCATATGGTTGATACGCCACCACATTTCGGTTGCTGCAAAGCCGTGTTCACCACTGTAGCTTATGCCCTTTTCTACTAGCGTTTTATTGGCTTCCATACCTAACTTGGCTGCTTTGTCCCAATCATAGTCTGTCCAATATCCGCCTTCACCGTAAACTTTTGCAGTGACAAATATGTTTTGTTTACTGTCATAAATCTGTTTACCGCGGTGGACTTTAAAAGGATAGATCTTGGCCGTGCTATCGCTAATATCACCTAATGGGTAAGTTAATTTAGTGATTTTACTTGGGTCCATTTTGTCGCCAACCATATAGGCGTCAGCACTACCGTTATACCAAGCGTATTCTGGTTCAACCATCTTGCCCCAGACAAAGTTACCTTTCTTTTTCTGGTAGTTTTTCTTGCCATATTGATCTTTAGTTTCTTCAAGATCGCTACCGGCAGTTGACCAATCCCAGCTCATTTTAGTCGGTTCATTACGCGCAAAAAACGGAATGTGACAAGTTTGACAGGCGACACTTGCAGCATGAGTGTTGAGCTTTTTATTTTTGTGCGGCGTGGCTTCATGGCAGTTAACACAGCCAATCGGGTTTTGACCACCAGGCGAAACGCCCATGGCATTACCGGTGATCTGATGATCCTCAGTGGTATGGCAAGCTTGACACTGAAAATCATTGCCGTCGGTATCCATATGTACGTCAGTGCTTTTATCGGGATAAGACATAGAAGAGTCTAAATCGCCGTGCTTAACGGCATCGCCGCCACCACCAAAGAAATGACAAGTACCGCAGTTATCGCGCACAGGAGCGCCGACATTCTGTGCTACTCGCTGAAGGTTTACGCTTGCTAATGCTTCGCCAGCGCCTACCGGATCTTTGATGTAAGTGCCAGTGGTGTCATGGCAGACAAGGCAATCTACTTTGGTCATGTCGGTGAAATCAAAGTTATTGTCTTTCCAACCGTAACCCGCATGACAACTGGTACATCTTGGTTCGTTGCCTGATATTGAGGTACAGAAGTTATTGATCGCATCCTTCTTACCGCGTTTAACCGTGCGCCCTGGTAGTTTCTGTTCTAACTCCCAAGTCCAGTGTGATGATTTCATAAAGTCTTTGGCGTGATCTTCATGACATTCAATACATTGAGTCGTGACTTCAGAGCCTTGTGAAAAAGGCCCCAGCACATATTCGTTGTGAGGATTGGCCGCCATGGCGAATTGAGCGCTGACAAGCAGCCCTAACGCCATGGTTGGTATGATGATTCTTTTCATTTTTAATACTCCTTCCCCGGCTAGCGCCGGGGGGATTAACCTAACTTAGAATTTAACGGTGAGAGAAGCGTTGATGTCGTAAGCGGTGTCGACCACTGGTAGCATTGAGTAAGAAGTGCCCGCGATAACATCATCTACTTCTTGTGGTGCACCAACCGGTGTGCCGCTGCCGGTATATTCGAAATCGTAATAAATCCCTGCAAGTTTAATGAACATATTAGGGTTGATGTCGAACATGTAATAAGCCTCGGCAACATGGCCGCGAGTGGCTAACTTACTGCCGATGGGATCATCTTGTGCTTGAGTAAATGGTGTCCAATATTTAGAGCCGTAGTTGTACTCAAAACCAACTTTGCCGTAAGGCGCTGGGATCTGCACACCAGCATAGATGCTGTAGCCGTCTTTTGGACCACTGTCATCGGCAGCACTTGGCATCATGATGATCTCGGTGCCGTCAGAATTGAGCTTAGCTTCAAATACGGCATCACTTAACATGCCGCCAAACATTCCCGCGTTGCCATTGCCGTCGGCGCGAGTCCAACCGCCAGAGACGAACCATTTCACGTCGTTATCTTCTTCACGTGAGAAGCCGATACCACCGAGGTATAAGTCACCAATCACGCCGCTAGGTTGTACTCGAGTGACAAAGTTAAAGTTGTCGAATTTTTGCATGTCTTGGTACATGGTTGGCGCAAAAATGCTGGCCAGTTGGGTAGGGAACGCCATGGTGCCTTTAAAGCCATCATTGACATCCATTGCCCCAAATAGGGTGAACTGGAGGAAGTTTTTACCATCGTTAATGGCATCAATATTAAAGCCGCCGAGATGGGTATCTTTAGTGACAATGTCACCGAAGAGTTCGCCATTACCCCATTGCGATTCAAATCCCTGACCATAGCAAAAACGCACAACTTGGCCTTCAACACCAGTAATATCACCGAGGTGATAGCCCATGGTGGCGCCGTCAAAGTTGAAGTTAACTAAGTGGCCAGAAGGTGTGCCACCGCGCTTTTCATTTTCACGATACTGGGTTGGCGGGCCGTAGGTTGATGGGCGGCGACCAATTGACAGGTAAAGCGGAGAGCCATTGATATTTTTCCAATCAAAGTAAGCGCGCTCAACTCTAAGCCAGTCACCACTTGGGCTACCGCTACTGGTGCCATCCATGGTAAATGAGTTCCAAGAATCAAATACTTTAACGCCGGTGGAATCGCCCCAGTTTTTAAACATCGATAAACGACCCGCAAAGCTGACGTTATCCCAAACTTTGGCTTTTAGATTAAGTCTAAGGCGAGTGGTGTAGTAGATGTCATTGTCGATGTCTTGCGTGGTTTTTTGTGCCAACGAATAGGGCATAACACCTTGCAGTTGACCGCTTTGGAAGGCTGCGGCGAGATTAGGATCGGCCGCCATCATCTTGCCTAGCGGTGAATTACCATCGGTCGGAGAGCCAAATACGCCAGACATGGCTTTGGCGCCAAAGTCACTGAAGTTGACTTTAATCGCGGGATTCCAAGTCACATTTTGATAGTGCAGTGTATGAGCTTTAGTACGGAAATCACCAGTGATCAGCAGTCTATCTAATGCTGTATGGCGTTCGTTGCCATCGACACGATCATTAAGATCATCTAATTCGCTAGTGATGTCTTCAAGTTGTTGTTTAAGATCTGCCATTTTTTGAGCATCGTTTTCTGCAGCATAAACGCTACCAGATAAAGCAAGCGCATTGGCAACAAGCAGTGAAATTAGAGTACGCATAACATCTCTCCTTTCGAGTTTTTAACCACTTTTTATATGGTTAACCTCGATTGATGTTGAGGAACGGCCTCGGATTAGCTGATTTTTGGCAGCATTAGGCCCTGAGGCATTCCCCATTTATTTAATTTAATGTTTGGTTCTAACTTGGTTAGAAGGACTTAATCCTTCATGCGGCTAGCCACAGGTTTGTGGTTGGTCGGAATCGGCTGCATGGTCATATAGGAATTGCTGAATGTCCTTAATGTCCTTCTTTGATAGCGCATTGAACGCTTCTTGATCACCCTTGTGCTTCATGCGCTTGAAGAAGCGATCCCACTGACTCATGGTTTTTGTCATCGGGGTCATTTCTCCACCGATATCACCTTGGCTATGGCAGGCTTTACACTCTTTTTTATACAGATGTTTACCTTTTTTAGGGTTACCGCCATCAGCGGCTTGGGCTTGAAGACCTAAAGACAGAGCTAGAGCAAAACCTATTCCGATTTTTGTGATTGTTTTCATCATCATTTCCTTACTATTTTTATATTTTTACGCTGTCCTTCGCGTGGTTAACAGAATGCTTCCAAGATGCGCCTGTGTTGTTGCTTAATTTAGCAGGGAGGTGTTACTGAATAGTTGAGCTCGATCACTTTCATGATAAAAATCTAATTGATAAAAATATCATTGAAATAAATCTAATGTATAGGGCTATATTTTCTTTTGTTATTGTTTTATAGGTATTTTTATTTTTTTATGTAGTAGATTAATTTTAATTCGGTCATTTATATCGATTTTTTGCAACCGATTAAGATCACATTTCTGTTTTTCAGCTATCTCTAAAGTGATATTAATTCGTTAATACACGGTAAAAATAAAGCCCTGCTAACTTTCGTTAACAGGGCTTTATTTGATAGCTTAGGATGTCATGACTGTGAGGACTGTATTTACCTCTTAACAAGCATGATTACCACAGCGATAATGATTAAGGCTGTTGGCGGGTGGGTGCTAATACGATTTCACGAACACACACATTTTGTGGTTGTTCAAAGGCAAATACCGCAGCGTCTGCAACTGCTGATGGCTCAATGACACCACCCATGAACTCTTTCCACTCTTCATAGCCTGCTTTAATGTCTTCATTCGTCGTGTGGCTAAGCAGAGCTGTTTCAACTGCGCCAGGGGCGATAGTAATCATGCGTACATCGTCCATTGCTACTTCTTCACGGATGTTTTCTGTTAGTGCATGAACAGCAAATTTACTTGCACAGTAAGCGGCATGGTTAGGGAACGTTTTACGGCCAGCAATAGAGCTAACGTTAATGATAGTGCCTGTTTTACGGGCTTTCATGTCTGCAAGAACAGCATGAATGCCATTAAGCACACCCATCACATTGATGTTCAACATCTGGCTCCACTCTGCAGGATCTTGTACATCAGCAGCACCGAGTAACATAACACCGGCGTTATTGATTAAGCCGCCAACGGGGCCAAATTTAGCTTCAGCTGCTGCTATCGCACTTTTCATTGCTGCAGCGTCAGTAACATCAACGCTTATGCACAAAGCATTTTCAAGCTTTAGTGCTTCCATAGGCTCAACGCGACGAGCAAGTAACAGTAGTGGATGACCTTTAGCGCTAAATGCTTGTGCCATTGCTGCGCCGATACCTGAAGATGCACCAGTAATTACGATAAGTTGTTTCATATAAACCTCAGTAAGATGTATTACGCCAGTCATGCAATTGAGTAGGCAGTTTCTACGTTAATCATGTCGAATTGGGAGTATTTTAACGATATGTCGATTGTTGATATATAATGCATAGCGAACATCATTGTTTACATATAACTCCTAATTGAATGAGTGTAATGTAAGCTGGTTATTCCGTTTTAGGGTAGAAGCTATCAAATGTACAAAGACTTAAATTTAGCAGATGTGAGAGCATTTACCGTGATTGCCGAGCAGGGAAGCTTTACCTTGGCTGCAGAGCAGTTGGCATGCTCTCGCTCGCACCTATCCAAGCAACTGACCCAACTAGAAAGTTATCTTGGAGTGACCTTGATAACGCGTACTACTCGGGCGCAAAGGCTAACCGATCAAGGTGAGTTCTTTTACGAGCGCTGTCAGCATGCGTTGGATGTGGTGGAGCAAGCGGTGGCTCAAACTGTTGATAATGCGCAGAACTTACAGGGCAACATCAACATTAACTGCGTTGGCGGTTATATCGGTGAGGAGGTTGTTACCCGCTTGGTTAATGACTTTATGAGTGCGCAACCTAATATCAGCATTAATTTGGACTTTAGCAGTCAGCGAGTTGATCTGGTGTTAGATCATTTTGACTTGGTCTTTCGTATGGGCGAGTTAGAGGACTCAGGTTTAGTCGCGCGTAAGTTGATGGATATTAATAACTGCACACTGGCTGCACCTGGTTATCTTGAGCAAAAAGGTAAGCCTTTACACCCTAAGGCACTGAACGAGCATAGCTGCATTATCGGCACGGTTAATCACTGGAGCTTTCTGCAAAAAGAGGATGTTAAGCAAAAAACCGACGTGGCAATTACGGGTAAGTTTCGTTGTAAAAATGGCAGGGTAATGAAAAGCAGTGCATTAGCGGGGCAAGGTATAGTGCGATTGCCTGAGATTTATTGTATTGATGAGTTGAGCAAAGGTGAATTGGTACACGTTTTTGACGATTGGATGATTCCCGCAACGCCTCTATACCTACTTTACAATAAAGACAAATTCCAGCCTGCCCGATTGCGCGAGTTCATTAGTTTTACCACTGCTCACTTCAATGATTATGTTTAAGCTTTATATCGGTCAGTGTTCTGGTTCTGATTGTAATAATGCTTCAACGCCAGTAACGCCAAAGTATTGCACTGAATGTTTGATAGCAATTTTTTTTGCTATGAGCTCACCGTCTTTATAGATCTTAACAACCTTCTTCCCGCCTCTATCATTGGTGCTGTATTCATACTCATCATTAAGGCGAAGTTCGTCGAACTGAGATTTCATGATTAGATGCATAGTCACTCCTGTTTTTAACAGCGTGTTGGCTAGGTTAAGTGCCACATTAACCTATTTATGTAGACTCACAGCGGTGCTCAAAAGTTTCCCCTATTGTTCAATATAGATGATTTTTGTTCAATTGCTGTGTTTATTATATTAAGCCCATTAGTTGATAGAATTAGTTAAGGCTTTGCTTTAACTAATATTGATGACCACTGTGGCAACCGTTTATCAACGAAGTGAGCTTAGAAAATGTCTGTAGGCTACTTATTGAGACTAAAGATGGCATTGTTAACATTATTTTAGGGACTAGATTTAATGATCACAGTCATCAGTTTCAGTGCCTATTTGGTCGAGTCCTTCGACATTTAGGTGAGGGCACTGCGCTAATTAAATAAATCACTGGAATCGTTTGCTTAATGAGGAGATAAGTCAGTAAAAATCGCTCTTTACTGCAAGTGATTGAAGATATTTGAATACTTGGATGAAACTTTGGTAATAAAAATGTTGTTTTAAGGTTAACTTTTTATCCCATAGTTGTTTTTTTTGGCTTAGAATAACTCTAATAAGAAAAAACAATTTAAGACCTTTTTTCGATTTGGGCCGTATTGGTGTTAAAGCGTTAAGGACATAAAAAGGGCGGAATGGATGAAACTACGTAAATTAGCGCTATTGTGTGCATTAATCCCCAGCTTTTTTGCCTATTCAGGGCAAGAGTATTATGAGGCCCGTAGCGATGCGATGGGCGGCGCAGGTGTTGCATCATCTAATAATGAGGGGGCTGCATTCGTCAATCCTGCTCTTCTCGGTTTAAATGCGCACAAAGATAACTCAGCTGTATTACTGATGCCGGTATTGGGTGTTGATATGGCCGACAGCGACAACATGATTGATAAATTCGACTCTCTTATTAGCTCCTATGATGGTTTAGCCGCAGCCATAGATGCAGGTAATAGTGCCAATATTGATGTTTACAGAGATGATTTGATCCTCGATTTAGAATCACTAAAAGGCACATCAGCTTATGCCAGTGCTGGTCTTGGCTTTAGCGTGGCCATTCCGCATCAAAGAATGCCAATGGCCATTTTCTATAAAAGTTATGTTAGCGCCGTTGGTGTTGCCGACATTGCTCAATCTGATATTGATGCGCTGGCGAATTTAGATGCCAATAATCCGCCTGCAGTGACAGACTTAGCGTCAAGTGGTCAAGTTATTGGAGGCGCTGTTTCTGATTTAGGTATTGCGTTAAGTTTCCCGCTTTCTATCGTTAATATGCCGATCTCTGTCGGTATATCACCTAAGTTCCAACGCATTGACACTTATAACTATCGCGCTAGCGCGAACAACTTCTCTGCCAGCGACTTTGATGATGTTGAATATCGTAACGATGAAACCAGTTTCAATGTCGATGTCGGTGTGGCTATTGAACCTATCAACGGCTTAGTCTTTGGTTTATCAGGTCGAAATTTGATTAGCCAAGATGTCGATACCATTGAAGTTGAAGGGCAAAAGTTTACCTACAGTGTTGAGCCTTTAGTTACCGCGGGTGTTGCTTATGACTGGAGGCGATTAACGGTCACTACCGATGTTGATTTAATTGAGAATAAGAAGTTTAAAGAACTTGATGGCACCCAATATTGGCGCGTAGGAGGCGAAGTACGTGCATTTGACTGGATGTCATTGCGAGTGGGCTATCGTCACGACATGAAAGATTCAACGGCTAACATTTATTCTATTGGTTCTGGCTTTGCTTTTGGAGAATCATTTTTCCTAGACTTTACTGGGATGTTTGGCAGCGATGAAGCCATCGGTGGCGTATTGCAAACCTCATATCACTTCTAACACGCCATGATTTATCGATTTATAGCTGAGTTAACTGAGTTCGATAACCGATTTAATCGTTAAGATAAGTGCACTGAAACTACATAAAACCAGAGTGAAAGCTCTGGTTTTTTGTTTATCGACTCTGCCTACCAATCTGCCTGCAACGGCATAGCCCAATATGACTGAGGGCAATAGCATTAACGATGCCCACAAATGCTCAAGCTTTAGCAGCCCTGCAAACCCCAAAATGGTCAAAGCAATCATTGAGCTGAAAATAAAGAAAGCTGAAAGGGCTGCTCTAAACTGGCCGGCATCTTTACCTGCGAGTAATATTGCCAACGGCGGACCACCAATGGCGGCAATGTTGCCAAAGACGCCTGAGAGGATCCCAGCAATAAACAGACTTACACGGTTCACCGGGATACTAAACTTCATCAAACTAAAGCCAACGGCGAGCGCAACGATAAGAGCAATTGCCAGCCCTAAAATAGGTTGAGGGGCTATTACGATAAGCGTAGCGCCTAAGATACCGCCAGGAATACGTCCCAGTAGCGCATACTGCAGTCCGTTGAACTCAAGCTGACCACGCTCTCTAAAAAGCGTCAATACAGCGGTAGAGAATCCCATCATAATGACTGATGCTGGCACTAGGGAGGGTTCGATAATATATAACAGCGGACTTGCGATGACAGCTAAACCAAAGCCAATTAAACTCTGTGTTAATGCACCACAAAATATAATGATTGAGGCGAGAATGAGCGTGCTTGGCTCTAACATTTGGCTACCTAGAGGTTGTTAAATTTTCGAGCTTATTTTTTGTTCGAGTCTTTGTAATAAAGAATAATGATTTTATGACAAGGTTTGAGCGAAAGCTCATAACGCATTTTTGTCATAAAAAAATAGCAGCACAGAAACGAACCCGAAGGGCGCGGCTTCTGGTTTTTTACTCGAGCGAATGCAAACAAGGACCGCTTTGTGATCCTTGTTTGCAAATACTGAGCTGGTTTACTCTAGCTCTTCCCACTCAATGCCCATCTCATCCATCAAGCGTTTAACTTCCGCAGGCATGCTATCCGGCCTATCTTTTGATAGATCACCATCATTTGGCAACGGTTGTCCTGTGTAGGCGTGTAGAAACGCTTCACAGAGCAATTCGCTATTGGTGGCATGACGTAAGTTATTCACTTGGCGGCGTGTACGCTCATCGGTAAGCACCTTGAGTACTTTTAAAGGAATAGAGACAGTAATTTTTTTAACTTGCTCATTCTTTTTTCCGTGTTCAGCATATGGGCTGATATAATCGCCGTTCCACTCAGTCATTGACTCACCTGTAATTTTTAAATGCGGGGCAGATTTTAACCTCTTATGCAGCACAGTCAAATTATTGCCTCTATTTTATGACAAATGCAAATAGATTTCTAAATGCTTAGACGTCTAAACGGCTAAACTGGTTGACTAGGGTGAATTGCTTAGGTACATTTAGACGTCCAGACATCCCTAGTAAGAAAATATAGCAAGAGGAGTAGTACATGACCGAGCGTAAACTAGCCACTGTAGCTGTACGCCAAGGCATTGAGTCCGATACCCAACACGGTGCGGTTGTACCCCCGATCTATCTTTCTACCAATTATTCTTTTGATGGCCACAAAAATCCAAGAGATTTCGATTATAGCCGCTCAGGCAATCCCACTCGGTCAATCTTGGGTGACGCTATTGCTGAGCTCGAAAAAGGCTGTACTGGCGTTGTGACTTGCACTGGGATGGCTGCAATCACCTTAGCCACCAGTTTACTTGGGCCAGATGATTTGTTGGTGGTACCTCATGATTGTTATGGCGGTAGTTATCGTCTATTTACCAATCTTGCTAAGAAAGGCCAGTTTAAACTTGAAGTGGTTGATCAAACCGATGCAGCGGCATTGGCAACAGCCATTGCTAACAAACCTAAGATGGTGTGGCTAGAAACACCGTCAAATCCATTGTTACGGGTTGTTGATATCACGGCGATCAGTGCTGCCAGCCATGAAGTTGGCGCGCTTGTTGTGGTTGATAACACCTTTCTATCGCCCATCTTGCAACAGCCTCTGCTGTTGGGTGCTGATATTGTTATTCACTCGACCACAAAATATATCAATGGCCACAGTGATGTTGTCGGCGGTGCCGTGGTGGCGAAAGATGCTGAACTGGGCGAATTATTGCATTGGTGGTCAAATACCTTGGGGCTTACCGGCGGTGCATTTGATAGTTATCTAACATTGCGCGGAATTCGAACACTTGCAGTGAGAATTCGTGAACATCAGGCGAATGCGCAGCGGATCCTTGCTACTCTTACCCGTCATCGCGCGGTAGAGAAAGTGTATTACCCCGGCCTTAAAGATCACCCTGGTCATGAAATTGCTGCCAAGCAGCAAAAAGGCTTTGGTGCCATGCTCAGCTTTGAGCTAAAAGGCGGGGAGGAACAGTTAGTCGCTTTCTTAAAAAATCTTAATTATTTCTCTGTTGCAGAAAGCCTCGGAGGAGTAGAAAGTCTAGTGGCTGTGCCTGCAACCATGACGCATCGAGCGATGGATCCTGAGGCACGCGCACAAGCAGGGGTTAAAGACACCCTTATTCGTCTTTCAGTTGGTATTGAAGATGCTGACGATCTTGTTGCCGATATTGAAGCTGCACTCAATGCAGCTGTCGTTTGTTAATTAAAGGGGTTTAAGATGGCACGCTGTCACTTACATAAATTTGGTGGCTCCAGTTTAGCTGACGCAGACTGCTATCGTCGCGTTGCACATATTCTCCTGACTCATGGTAACAGTGACGATCTTGTCGTGGTTTCTGCGGCAGGAAAAAGCACTAACTTTCTGTATCGATTACTTGAGTTGAGCACGACTCAGCAGTTATGGCAGGAAGAGCTACAAATACTCATTAGTTTTCAACAAAAGCTGATCGAACAGTTATTGTCGAATGAGCAAGCTCGCTCGCTTAGAGAGCGACTATCAAACGATAAAGCGCAACTGATCAGCTTGTTGTCTATAGAATCTATCAACGATTACCAAAGTAGCCAAGTGGTGAGTTTTGGTGAGCGCTGGTCGTCCCGTTTACTGGCGGCGTTATTACGAGAGTCTGGTGTGGCTGCATCTGATGTTGATGCGCGTACCTTACTGATTGCTGATGAAGGCGCAGTGCCGCAGATCCGCTTGCAAGACTCGCGTCAAAGAGTGCAAACACTCATTGCAGCTCATCCAAATGAACGACTCATTATCACTGGCTTTATTTGTGCCAATGACAAGGGCGATACCTTGTTATTAGGCCGTAATGGCTCTGACTTTAGTGCCACGCTAATTGCCAGTTTGGCGGATATTGAACGGGTGACGATTTGGACCGATGTTGAGGGTGTATTTAACGCCGATCCGAATAAGATTAATGATGCCAAGCTATTGAGCAGCCTTTCGTTAGACGAGGCCAATCGTCTGGCGCATTTAGGTTCGCCAGTATTGCACAATCGTACCTTGCAACCCTTGTTTGATACTGAAGTGAGTCTTGCTGTTCGCTCAAGTTATGCATCACATACCGACTTTACGCTGATAGCGCCTAAAAGCTCGTCAGCCAGTGCGCCAGTGGTGACTAATCTAAACCGGGTGTCACTGTTTAACATTCAGTTGAATGGGGCTTTATCTGCATTGTTAAGTTTGCTAACTGATTCAGGGCTTTATCCGCTAGCGCATTGGTCGCTTGCGAAAAAGCGGGTTGAATTAACCGTTACCCTTGAGAATCAGAAGCAAGTTCAAGCGTTGCTCGATGCTAATCGCGAAGCGCTCGGTATTACTGATGTTCAAATTAGAGATGATTTTGGTCTGGTTGCGTTAGTGAGTGCCGATGCGGATCTTTATCGTCGTGGCTTTGCTCGATTACTCAGCCGTAATGCTCGCCCGCTGTTTAATGACGGCATGAGCTTGGTGACATTAGTGCCGCAATCGCAGGTGAACTTATTGACTCAAAAAGTGCATCGTCGATGTGCTGGCCCGCGTAAACGTATTGGCGTATTGCTCTTGGGTGTCGGCAATATTGGTGAAGCTTGGATAGAGCTATTTAACGGCGCACGAGCGGCCTTAAATAAAGAGATTGAGGCCAGTGTTGAGCTTGTCGGGCTGGTTAGCTCCCGAAAAGCCTTGATTAGCGATACGGGAATAGCACTGGATTCTTGGAAAACAGTATTTGAGCAAGATGCAACACCTTGGCAGTACAGTCACTTGTTTGATGAGTTACAAGCACTTGAGTGTGATGAAGTTATCGCGCTTGATATCAGTGCCAGCGCCGATCTAACGCTGCAATACCCGGAGTTTTTTGCCCGCGGTATTCATGTTGTCAGTGCCAACAAACTTGCAGGATCTGGACCACTGCCTTTTTATCGCGAGCTAAAACTACAACTGGGTAATCGCCGCTTGTTTTGGCGTTATAACGCCAGCTGTGGTGCCGGACTTCCGATACAACATGCCATTAATGATCTGCATAACAGCGGTGACAGTATAGAAGCGGTCGGTGGCATATTTTCAGGTACCTTATGTTGGTTATTTGAAAACTATGATGCAGTTAAACCCTTCTCTGAGCTGGTGGTTGAAGCACGAGGATTGGGGATCACAGAGCCCGATCCACGTGATGATTTATCGGGTCGTGATATGCAGCGTAAGTTGCTCATTTTGGCACGTGAAATTGGCTTAGAAATTGAGCTTGAAGATATTGAGCTTAAGTCATTGGTGCCTAAGCATCTTGCCGAGCTACCGTTAGCACAATTTTTGTCACGTATTGATGAGCTTGATGACGATATGCTACAGCAGTATTTAGCTGCAGTTGAGCAAGATAAAGTGCTTAGGTATGTCGCCGCGTTAGATAGAGTTGATGGTAAATTAAAGGCCGAAGTGAGTCTGCAATGGGTTGATAATAGTCATCCGTATGCCAACTTAACGCCGGGCGATAACGTGTTTGTTATTCGCAGCCAGTTCTACCAAGACAATCCACTGATTATTCGTGGGCCTGGAGCCGGAAGACAGGTGACTGCAGCAGCGGTGCAATCTGACTTAGCGCATATTTGCCGAGACTTACTGCAGGAATAATATTGTAAGGCTGATTGAAGCAGCTAAGCGATTAATTAAACAATGCATGTCAGTTACGCTGGCATGCATTTTTTGGTTTTAAGGCCTGCGTATTCGATTTCTATTGGTACATTCTGCTGCTGAATTAGCGGGCTATTTTATTGTCCGAAGAAAAAAACGCACTTGCCTGCTTTTTACACTTGACTTCAATCTCAGTTTCTCTAGTATATGGACATATAGACGTCCAAACGGCTATATTGAAAATGGCTAGACTAACGAGTTGAAGTAGAGGAAATAGAAATGGGCTTTCATCATGCACAACATGCGACATCATTGAACCAGAGCTTATCTGAGCTAAAAGATGATATAAACGTTTCTTTTGAATTCTTCCCGCCTTCGACTCCAGAGATGGAAAAGCTATTGTGGAACTCTATTCGTCGTCTTGAGCCACTTAATCCTAAATTTGTGTCTGTTACTTACGGTGCAAACTCGGGGGTTCGAGATCGTACTCATGGCGTGATTGAACGCATTCAAAAAGAGACTGATTTAGTTGCAGCTCCGCATCTAACATTGGTGGATGCGAGTGATGAAGAACTCAAAGAGCTGGCTAAGCATTATTGGAATAGCGGTATTCGTGACATCGTCGCTCTACGTGGCGATTTGCCTGAAGGCAGTGCCAAACCAACACGTTTTGCTAATGATCTCGTTCGTCTGCTACGCTCGGTGGCAGACTTTGATATTTCTGTTGCGGCTTACCCAGAAGTGCATCCTGATGCAAGCAATGCTCAAGCAGATCTTATCCACCTTAAGAAGAAGATCGACGCAGGTGCTAACCGCGCGATTACACAGTTCTTTTTTGATGTTGAATCTTATTTACGTTTCCGTGATCGCTGCGCTGCAGCAGGCATCGATGCTGAAATTGTCCCAGGTATCCTACCAGTGACTAACTTCAACCAAACTAAGCGCTTTGCGGCCATGACTAATGTATCCATTCCAAGCTGGTTACACCGCCAATTTGAAGGCCTTGAAGATGATGCGACAACCCGTCAGATGGTCGGAGCCAACGTAGCGATTGATATGGTTAAAGTCTTATCTCGAGAAGGGGTTAAAGATTTCCATTTCTATACGCTGAACCGTGCAGAACTGACTTATGCGATATGCCACACTCTTGGTGTACGCCCAGGTAAATAGCAAACCCGTTGTAGTTTAGGATCCAACGTTTCTGATATTGGATATGGTTAAAGTCTTATCTCGAGAAGGGGTTAAAGATTTCCATTTCTATACGCTGAACCGTGCAGAACTGACTTATGCGATATGCCACACTCTTGGTGTTCGCCCAGGTAAATAGCAAACCCGTTGTAGTTTAGGAACCAACGTTTCTGATATTGGACATGGTTAAAGTCTTATCTCGAGAAGGGGTTAAAGATTTCCATTTCTATACGCTGAACCGTGCAGAACTGACTTATGCGATATGCCACACTCTTGGTGTTCGCCCAGGTAAATAAACAAATCCTCTTTAGTCAGCGAGAATAAACCAATAGCCTACTTGTTAGGTTGTTGGTTTTTTTGTTTATTGAACCTATTTAGATTAAGGTTATTTAGATAAGAGGATATTTTAAGCTAGCATTATCTATTTCAAAGGAAAGGTAGATTATGGATAATCAAGCGAAGGCTCTGGCCGTTTTTTGCGCACTATTCTATTTGGCGGGCTGTCAGGGAGTGCAGTTTCAAAGTAATGTCACGCCTGAATATGTCGGAGGCACGCTTAAAGCCACAAAAGTTATAGAGTACTCGGTAGAAGAAATTTACAGTTTCGATTCACAAATGATTGGAGATGTGGCTTCATCTTATTGTCAAAAAGCGCCGAACTCCCCCAAACCTGGTTATTCCATGTTGTTGCGCGACTTAAAGTATAAAGTGCAGCAATTGGGAGGTAATGGAGTAGTCATAATGGAATGCACTAAGCAAGACCCTTTCGCGGAATGCAGCTACTTTCTAGAGTGTCGAGCATTAGCGTATAAAATTAACTTCTCATAGTCATTTTTCTTTTAAAAGTCGATATCCTTCTGATTTAACTGTTTAATGAGCAATTATTTTTCAGAAGCGCTATTGTTAAAACCATCAACTGATGGAGATATAAAAATGAAACGTGGATTGATAACGTGTGCTTTATTGGTGCTAAGTGCATCCTCTTATGCGGCTATGCCGCCTTCGGCAGCGCTGTGTGGCAGTTGTCATGGCCCTCAAGGGCAAGGCATAGAGCCTCTTGGCCCAAGATTAGCAGGGCTATCTGCTGATTATATCGCCAAACAAATTAAGTTGTTTCAGACCGGTAAAAGACAGAATGCGACCATGCAGCCTATGTCAATGACCCTCCAAGGTGATGCTGTTTATGCTGTTGCTGACTATTTTTCATCATTCGACGTGCCTATCGTTACACCTCATCTACGGGGTGAGAAAGCGGTATATGAAAATCCAACTGAGCAGCTAGTCTATCAAGGCGATTGGCAACGAGTCATCCCAGCTTGTGTTACCTGTCATGGACCTTCAGGGCTTGGTGTGGGCGAATTTCCACGGCTTGCAGGTCAGCAAGCATCCTACATTAAGAACCAGTTGATAGCGTGGCAGAAAGATTCCCGCAGTGGCGATCAAGATGGTGTGATGGGGACCATTGCTGACAAACTTACCAGTGCCGAAATTGATGCATTATCGAAGTATTTCGCAGAATTAAAATAAGGGGTTAACCATGAAAGTATCTCATTTAAGTTGGCTCATTATTAGCCTTAGTCCTAGCTTGCTGGTACAAGCGCAAGAACTGCCGGATAAACAGACTGAGCTTATTGCTAAGGCCAAGCAAGTTGGTCAAGCTTATTTAGTCCCTAGAGATTTAAGCTCGATTCCCCAAGGTGAGTTTGGCGATAAAGTTCGCTTAGGCTATCAGTTATTTGTTAATTCACAGCAGATGCGAGATAGCTATGTTGGTAATAATCTCAACTGTTCTAACTGCCATATGGATGCTGGCCGCCGCGCTAATGCTGCACCGCTATGGGCTGCCTATTTTGCCTATCCAGCCTATCGTAAGAAAAACGATAAAGTGAATAGCTATGAAGAGCGTCTTCAAGGGTGTTTCACTTACTCAATGAATGGCACACCGCCAGCGTCAGGCAGCAAAGAGCTGGTTGCGCTCTCTGCTTATTCCTACTGGCTCGGCATGAGTGGCTTAATGGATCAAGCTGGAATCACGACAGCAGTGGCTGAATTATCTGATAGTGACCTAATTAAAGGGGGGAAGCGCGAAGATATGCCACTACCTGAAGCCGTAAAGACTGCAATGACTCAGCCTGAGCGTGCTGCACTGCCAGGGAAGGGATTTCCTAAAATTGTCGCGCCTAAGCTGGCGTACTCACCTAAGCGCGGTAGTGAGGTTTATCAGGCTCATTGTCAGTCTTGTCATGGCGCAGATGGTCAAGGCTATGAGAGTGCAGGGGTTTACTCATTACCACCACTTTGGGGGCCACAGAGCTTTAACTGGGGCGCGGGTATGCATAGGGTTAATACCGCGGCTTACTTTATTTATGAAAACATGCCATTCAGCAAAAGTGTTCAGTTGAGTAATCAACAAGCTTGGGACGTTGCGGCATACATTAATGCACAAGAGCGCCCACAAGACCCAAGATTTACCGGTGATATAAAGCAACTGAAAGGCAAGTATCATAAGCACCAGGGCTACTATGGCAGCAGTGTTGACGGTAAACCTGAACTTGGTAGCAAAGCTTATGGGAATAACCCTAAACGCAGTGATTAATGGCTGTATTGGTGGTTAGATCTCTAACGCTAAGTTGGGATTTATTTTGCTTAGAAATGGGGTTCGTTAACGCGAGCCCTTTTTGTTACATTAACGGCCTGCAAGCATAAGGAGCAACAATGAAACAGACACATACAGCCAGTTGTCATTGTGGTGCGGTTCAATTAGCGCTTAACCTACCTGATGGCATTATTGATTTGCGACGCTGTGATTGCTCTATGTGCAGGCGTCGTGGCACCATCGTCACTTCTGCTGAGCTTGATGGGCTTAAGGTCGTTGCGGGTAAGGATAAACTATCGCTGTATCAATTCAATTCTGGTACCGCTAAACACTATTTTTGTAGCGTGTGCGGAATATATACCCACCATCAACGGCGCTCAAATCCAAACCAGTTTGGTGTTAATGTGGGTTGTATTGAGGGGGTTAACCCCTACGAGTTAACTGGCGTGACTCTTTGTGACGGGGTAAATCATCCCGCAGATCGATTAGTCAAATAAGCGGACAATATATTATGACGACAGATCCTTCCATTTGCCCACTATGTCAGTCCCAAAATCGCTGTTCAGTATTGCAGGGCAAGAGCATTGAACAATGTTGGTGTCGTTCGCAAGCATTTCCATCTAAGGCTGCACTTGAGCTTGCGGTAAGTGCAGAGCGAGTTAATCCTCTATTAGCGTCTAAATCCTGCCTCTGTCAGGCATGTATAAAGGCATTGAAGCAGCAAGAAGAGACTCAACAGTACAAAAGAGTCGATTAAGAGGGCTTACAGGGTGCGTAGCCACGACGGTTAATTGATAGAAATTCGAAAACAAAAAAGGAGCCATAGGCTCCTTTTTTATGTCAATTTTCCACGGATGGATAAAATTGATTTTATGTTTGCAACATATAGGTCAGTTTCTCATAAGTAGAAACTGACATTATTCTGTTACCTTTGCGAAATTACTCGCCAGCTGGACCTTTACGGTGCGGCTTTCTGTCACCAGAAGGACGACGATCGCCAGCACCAGTACTTGCACCAGCACCTGCTGGTTTACGAGGACGACGTGCTGGACGGCTATCACCACCACCTGCAGTGTTCTCGAATGTTTCACCCGCAGCTTCACGAATATTCAATGGACGGCCACATACACGTACTTTTCTAAGGTGATCAAGTACGTCTTTTGGCATTCCGTCTGGAAGGTCTATCGCAGTGACATGATCAAACAATTGGATTTGACCAATGTAACGGCTGTCGATGTTTGCTTCGTTCGCTACTGCACCCACAATGTTACCAACGCCAACGCCATTCTCACGACCTACGTCGATGATATAACGGCACATCTTAACATCTGGGTTGTCCTTCAATGAATCAGCTAGACCGATACTAGACGGTGTAGGACGAGATTCACGACGTGGACGATCTGGACGGTCACTACGTTCACGAGGAGCGCGGTCACTACGATCATTGCGGTCACGAGTGTTACGATCATCACGGCTATCGCGCTGACGCTCATTGATTGATGGCAATTGTAGAGGACGATCTTTCTGAACTTGCTGTAGCAAAGCTGCTGCAAGTAAATCAGTATCAACTTCTAGCTCTTGACATAATTTAGCGACTGCACCTTTCATGAAGTCTAAAGAATCTTTAGCAATCAATTCGCCAATTTGCTCACCTAAGCGAGAAAGACGACGTTCAGTCACTGTCTCTGGGCTTGGTACGTCCATTGGTGAGATGCGGCTATTCGTAGCACGTTCGATAGTGCGCAACATACGCATTTCTCTGTGTGTAACGAAAAGAATCGCCATACCTGTACGACCAGCACGACCAGTACGGCCAATACGGTGAACGTAAGCTTCAGTATCATATGGGATATCGTAGTTTACTACGTGTCCAATACGCTCAACGTCAAGACCACGAGCTGCAACGTCGGTTGCAATAATAATGTCTAGCTTGCCACGTTTAAGCTGATCAACTGCACGTTCACGTGCTTGTTGATTCATATCACCATGTAGTGGTGATGAAGCATAACCGCGAGCTTCTAACTTTTCAGCGAGTTCAACACAACTGTTACGAGTACGAACGAAGATGATAATACCTTCAGTCTTCTCAACTTCTAGAACACGTACTAACGCTTCTAGTTTATTGTGTTGTGATACTTGTACAAAACGCTGTTCAATTGTTTCAACAGTAGTAGTTGTTGTCGCAATCTTAACGTGTACAGGTTCAGTTAAATATTTGCCCGCAACACGTTTAATTTGCTCAGGCATAGTGGCTGAGAATAACGCGAGTTGACGTTGCTTAGGTGTATGCTCAAGGATCCATTCGATATCATCGATGAAGCCCATTTTTAGCATTTCATCGGCTTCATCAAGCACCATCGCTTTAAGCGAGTCTAGCTTAAGAGTACCACGACGCATGTGGTCCATAACGCGACCAGGAGTACCCACAATAATTTGTGGTCCACGACGTAATGCCGTTAATTGCTGTTGCATGCTTTGTCCGCCGTAAATAGGCAGAACGTGCAAACCTTGGATGAATTTTGCATAACTTGCGAAAGCTTCAGCAACTTGCACTGCAAGTTCACGTGTTGGTGCAAGTACCAAAATTTGTGGAGAATTAGTCTTTGGATCAATGCGGTTCAGTAGAGGTAGTGCAAATGCACCTGTTTTACCTGTACCTGTTTGTGCTTGACCTAAAATATCTTTTCCGGCCATGAGAGGATCGATACTCGCGGCTTGGATTGGCGTTGGTTTTTCATAACCGAGCTCGTCAAGAGCACGCAACAAAGGCTCGGAAAGACCGAGTTCGCGGAAAGTTTTTTCATTGGATGACATGGGTTGTAGCCTTGTGGAATAGCGAGCGCAATATTTACGCCTGGGTTTTTATAGACAGAAAATCAACCCCGTGTCGACTTCCCGCACCGAAACATTTATCAGTAAGCCGATTATTATAGCAGGGTGCAATTGGTATTACCATTTTATGCTGCTATTTTTATTGATTACTAAGCAATTTGTAGGCCAATTAGTGGTTTAACTAGGCATGAAAATCAATAATCATCGTTTCTAAGGACTATTTTGGAGAAGTAAACTGTCAATAATCAGTAGTTGGTAAGCAGATTCAGCCACAGCAGCAACAAAACTAATATCTATTTTATCAGCTGTATCACTCGGTTGATGATAATCCTTATGCGTGGGTACCCCAAAGTAAAGCCAAGGGATCTTTGCTTTATGCAAAGGGTAATGATCAGATGCCCTTAAAAAATCAACGCTGATGACACTGCCATCAAATGATCTCGGCTGTCTGGTTTTAACGCAAAGTTGGTTTGACTGCGTTATAGATTGTTGCATGAGTTTAAATGAGTCAAAGCGCCTTGCCCCTTCAATATAGATAGCATGACGTCTATCGGGGCGTCCTATCATATCTAAATTAATGGCAAGCTCTATTTGGGATATTCGGGGTTGGGTATTAACTTCGGTAAACTTATCAACTAGCGCGTAGGCGCCGTATAATCCCGGTTCTTCGGCATCGGTCGCGACGAAGAGTAGATTGATATCACTTGCTTGAGTGACCGCGTGCTGAGCTAATTGCAGTAAACCTGATACCCCGGAGGCGTTATCATCGGCACCGTGATAAATTCGCGATCCTTTGCTGCCCAGGTGGTCGTAATGCGCCAACACTATTCGCCATTGCTTTGTCGGTGTTTGGGCTAATACTACTCCAGCAATATTAATCCCAACTTTGTCAGAAAAAGAGACTGAGTAACTAAAGGGATGCTGGTAGTCGCCTTGCCATGGTGTAAGGCCAATCTGTTGAAAGCGATCAATGAGATAACGCCTTGTTAAGGCAGCCCCCTCTGATCCGGTATCCCGTCCTGCAAAATCATTTGAGGCCAGTTGTGTTATATCGGCGCTGATTTGAGTATGGTCAGCCCAATGAGATTGTGGATGCGTATTGCAGTGAGGAACACTGCTGCAAGCAATAAGAGTCGAGCAAACAATCGCCGCTAATAAACATCGCATGCAATTTCCCTATGCCAGTCAATATAAATATTACTTTGACGTTTACCCTACATATATCGCTTTGCTATAGCGACTTTTTTTTATCGCTAGCGTGCTCATTGAGCAACAACGGAGGGGGGGAGGTTAGCTTGTATTCGCTAGTACCTGAAAATAGGCGCTGTTTTACCCCAACCTGTACATGCGATTCTTCCTCTAAGTTGCCTATAGGTACACGTGCGACTGAACCATTAGGCAGTGCGATAGTGCTGGTTTGATTATTACTGTCAATCACTCGTGCTTTGATGGATTTACATTGACCAAACAATGGGTCAACCACAGCCAAAATGAGCAGGCCTAGTGTGAACACTAGGCCTGTGGCTAATAAAATATTACTACTTGGCATTAAGCTAATTTGTCTCTTTTACTTTGCTAAAAGCGGCTTTAAAAAGCGAGCTGTATGAGATTCAGTATTTTCAGCGACCTGTTCAGGGGTACCTGCTACCAAAATTGTACCACCACCAGAACCTCCTTCAGGGCCGAGATCGATAATCCAATCTGCCGTCTTAATCACATCTAGATTATGCTCAATGACCACAATGGTATTGCCATGGGATTTAAGGCGGTGCAATACATCGAGCAATAATTGGATATCAGCAAAGTGCAATCCAGTCGTGGGTTCGTCCAATATGTACAGCGTTTTACCAGTGTCACGTTTAGACAGCTCTTTTGCCAGTTTAACTCGCTGAGCTTCACCGCCAGAGAGTGTAGTGGCGCTTTGTCCTAAACGGATATATGACAAGCCAACATCCATGAGGGTTTGTAGCTTACGCGCTACGGCAGGAATGGCATCGAAGAAGGGTCTCGCTTCCTCTACTGTCATCTGTAGCACTTCGTGAATATTTTTACCTTTAAAGCGTACGTCTAACGTTTCACGGTTATAGCGTTGAGCTTTACAGTCATCACAGGGCACATAGACGTCGGGTAAAAAGTGCATCTCCACCTTAATCAGTCCATCACCTTGGCAAGCCTCACAACGACCGCCTTTGACATTAAATGAGAAGCGTCCTGGTAGATAACCTCGAGTACGTGACTCTTGTGTCGCTGCAAATAGTTCACGAATAGGAGTGAAAATACCGGTATAGGTTGCGGGGTTCGAACGCGGTGTGCGGCCAATGGGGCTTTGATCAATATCGACCACTTTATCGCAATGATCCATACCGACAATACTCTTGTAGGGTGCGGGTTCATCAACGGTAGCGCCGTTTAACTCTATATGGGCAATTTTATAAAAAGTGTCGTTAATTAAGGTCGATTTACCTGAGCCGGAAACCCCAGTAATACACGTGAATAGTCCGACAGGGATCTGTAAATCAACATCTTGCAAGTTATTACCTGAAGCACCAAATAGCTCGATGATTTGCTCTGGATCGAATTCGGTTCGCGCGGTTGAAATGTGGATCTGTTTTTCACCCGATAGGTATTGGCCAGTAATAGACTCTTTACACTCCAGCAGATCTTGCAGCGTGCCTTCACCAATAACTTGTCCACCATGTACGCCTGCACCGGGACCGATATCAATCACATGATCGGCCATGCGAATGGCATCTTCGTCATGCTCAACCACAATAACCGTATTACCGAGATCTCGCAGATGAATCAGCGTTTGCAACAAACGTTCATTATCACGTTGATGTAAGCCAATAGAGGGTTCATCTAATACATACATCACGCCCACAAGTCCGGCGCCAATTTGGCTTGCAAGACGAATTCGCTGAGCTTCTCCGCCTGATAGCGTATCGGCAGAGCGCGATAAGCTAAGGTAGTTAAGGCCTACATTGACTAAGAAGCCTAAACGTTCACGCACCTCTTTTAAGATTTTGTCGGCGATCTGGGCGCGCTGACCTGTTAGCTCAAGATTGTCAAAATAGTTCATGGCTTCGCCAATAGACCAATGTGTTAACACCGGCAGATTGAGCTCATTAATGAAAACGTTACGCGCTTCTTCACGCAGACGTGAGCCGCCACAGCTTTGGCAAGACTGAGTATTAACAAACTTGGTGAGTTCGTCGCGTACCGCATTGGATTCTGTTTCGCGGTAACGCCTATCCATGTTATTTAAAATTCCCTCGAAAGGGTGATTTCTGACCACGACATCGCCGCGGTCATTGATATATTTGAACGCGATGCTTTGTGTTCCAGAGCCATACAGCACAATTTTTCTGACATCATCTGTGAGTTGCTCGAAGGGCTTCTCTATATCAAATTTGTAGTGATCGGCTAACGAGGTGAGCATTTGGAAGTAATAGAAGTTACGTCGATCCCAACCTCGAATGGCACCGCCCGCAAGTGACAGTTCAGTGTTAGTTATCACTCTTTCGGGATCAAAGTACTGCTGAACACCAAGACCATCACAGGTTTGGCAAGCCCCTGCCGGGTTGTTGAACGAGAATATACGCGGTTCAAGTTCTGCCATGGAATAGCCACAAACAGGGCAGGCAAAATTAGCCGAAAAGACATGCTCTTCTGCTTTAGCTTTACCTTCTACAGGGTCCATACTGGTCACTTTGGCAATACCACCAGAGAGTTCCAGTGCCGTTTCGAATGACTCAGCTAAGCGTTGTTTAATGTCATCACGGACCTTAAAGCGATCCACGACCACTTCGATAGTGTGTTTTACATGTAGGTCGAGCTCTGGTGGATCGGTTAAATCCCACACTTCACCGTCAATTCGAGCACGAATATAACCTTGTGCCGATAAGCCTTCGAGTAGCTTTACGTGTTCACCTTTACGGGCGTTAACCACTGGGGCAAGTAACATGAGGCGACTGCCTTCTGGCATCTCAAGGACTTTATCGACCATTTGGCTGACAGTTTGCGCCGCTAATGGTTCGCCATGAGTTGGACAACGCGGTTCACCGATCCGGGCAAATAGTAGTCTTAAGTAATCATAAATTTCGGTAATCGTACCCACGGTCGAACGTGGGTTATGAGAAGTCGATTTTTGCTCGATAGAAATAGCGGGACTTAAGCCTTCGATGTGATCAACATCGGGCTTTTCCATTAAACTTAAAAACTGACGAGCGTAGGCGGATAATGACTCTACATAGCGTCGTTGCCCCTCAGCATACAAGGTATCGAATGCTAATGAGGATTTGCCTGAACCTGATAGCCCGGTGATAACAATTAGTTTGTTACGGGGAATGGTTAGGTTGATGTTTTTAAGATTGTGGGTTCGAGCGCCACGTACTTCAATATATTCCATCTAGCGTTCAGATCTCAAAGCCGAAAAAAGTGGTTAAGTATCTCACAAATCCGGGCGAGGCAATAGACAAAGTGAGTTATCAATTGTAGGAGACATATGTGGATTTTGCAGGAAAAACAAAGGAAACCAAGCGAGCATGCGGCTTTGCAGTTAATGCTCAAAAGGTGACTTGAGTATACATCTTTTGCTTTTCCTTTTGGGTTAATGAAAAACTTCGTGGTAAACTGCGCGACTTAATTAGAGTTCACTGATCAGGGCGGGGGCAATGGCCAATAACGGACTTTCCAAGACTGAGAAAAAAGTCGCATTTTCTTTAGCGAGTGTATTTGGATTACGCATGATGGGTCTATTTATGATCATGCCTGTCTTCGCACTTTATGGACAGCATCTAGAAGGCTTCTCACCATTATGGGTGGGTATTGCTATTGGTGCCTATGGCTTAACGCAAGCAATTCTTCAAATCCCTATGGGGATCTTATCTGATAAATACGGCCGTAAACCCATTATCTTAATCGGGTTGTTGGTCTTCGCTCTAGGTAGTCTGGTTGCTGCTAATGCCGACACTATTTATGGCGTTGTTGCGGGGCGAGCCTTGCAAGGTATGGGCGCTATTGCCGCAGCGGTTCTGGCGTTAGCCGCCGATTTAACCCGCGATGAACAACGTACTAAAGTGATGGCCATTATCGGCATGTGTATTGGATTCTCCTTTGCATTATCACTCTTAGTCGGCCCCATTGTTGCGCAGCATTTAGGCTTGTCAGGCTTATTCTTTATGACCGCAGGCTTAGCTGTTCTAGGCATGTTGATCGTACAGTTATTAGTGCCAGACCCAATTTCACAAGCACCTAAAGGCGACACCGTCGCAGCACCTGAAAAGCTGCGTCGCATGCTGGTCGACCCGCAATTATTTAGACTTGATGCTGGTATCTTTATTTTGCACCTGGTGTTAACCGCGGTGTTTGTTGCACTCCCTTTGGATTTAGTCGATGCAGGGCTTGCCAAAGAGGAACATTGGATGCTGTATTTTCCAGCATTTATGGGCGCGTTTTTCTTAATGGTGCCGCTGATTATTATTGGTGTTAAGCGTAATAATACTAAAGCAACGTTTCAAATTGCACTGCTGCTCATGATGGCCGCATTGGGTTCGATGGCACTATTTGCCGACAATCTGCTGGTATTGAGTATTGCAGTGGTGCTGTTTTTTACCGGTTTTAATTACCTTGAAGCCTCTTTGCCAAGTCTGATTGCTAAGTTTTGTCCTGCTGGCGATAAAGGTTCTGCAATGGGCGTATATTCTACTAGCCAATTTTTAGGCGCATTTTGCGGTGGTTTATTGGGTGGTGGCGCCTATCAGCTTGTGGGCGCTGAAGGGGTCTTTGCGGTTGCATTGGGCTTAATGTGCGTTTGGTTTTTACTGACTTTGGGTATGAAAAATCCAGTGTTGCTGAAGAGTTATACCTTAGAGGCTGAGGTCAGTGACAGACCCGGTGCAAAAGCAATGGCAACAGAATTGTCAGCGTTAATTGGCGTCGTTGAGGCCATAGTGGTACTTGAAGAAAAAGTAGCTTATTTAAGAGTAGATGACCATTTCGATTTGAAAGCAGCGCGAGCGGTACTTGGTTCTGCCAGTTAGCGGACGCCTTATAAAGTAAGATGTCATTTTAACTAAGAGCAATATTGCTATCAGTAGGTTAGTAATATTGTTCTTAGTAAGATCGCTCTTAGTCATAGTTTAGAAAGAATAATCGACAGAAAAACCACCAAAATCAAATATCGCATCATTATAATATTCATCGGTATCAGTCTTTTGTGCAAATTGCCCGTAGAATAATGACGTCGACCAACGCTCACTTATTTGGTACGCAATACTTCCCCATAAAGAGTCGGACTCATAATCTGATAAACCCGATAGTTTGTAGCCAACACTTGCAGAAATACTCTCGGTAAATTGATAGCCAGCCTCGACAGCAAGAGACGGAACGATAAAGATATCATCGTGTTCACTTAAGTTATCGCCATCGTAATTATCAAGTCGAATAGATTGACCGACAACAGTTAATCCAGCCCCTACATCCGCTTTCCAGGCACTGTCGGGAAGTAACTTAAACATATAGTCACCAGACAGCGACCAGCTACGATAGGCTGAAATGACTTCACTGCCCGTTGAGTAGTTTTTACCGCCAAAGTTTATATCTTCTTTTAATACTACAGTGTCTCTGGTTTCCAATGGGGTGAATTCAAAAGCGAGGTATTGTTGCTCATCGAGTCCCCATTTTAGCAGTGCTGAAGCATAAGTATTGGGTTCAGACTCTTTGCTGAAATCATTAAGATCAAAACTACTTTGACCCTGTTCGTAAATAGTATTTTCTTTGGTGTTAAAGCCACCAATTGACAGTGAGTAGCTGTGTTTAAGTTCACTCTTTTTTTCACCCCAACCGCTACTTCCTTTTGATGATGGCTGACTTTTATTGCCCGCAAGGCCGGGGGTATAACTCATGGCTAAGCCTATATGGTCTTCACCAAAGCTTGGTGCAATCACAAGATCTGTTCGATTATAAGGATCGGTAAAATATAAGCTGCTCATGACCGCAATAGAGGCACCCGCTAATACATCATCGACATAATGTCTGTTGGACCACAAGCGGCTGCCACCGACGAAGGCTGCTGCTGCGTACGCAGGGATCCCCCATGCGTTGCCATATCGATGGTGGATATAAGCCGCGCCAGAAAATGCCGCAGAAGTGTGGCCGGAAGGAAAAGAGTTTGCTTCACTGCCATCGGGTCTGAGGCGCTCATAGCCAAACTTGAGAGTGTGAGTAATAGCTGCAGTGGTGGCAACGCCTTTGGTTAACTGCCAGGCACCTTCTGTGTCACCAATCCATAAGCTACCAATCAAGGCTCCGGCTGGGAGGGCTATTTGTACAATATCGCCAACCTCCGAAATTGTGCCTGATTGACTTTCAAAAATCTCACTCTGTGCTTCAGCTATATTCGGCATAGATATAAGACAAATTGACGCAGCGATTGCTCGACTAATAACAGAAGCCTGAAAATGCATATAATAATCCTAAAGACAAAACGTGATTAAATTGTAATAACTGGAATAAGGTTAATGCATTGTTGCTAGGATGCAATATCTCTTTGGTTTTTAACAAGTGATCCTTGTAAGAGTGAAAGCTAATCATTCATCCATTTACTCTGCTGTGCGTCACTCATTATGTAGAAATTAGCTTGGTTTTAATGAGCGTAAATAGAAATTACGTAAGATTTATTGTTATTATCTCGTTGTTGTTTTTTATATTATCTTTTAAAATCAATATCTTTACTGTTAAATCCGTGTGGGTTATTTATCTTTCATTATAAATTGATGCAAGAAATAGTGATCATTCAGCATTGAGATAACAAGCATATTCTAATGTATGGACTTTATTGAATCGGGCTAGGTAACACTTAGTTCACTTAGTTCACATTGTTTACATATTAGCTGATATTGGCTAAAGTTATTTTCTGATATGTTGTTATTAGGCTGATATGTGACCCTATATTCAAACAAGTTCCAATCTTTATCCACGAGCATTAAACTTGCTGTCGCCTCTAGTATATTCTTGTTGTTACCCAGTTATTTAAATGCAATCTCAGTACAGTTTGAGACCTCAGTTTATGACCTTAGCTATTTAGCAACAGTTGAGTTGATGGGCTTTGCACTTGCTTCAATTCTTTGCTACTTCTTAGTTCGGTTTCGCTCTGTCAGGATTAATGAAACATTCGCTATTATTGTGTTAGCAGCAACGCACTTAGCGAGTGCTTACTGTGATGATATCAATATTTTTTTAGCATTAAGGGCTATTTCAGGCGTTGCGGCAGGGGTTATTCTTGTTTTAAGTTATGAGTCGTTATCTCAAGAGCTGAACCCCGATTTAGCCTTTGGTAAGGCTATTGCGCTGCAGATGCTATATAGCGGATTACTCTTCCTCGGATTACCCTATGTGATACAAGAGTTTGGTGTCGATAGCTTCTTTTTCTTATTAGCTAGCTTTAGCATCTTACTGCTTGCTTTACCAAAGTTTGAGATTATTGAACCCTTGGAGCAATTCAGTGTTGGAACTGCTGATCTAAATACTAAAATATTAGCCTTGGCTGCAGTATTCATGATTCTTTTGACCCATTCTGGCTGCTGGTCAATGTTGAGTGTAGTGGGAGACAAGCTGCTTATTCAGCCAAAAGAGCAAGGTAGGATCTTGGCCATGGGGACGATGTTTAGCTTGGTGGGGGCTATTTTAGCGAGCTTAGCATCTCTAAGTAGATATAAAAAAATGCTAACTATTTCAGCGTTGTTTGCACAAGCTGGAGTCATCATCCTGTTGTTTACGACCGAAAGTCAGTTACTTTATTTTGTCGCTGTTAGTTTGTTCATGATGTTTTGGAATTTCTTGCTGCCGCTGTTTATGGGGACTATTTCTGAAACTGACGAGCAAGGGGATATTATTAGGTTATCGGTGGCAGCTCAAACAACAGGAGCTGCATTGGGCCCCTATATTTTACTAAGAGGTTGGGTGCTGTCTGAACTGGTTGTTTTTCTGGCTATTACGTTAATGTGTATTCTCCCATTATTATCAAAGAGAAAAGTTTTTACAGAGAAAGGTTAGCGAGTTCAGGATACGTTATGTTTTATACCGTAGAAAAGCAGCACTATTTGGCACTGCTAGTATCTGTGCGCTGGTCTCTAGTGAGAAGTCGCTATTAGCTTGAATCCAAGTCTCAGCAAAGATAAAGCCAGCAGCTACTTCTACCTAGCTCATCATTTTTTTGCTGTTTGATAGTCATTTTTTGGTTTTACATATAACGAGTGCTATCAGCGCCGTTGAAGCAGGCAGTAAGCTCACCATCATTAATTGGCTCTTGCACAGGTGTGATGGTTAAATTTGTAGTTGAAAATACAGTAATTGATAGTACCAAAAGGGATGGTTTCATCGTCATTCCTTTAGATCTTAGTTCGTGTTACGTTTGTTTATGAGTTCATCTTGTCAAGGCTGTGCGAATGGTTTTGATTGGTACCCATCAAGTCATCGAATGGATTAAACATGCTCAATTTAGAACAGCTAAATGCATTTATCGCTGCTGCAGAAAAAGGTTCATTTTCTGCAGCAGCACGACATATTAGAAAAAGCCAAAGCTCGGTGAGTATTGGTGTAAGTAATTTAGAGTTAGATCTTGGGGTGACACTTTTTGATCGTTCAACTAAATACCCCACTTTGACAGAGCAAGGGGAGCGATTATATCAACAAGCTAAAATCTTGTTACGCCAAGCGGAACGAATAGAAAGTTATGCGCAAGGTGCGGTTGAGCAGGTTGAAGATCAAGTAACAATTGCGTTGGATCCGTTAGTCCCTCTTTATACTATCGATTCAACATTAGAAAAAATGGCACAAAAATTCCCCTTCACTCAAGTTAAGCTTGTTAAACTGAGTGGCGAGCATTTGTCTAAAGCAATTTTAAATGACGAGGTTAGTATTGGGATTGGCCTTCCTTCAAAGGCTGTGCCTGATAATCTAGATTTCGTTAATTTTTACGAACTTGAATGGACATGTGTATGCAGTCCTGATTCTAAATTTGCCGATATGGAACTCGTCGATAATGAAACATTAATTGCTGAACGACAAATCGTTTGTAGCAGTATGATTGAAAATGGTGCGCTTTCGGCTATTACTAAGATGTCCCAGCAAATCTGGCAGGCTTATGATCAAGATGATCTCATTAGACTTGTTGAGCAAGGGCTAGGTTGGGCTTTTCTTCCCAAAGGTCTTTTAGATGAGAAACTCGCTTTTGGCACTCTGATTGAATTTATGCCTGAATTTCAACGCTCTCGAATGGTGAGTACGGTAGAAATAACTTGGCGTTCTAATTTACAACATGGCCCAGTCGCTAACTTTATCATTGAAGAACTGACTAAATAACGTCATTTTCGACTGTATTTACAGAGCAAACCATAGCCCTAGTTTTATCTTCTGGCTAATTGACACTTATCGATTTTTAGCAATGTGAAGACCTTATTTAGAATATGTTTTCCGTTACTCTTTATTCTATAAGAACACGTAAGCAGTTAGGCTGATTACGTGTTTTCTATAGTGGTAATTAGCTTTGTGGGCAGTTGAAAGCTTCTCCAATCACAGTACTGCTGTAGGTGCCTTTGGTGCTTGAAATTACAGCGCCTTTGTCACTACCATAAGCCTCGATTCCTTCGTTACTATTATCGACACTTTTCTTTAATACAATGACATTTGCACCTAGCGCTGCAGCTTGATTCTTAGCTTCGTTACGGGCCCCGATCAGAATATCGCGATCAGCAGTGAAGTCTGCTGTCCACCAATTCCCTTGTGGGCTATCGACTTCACCGAGAAAATTACAGTTCTGCGGTTCTGCGTCCATTATTCTAATAGAAGCGGCATTACCGTCAAGTTGGTTAGCTGAGCAACCCGTTAGCGCTACTAAAGCAAGTGCGATAAAACTTTTTTCATAATCATTTCCTCAATCAATATTTGTTTTTTGATTCACGGTATTCCTTGGTTGAGGTGATCTCCTCATCGTTTTCCTGAATCATTTGGTTAGGATGTACTGGCAAGTCGAATAGGTAAACGATTCAATAGGTAGAGTAATGGAGGCTCAGGGTTATTAATTGGCGAGGTAATAAGTACAGAGACCGACATCAAGGATTAAGCCTTTGCGTATGAAGTAGCCCGCTGAGTTAACTATCTAAGGAGGTTTAGAATGACAGTAATAATGGAGTGAAGGTCAAACTGTACGAAAGGCTATAGCTCCCCTTGATAAGGGAGGTGAATAACCTTGGTTGATCATATTACTTATTTTTTTGGTTCCACCGACACAATCTCCTTTAACAACATGCTCACTCCGCTGTCGTTAGCACGGACAGCTACCATGATTAATTCAGTGTCCACATTTGGCTCTGAGCCGCATTTATTCCCATTCGATATTCGAATAGTAACTAACTTAAAGTATCTCTGCTTGTCTCGTATTATTACTCCATCAAAACGAAATTAAATTGTATTTAATAAACATTTGAAGGAATAACATTATGAAAACATCAATCAAAGCAATCGTCATCGCAGTTGCTTTAGCAACAACAATGGGTGCAGTGCAAGCAGCTGATGAAGTTAATCAAGCTACTTTTTATTCTGGTTATGACGTGAAAGATATACCAGCTGAGTCTTTTCAGTCTTGGCCTTATTACACCCATGCAAGTATGCACATTAAAGACTACTTACGTTACGGGGTATACGAAATGCCTGCATCTTCTAATCCAGCGCTTGTAACAGTCTCTCATTCATTAGATTTGTCTACAGAATTTAAAGACGGTCAAAGTTTTCGTGACAACTTAATTGAAACAAACACCAAAGGCTTCGTTGTGATGAAAAACAATGAAATATTGGCCGAGCACTACGACAACGGCTTCAAAAAAGGGATGGTTAATAATCTCCAGTCAGCCTCTAAAACCTATGTTGGTGTGTTGCTAGGTAAAGCAATTGATGCAGGTCTTGTTGACTTAGACGTTAAGGCAGAGCAATACCTGCCGGAACTGAAAGGCTCTATCATTGGTGGCGCCACAATTCGCAGTATCGCCATTATGGACAGTGGTATAGAAGCATTAAGTAATTACCATACTCCAGGGTCTAACGGTTATGAGTGGGAAAAAGAAATTGGCTTGCAAAATGCTGGAGAACCGGTCGGTCACTTAAAGGCCATCAAAGCGGCTAAGGCCAGTAAATTTAAGCGCGGTGAACACTGGGATTACACTGACCAGAACACGGATACCCTAGGACTGATACTTGCTGAAGTACACGGAAAACCTTTCCAAGTATTATTAGGGGACTTACATGAAGAGATTGGTGGTCACGATATTATTGAGATAGCCAAAACCTCTGATGGCACAACGTCACCCTCGTTTGGTATTAATACTAGCGCGGTGGATTATGCTTTATTCGCCCAGTATATAGCGCAAGGAAAAGCGGGTGTATCTTTCTACAAAGAATTAGCAGATACAAGCAACGATGTGCTAAATCAAACTGATGCAGGCACTATGCTTTCAGCTGCTGGAGCAATGACTTACGACATGCAGTCGTACACCATTGCAGATAAAAACATTATCGTGTCATTCGGCTCATTCGGTCAGCTTGCATTCAGTGATATGACTAACGGTATAACGGTCATTAATCAGCAAGATTGGGCTGATAATGTTGAAGCAGAAAAAGCAGTAGATACTATTGAGCGAAGTGTCGCAATCATCGAACAGCTGCGTAAGTAAGCATTAAGTAGCTGCAAGATTGAAAGAGCTGAAGTCAGCTCTTTCTTTGCTTTTAACATCGTTTGCACCTTTAATAACGTGTAATTCTGGCAGTTTGATTACATCAGACTACATCGCACTATCAACGTACGAAGCAGTTTATCAATTCACATTTGCCTTTCTTAATATGGATGGCGAATAGAGGCTACTGCTTATACACCTCGCTTTATTGGTTCCACCAAAACGAACGACCTTTAATTAAATGTTCACGCTGCGGTCGTTAGTACGGTCACCAAGCATCATTAATTTCTCCCTTAATTCAGTACAACATATGATTCTGAGCCGCATCGCTTGCCATTCGTTATTCGAATAGTAGCTAACTTAGAATATCTCTGTTTGTCTCGTATTATTACTCCATCAAACGCAGCTAAATCGCATTTAATAAACATTTGAAGAAATTACATTAATAACAAACAAACAAACACATACAGAGGTAGTTACCATGAAAAAACTAATCAGCATTTTATTGATATCCATGTTATCCAGCACAGTTTCTGCTGAGTTTATTGGAACAGGGTCATCTAGCGGAGCATCATCAGTAAAATCCATTGCAAGCATGTCTGACGATCAATACGTTACTTTGGAAGGATATCTCGTTAAGCAGATTCGTTCTGAGCATTACATTTTTAAAGATGCGACAGGCGAAGTTGAAGTTGAAATTGACCATGAAGAGTTGAACGGCATTGCTGTCACGCCTTCAACAAAGATTAGAATAGCAGGCGAAATAGATAAAGAGTGGACTAAAACAGTTGTAGATGTTCATCATCTGGCGCTAGCCCAATAAGGTAATCAGTCAGTCATGCAGTCAACCAGTTAGTTTATAGGTTGATTACATGGCCTTTTTTTATTAAAAAGCCCCCCTATTTGAGCAAGCAGCTGATTAAGTTAATCAAGCTACTTTTTATTCTGGTTATGATGTGAAAGAGATACCAGCCGAGTCTTTCCAGTCTTGGCCTTATTACACTCATGCAAGTATGAATATTAAAGACTATTTGCTTGTAAAATCGTCTGCACTTTTAATAACGTGTAATTCTGGAAGTTTGATTACATCAGACTACATCAGACTACATCAGACTACATCAGACTACATCAGACTACATCGCACTATCAACGTACGAAGCAGTTTATCAATTCACATTTGCCTTTCTTAATATGGATGGCGAATAGAGGCTACTGCTCATACACCTCACTTTATTGGTGCCACCGAAACAAATTATCTTTAATCAAATGTTCGCTCCGCGGTATTAGCACGGACACCTGCCATCATTAATCTCTCCTTTAACTCAGTATCCACATATGATTCTGAGCCGCATCTCTTTCCATTCGATATTCGAATAATAGCTAACTTAAAGTATCTCTGTTTGTCTCGTATTATTACTCCATCAAAACGAAATCAAATCGCATTTAAAAAACATTTGAAGGAATTACATTATGAAAAAGTCTATTTTAGCAACCGCCACAATCGCAGCTCTTTCTTTCAATGTTGCAGCGGCTAATGTTGCGGGTGATGTACTTGATTACTATCAACCAGAGCGTACTGCAGTACAGAATGGCGCCGTCATTGTCGACTTAACCGGTCAAGGTAGCGAAGCCATAGCCCAAAAGTTAGCGACTATGCCTCGTGGTGAAGCAGAGCAAGCAGTCATCGAAATTGCAAAAAATGCAGTTGAAAATAACCGTAAAGTCGCACCTGAGTATGTTGCCATCATGGAACGCCAAGCTGAAATTAGAGGCGTACCCGTTCATATGTTGTTCGCGGCCATCGCACAAGCGGATTGGGACATCAACAAAGGGTTTGTTAATGCTGACGATACTGCTTCATTACAAAAAGCCGCCGAATCGATGAATGGCTGCACAACCCTAGCCTTTGCCGAAACGGGTATTGTCGGATTAAACAATGATTTGAACATTGGTTTTTTACATGAAGGTGATACTTCAGTCATTAAAACAGATGACACTATTTTCTTAGCCACTGATGGTGGTCACTTCCAAGGTATGGGCAAACACACTGCTGCAGTCCTTAACTTCATGGGGGAGCCAAGTGGAGCATCAGCAACTGTTGACACTCAAAATGTCATCACTACCGATGCCGCTTTTGCCGCTATTACATCGTCTGCCAGCGTGAAAGAGGCCTTTAACAAACTTAAAGATTACACAACTCACGTCTCATTAAACTTTACCGTGGCAGATGATTCTGGCGACTATGGTTCAATTGAAATGACAACCAATGGTACTCGTATCGTTCGTGGTGAAGGCGGTATTGCTCACGCCAATCATACGGCAGAAATGCGTGCTGAATTTTTATCTCATACACCTTTGCGCCAAGCCAATGAAAAATTTGTTGATACCTTCGCTCGTGAAGATGCAGGTAATACTTTCATTAGCTATGCAAAAGAGCGTGATGTGAATGGCATGAAGTACATCTTGCAGCAAAAGCCTATTAACATCACAAAATATAGCTCTGACTTCGTGACTGTCGAGTCTGTCATCTTCGATACTGTGAATGGTTGTGCTTATGTAGCAGGTGACAACCCACTCTTCTCAGAATACACGCAAGTTTGTTTCTAAGGTCAAGTGAGTAACCTCTTTAAAGGGGTTACTCATTGAATAACAATTTATTCATTTGAATACTCGTAAAAAATTGAGTCTGTTTTGACACAAGATAAAACCATATTAATTGTAAAAACATCTAGGAATTTAACATGAAAAAATTAATTAAAAACACAGCCATTATCATTACGTCTTCACTGATTTATCTAAGCTCGTCAGCAATCGCAGCTGAAATAGAAGGTATTATTAGTTCAGTTGATAATCAACAGCAAACAATTGAGATCCATAACACTAAGTTATTGGTTGATAACCGCACACGTATCGAAAATTCACGAATGAACTTTTCAGATTTACGTCCTGGTATGTATGTCGAAGTGGATTATATATATCTAAATAATAAGTTGGTCGCTACAGAGATTGATTTAGACGACTAAGAAAGTGCTTCATATTTTAAACCTTAATAAACTGAAAGGGTGAGAACCAAAATGAACGCAAACTGGAAAAATAAAATGCTGCTATTAGCCGTCGCGGTCGGTATGACGGCTTGCGCATCTCCTAGTACACAAGTAGGTAAAAGTGCACAAACAGGTGCTACTTTAGGAGCCTTTACCTCACTTATTCTAGGTGGTGATACCGAAGATATTATTGTAAGTGCAGCCGTTGGCGGAGTCGGCGGTGCACTCGTTGGTGGCGCCAAGGCGCAAGAACAAGAAGCTATAAAAGCCAATGTGATTGCCAAAAGTGAATCACAACAAAAACTTCGAATTGAACAAGAGCGTCTTGAACTTGATAAAGTGCAACAGCGTAGTGAAGATAAAATGAAGTTACGCACTACAATGACCGCAAACAATGCCTTGTTAGATGACGTTCCGCTTCTTGAAAGAGCGTATGGGAAAGACAATGTTGATGGTATTTTGGCCTTAAGAGATTGTCATCATGTAAAAGCTAGAGTGTATGCTTCAGCGGCCGAAAATAGCAGTGTAGCAAGTGCTAAATTAGCCAGCGTGTGGTTGAAGGCATTGATTGCTGTAGACGAACATAATGATGCCAAGGCTCAATTAGCTTTTGAACGTTTGATTGAATTAGATCCTGATGTTTCAAATAGTCGTCAAGCAAAAGATTTTGCAAATGACACAATGGCAGATATTCGCGCAGACAGAAGATCATTTTCAATTTCTTGCGTTATTTAATGAGCTTTAATAGCCTGGGTTACCAATAGTGGTCAATATAAAAACGTTCCCTTAATTATCTTGAAATTATCTGCTAATAATCTAATAAAAGGTTGGGGAACGTTAACAGAAATTATTTTTTAGCTAAAGTGATTAGAATCTATAATCCACTTCTAGAAGGTATAAAATGACCTGCTCGACAAAATTAATTACTTGTTAATGTGAATCCGTTGTGGCGGTTCAAGCGGTTCTTCAAAGCCAAAGTCGCCAGTAATAATTACGTTAAGATCAGTAGCTGTCGATATCACTCGTTATTAATTTGCTAATAAAACTGGCGTTATTAAAAAGAGAGGACTTTTTGTTGCAACCACTAAATATAGCGATATTTCATCTAGGTTAGTGTCAAATGAAGCAACTTGGTCATTAGGTAATACAAGCATTTTAAAATTTAGTATTCCTCAAATAACGATTGCTGCAACGGCCCAAAAAGTCGGTAAGCCAATCACGATAAAAGCTTCTTTTGGCGGGCCAGAGGACGCTATCACTTACGTCGTTACTGCTCCTTAATCTATTAGCTTAGCCATTTATCTAAGCTCCCAATCGTTTGGCTATTGGGCGCAATAGCATTTTTCACGCAAAATATTGGATGGCAGGTCAAAGTGCGCTTGACGCCACCAGAGAGGAAATTGGCACCCTAGCGTTTAAATAAAATTTAAACGTCATAACTATCAAGGCTAATATAATCTATATAGAAGCCGCTGCAAGGCTCGCAAAGATATCCCTAATTATACTTAGACTCGCTCAACGCGTGAAAGTCTATGACTAGTCATGATTGGGAAACTTGAATAGTGATTGATGATTGTATTTATTAGCGAATGAACTCGCTGGGTAATAGATCTAATTCATTTTTTAAATAAAATGAGCCTACAAGTTCGACTCTGGATCCTTTCGTGCTTAACGGCATTAATCAGCCCACCCTTTGAAGATGCTATTTCGCGAGCTATATTTATTACTCCTTTTTCGTTGCCCGTTCCCAATATTGTGGTTGATGGCGTTACTGGCAAGCCTCTCTTGTATAGAGCTATCAACAGGTTTTAATTCGGTGATGCAGGGGAGATACCGCGTTATCCTATGGAAGTTTTGAACTCTAGCTTGAGAGCTGCCTATTAGTCTCATCGCGACCAATAAGGGCATACTGTCGATGTGGTTAATGAAATATTCTGTTAGGTATTTTGTGATCAAGTTTCACCGGTGATGTGACAATAAATTGCACCTTGTCGGTAGCTATAAGCAATACCCATTTATTAGCCATAGAGTATTTCAGTAGACAAGTTAGTGAGTGTCACTGATGTGTAGCAACGACACTCACAATGGTAACGCCACTCTACAGCATTGGCATTAGTGAGCGATGGCGAAAATGTCGGATGAATTGATTATTACTAAGATAGTATTTTGTTAGAGCGGAGCTTATAGCAATCGACAAAGAGAGAGTCGGTAGTAACTAGAATGGTTATCTATAATATGTAAAACACCGCTATATTAATTAGCGGTGTTTTTATTATGAATAATAGAGCCTTAGCTTTAGAAGTAGTAGTTTGCTTGGAACCAAGTCACAGTATCCGCTTTCATGCTACCAAACTGATTTTTGTGCTCAGCAGTATATTCAACTTTGGCACCCACAGAGATGTTATTTGTAACCATAAAGCCACCACCGACCTCTATTTGGTTGATAAACTCTTTGTTTTTTAAGTGATAAGTCGTTTTGGGGTTAGCGTACAGCCAGTGACCAGCATCAAATCCATACATGGCATACACGCCTGCTTGTGCAATACCTGAGCGGTCGTACTTGTTATCTTCCATTGGACGTTTAACTTGTGTTGCACCACCACTCAACATCGGGAAAATTGAGATATTATCAGAGACCTGGAACTTATAGATAAGTCCACCAAGTACTGTTTGAGAGTTGGCATCAGCCAGTACATCTATTGAATATCCAAGGCCATCGGTGACATGGAAGTAGCGCCCACGACCATTCATCTCTCCGGTTTTGTTATCAGCTGCAAGATCCAATGAGAAAATATTGCTGCCGAATCCCATCATGCCATTTAGTTGGGTGGTATCTTTACTTGCTGAAATACCAACAGTAGAGAAACTCGCGGTAGGGTCACCATAATTCACCTCTGCTTCAGGCTCAGCTGCCATAGCGTTAAATGAGAATAAGGTAGCGATAGATAGTGCTGCGACTGTTGCTGTCAGTTTTGAATTAAGTGTTTTCATGGTCATTCCTCTGGGATTAGGTTGTTATAATTAACTGACGCCAGTATCCCAGAAGGTAAGAAATAGATTAAGTTAGGTATTATTGCTAAATCGAATACTTTGTAATGTTGAGGTCTTAAATAGTCATTAGGTTATATTGTTGTTCGTAGAATTTAATCTTTTGGCCATGTATTCACGGAGTGTTTAATTTATAACTCATGAAGTATTTTATTTGTAGAGTAGGAGAGGTTAAGCACTTAGTTTAACTAATAGTTAGAGATTAATTACATTTTTAGGTTGTTTGTTTTTGATGTCATAAGGTGAGTAATTAACGCAGGGTGTATTTAGAGCTAGATAATATTTTTCAAATCGCAGGTTAATAGTTTGATAGGTACTACTATTTTTAGCTGAATTAGCATTAGAGTGATGTCAGAATTAGATTGTGGGAATTTAATAATCAACTTGTGTTGTTAAGTTTTCGCCTGACTATATTTTTACATATTTAGCCATATATTCTTTGTCGAACTTTGTCGTTAATGGAACTTTGTCGTTAATGGAACTTTGTCGTTAATGGAACTTTGTCGTTAATGGAACTCAGGTGAATTGAACTTTGAACATACATTGTAGTTAGAGGTACTACAATAAAAAATTCTCTAGCAATGTTTGGATATGAAGTTGTTCATCTAGCATCGTTTCATAAATAACAAAAAAGGACAATAAAGAGACAGTTGTAATGAAAATTACCGCCTTATCTAGCATGTTTGTCTTATCTGTTTTGTTATTTGGATTTTGCTGCTGTTGCAGAACATTATTTAATAGTGAACTTAAGTGTTTACTTGACATTTTATTGCTCCTCAATGTTTGTCTGCGGCTATTATCCAATCAAAACACTTATACCAATAACTACATTGTATTCGAATAACGAATAGCATCTTGAGGACTAGCTCAATCAAGCTTTTATGTATTCGTTTCACCAATAGTTACTAACTTAGGAAAGTTTGCTAACTCCGATAAGGTAAGAAGAGATCCCAACTAAGGTTTGTTAAATTTAAACAATTAGATAGAGTTCATTAGATGCTAGCGTCTTTAGTCTTCCTATTTTGTACTGGTATAAAGCAGGTGGTGTTAATACCCGTTGGATTGTCTGCTGATGGAATTAGCTGTTGCATGAATTTAGATCTCTTTACAGCGAGTTTCAGCTTATTTAAGCCACATCTAACAGAGAATAGGTGTGTTAAATGAAGAAGGTTGGCAGGGCAAGGTTTAGCAAACATCATGACTTGGGGTTAGGCCGCTTCTCAAAATAGGCAGTACTGAGAAGCCTTACTTATTAAGATGGGAGAACCCTTGATGATTTATCTAGTGCGATACAGTTTTAATTATCAGCACAAGAATAAGCACACCAGCGAGCGTCTAACAGACAAAGTTTTTGTCAATGATAGAACGCTTCAAGGCGCTAAAGTACAAGTTACACGCCGCGCAGTAAGCGAGGACTTGAAGGGCTTTAAGATTATTTCAGCAGAAGTGATGTTATAGCTATTGATTATCCTTTGCTCTATATGCTGCTCATTTTTCTTTTCAAAGCAGGCTTAGCTTCAACTAGGCCTCTTATCTCTAAGCTCTCTCAATAATACTTATTCATAAAAATGTTATGACAAATACAGCACTCATATAAATAGCTCACAACAATGCAAGTGTGCTTATCCCTTTATGGTTTTATCAACTCAAAATAAACCATTCGATTTTCGAATGGTAACCAACTCCTTGTATTGGCTGTTGCTGAGTAAAATAGCCTCAAGATTTACACACTAACTACATGAGGTACGACTATGAAACTTAAAAATCTATTACTGACAGCCACTCTTGCACTTACTTGCGTAGCGACTAGCTCATATGCAGATTACTGCGACGATACGTTGGGAGAGATGGTCGGTGGCGCTTTAGAAGGTGGTCTCGTTGGCACCGGCTTGGGTGCAATAGCTGATGGTAGAGGCGGGGCTATGCGTGGAGCACAAATTGGTGCTGCCGTTGGTGCACTTGACGGGCTTATTGAAGGAGAGATCAAGCGTGACCGCTGTCAGCGAGACATGCGAGATCTCGAGGATGGCCTAATCATGGATGAGCTTGATGATATGGCAATTGAAGATGCCATTACCGATGACATAATCTTTAACGACTAATAGTCAAATTTACGCGCCGAGTGATCTCTGCGCGTGTATTCCTTGGGGGAGTCAACATGAACAATCGTAGTATTAAACCCGCTTTAACTGCAGCCGCGATATCGCTAATGATGTTGCCTAGTCTTGCCTCTGCAAGCTTTATGGATGGTTTTACCGATCCTAAAGATGGGCGTATAGATGCAAGTCAGTGGATCTTGGATAACTCAGCAGGCTTTATGCCTATTCCACTGATTATTACAGAGCCGGCAGTAGGGACGGGCGGTGGTGCTGCGTTGTTGTTCTTTCATGAAACTGATGAGCAGAAGGCTAAGCGAGAACTATATCCCGATGAAGTCACTAATATTCCACCCAGTGTCACGGGTGTTGTTGGTGCAGCGACGAGTAACGGCAGTAAACTTGCTGGTGTGTTCCACTCCGGAAACTGGCAAGACGACAATATACGTTACTTAGGCGGTATATTTGGTGCTGAGTTTAACTTGAAATACTATGGTGAAACATCAGGTCAAGCCAACAACTTTAATATAAAGGGCTTGTACTTCTTTCAAGATATCGATTTTAGAATAGCGGGCAGTAACTTCTTTCTTGGTGCCGATTACGTCAATATGAATTCAGAAGCATCTTTTGATATGTCTTCGATGCTGCCTGGCGTCGATCCTCTCGCACTGGACAGTAATGACGCACACGTAGGCCTTAAGGTCACATACGATAGTCGTGATAACCAATTCTCAGCTAGGACAGGAACCAAAGCGGGTCTCAAAGCCAATATGCATGGCAAAGGTGTTGGTGGTGACTTTGACTATCAGGATTATCATGCATTTGTTCAGACCTATCATCGAGTGGCACCAAAGTGGGGCGTTGCTATGCGACTTGATGCTAAATCAACCACAGACGGTGCACCATTTTACGCTAAGCCCTTTATTGATATGCGCGGCATGGCGGCAATGCGCTATCAAGCTGACAATACCGCGCTTGCTGAAGTTGAAGTTAGCTATGACATCGATGATCGATGGACAATACTCGGCTTTGCTGGCACCGGTAAAGCGGTTAATAACGATCAAAGTTTTAATCAGGCTGAATGGCAAAATGCTCAAGGAGCTGGCTTTAGATATCTGCTAGCACGCCAACTTGGTTTAAGAACCGGTATAGATATTGCCAAAGGGCCAGAAGAGTGGACCATGTATTTGCAGTTTGGTGGGGCTTGGTAGTTGCCTGCTAACTTTTTATTCGAGAAGGAGCTTTGTTGCTCCTTTTCCGCATAAGAATCCTCAAGTAATCATGCTTGAGTACAAAGTGATTAGACACAGACTAATAATCTAAAACGCTTCAGTATGTAAGCTTAAAGGAGTGATTTGGAATAACGGCTTATTCTTCGTCATACTACAGCGGACTCGGGAGTTCTTTAAGCCTCTTCCTTTAGCGTGCTAATACAATAAGTGAGAGTTGCAGTTTTAACAGGAGCTCTGGCTACTCTCGTTGAGCACAAAATCAAGCTGCAGCAATAGAGTCCGCACTATCGCTAACACTTGAATGGATCTAGGGATTCATATTTCAGTCAGATAAAAGGGCCACTCTGTTGGCCCTTTTTGGCCTTCAAAATGAGGGCCAAAACCGCAATCGTCGCCAATGATAGCTGTGGGTTTTATAAAGATGGTATTAGAGGTTATTTGGCCAAATTAGTGCTGATGAAATGTACTTTTTTAAGCTGGAAAGCTATGTAGCCTGTCACTCCTATATTCACCGCTCACGTCAATTTTTAATTGGCAGCCTAAGCGCGAGTAGACACTCAATAATATTGAGTAAGACTGCTTAAATCAGTCTTGATTCATATTCCCTTCTGTAAAAAATGTCGGATGTTCTATTGCCATATTAGCTATTTCATCGGTTTAGCTTCATTGACATAGCAAGCATCAGATTCAATCTGAATCAGAGCTGACTACTTTAATCATTCAATCACCCAACCTATTCGATATGCATATAGTAATTGGTTTAATGAATTCGCTTATCAATGTGAAAATAGCCTCACTTAGCAAGCTTACGAAATAATTCGATTTGCTAAATAACTTAAAAATCAAATCTATGAGGATGAACATTATGAAAAAGTCAGCAATCGTTATCGCAACACTACTCGCGCTATCTGTAGGCACAGCAAGTGCAAATACAGAAGTACTCAACGGCTTCACAGGTAAAGTCGAAGCAGAATTCACTACACAAGATAAGCACACTAATGTTGAAACTCAACTAGGTTACGACTTCAACTTTGGAGCAGTATCGGTTATCCCATTCTTTGCTGCTGAAACGGCATACTCTGGCGAACGTAACCTAGAAGATGGTAAGCGTGAAGGCTTTGATAAAGGCGGATTAGGTGGCGGTATCAAGGTACAAACTAACTTTGACAATTTCTACGCCTATGTCGAAGGTCGTGCAATGCGCAAAGACCGTCTTAAGCTTCAAGGTCCAACACCTGAACTCTCGGGTTATACGCCTGCAGGGGCAGAAATTTTTACCAATAGCACTGTTAAAGAATACCGTGGCGAAATTGGTACTGGCTACATCTTTGACAATGGCCTAAGTGCCGGTGTTGAAGCTTCCTTCACTCAAGATCGCTTTGAAGGCTTCAAAGATGAGAAACGTGAAGTGTTCGCCGTCGCTGGTTACCAAGTGTCAGACAATTTCAATGTGTACTTAAAAGCGGGCCGCGCTGATACAGCGGAGCCTAAATTAGTAGCAGTACCATCATCAGATAGTTTGAAAGGTGAGTGGGAAACTAAAACAGTTATTGGTCTAACGTACAAGTTTTAATCGCAACAGCTCTTAGTTAATGGTACCTCGATGCTCTAAATTCTATACAAGGGAAAGCATCGAGAGTCACTTTAATGAGTTGCCACCAATAACTTACCATCTTTTTATAACGTTAAACCGAATTAAGGGAACATCATGGAATCAACAGGATACTCTGTTAATTATAAAGCAATTGCTTCGCGCTCAGTTTTACTGCCGAAGTTACCACTTTATAGTCAACGTAAATCTAAAATCGCAAATGCACTTGCTATTGGATTGCCAGTCATCATGCTTAGTTTTGTACTGGCCAGCTCTGCTAATGCAGAGATAGCTTGTGCTAGTACTGACTTTGAGTGTCAGGTGGCATTGTCAGAAAGAGTGGAGATTGAATTGGATGAGCGTTTGGCGCTTTACCATAAGCAGAAGGAAGTTCAATCGAAGAAAGAGGCGGTGCAGCGTGAATATATGCAGCAGGCTCATAATCTATGTATAGAGAACCCATTTGCACTCAAAGATCAAAAGGACTGTAAACGTTGATAGCCAAACTTAAATTGGTAATATCTACAAGCCTGAGTGTTATGACTCGGGCTTTTTACTGTCTGCTGTACTCATTAGCTTTCTCTGAGTGATAGGAGATCTAAAGCAGATCATTTTGTGGTCTATGATATTTAGTCGATATTATTTGATAATCTTGAGGGAAGTAGCTGCTAATGACAGAGTTTAAGTTCCTTAACCTGTTTAAAATTCGCCATTTAGTTACTTCTTATCTTCATCGTTTATAGTCAACTCACTTTGTGTCGAAAGTCGCTTATTTAAAAGTAGATGAGCATTTCGATTTGAGAGAAGCCAGAGCTGTGTTACGCTCTGTCGATTAGTAAAAATTTATAAATTTAGCAGGAGATTTCAATGGCCAGTCGTGGTGTCAATAAAGTAATTTTGGTAGGTAATTTAGGACAAGATCCTGAAGTTCGTTACATGCCGAACGGCAATGCCGTAGCCAACATTACCGTGGCGACAAGTGAATCTTGGAAAGACCCACAAGGTCAAAAGCAAGAGCGCACAGAATGGCACCGCGTAGTGATGTTTGGCAAATTGGCTGAAATCACGGGTGAATACTTGCGTAAAGGTTCTCAAGTGTATCTTGAAGGCAAGCTACAGACGCGTAAGTGGAAAGACCAAAGTGGTCAAGATCGTTACAGCACTGAAGTGGTTGTCGATCAAGGCGGTCAAATGCAAATGTTAGGCGGTCGTGGTCAAGGTCAAGCTCCTGGTGCACCAGCACAAGGCGGATACCAGCAGCCACAACAGCAAGCACCTCAACAGGGTGGTTATGCACCTAAGCCACAGCAAGCAGCTCCTCAGCAAGGTGGTTATGCACCTAAGCCTCAGGAAGCTCCTGCACAAGGCGGTTACCAGCAACCACAACAGCAACAAGCACCAGCACAAGGCGGTTACCAAGCGCCACAGCAAGGTGGTTATGCACCTAAGCCTCAAGCTGCACCAGCTGCACCTCAGCAGCGTCCTGCTCCACAGCCACAGCAAAACGTGACTCCAGATTTGGATGATGGTTGGGATGACGATATCCCGTTCTAGATCCCTGTAATTACAGTAATGTAAGAATAAGCTGTAAAATACATTTAAACCCAGTCTAATGACTGGGTTTTTCTTTTTCTGACACTTTCGTTTGTTTAAATATGTCCTATATTAGACTAGCGGTTAAAAATCGTGTCAGAAAAGGAGTGGTTATGTAATGCCCGATTGCCTTATTAGCCTCATCAAATGAGGTAAACTCCGCTCTTGGACTTAAGACACCGTTTATTACTTTTGCTCGTCATCAGGATAGAGTTCGGCAAATAAATATACTAAACACAAACTGTTAAGCGGCATAACAGGATTTGTCCAAATCATACGGCTGTGACGCCCAGCTTCACCAAATATTTCAAGTAGAAGATCCGAAGCTCCATCAAGCGCTTTTGGATGTTCAAAGCAAGATTCATGGACATTCAACACACCCTCCAAACGGTAAATTTGTTTTATCCGCGTAAGCTCACCACAAGCCTGTTTTAATTGCGCAATGGCATTGAGAGTTGCAAGACGACATGCAGCATATCCCTCACTCACGGTATGCTCTGCTCCCAATTGTCCTTGATACTGAAGCATGCCCTTTAAATAGGGAAACTGCCCCGAGGTCATTAACTGGTTGCCGACGATTGAATAGGGCTCGTAATTCCCTAGTCCCCTAGCGACTTGAGGTAATGTAACCCCTGCGGTCATTAACCGCGATTCAGGAGTGATCATCATAATGTCGCCTGGTGTGACAAGGTCTTCGTTGGATCAAGGAGCGGTGCTAACCAAGTTGTCAAATGCTGAGGATTGGTCATCAGCCAGTTCGCTGCAGCCTCATCTTCTGTCATCCCTTGTCGATTAACCGCATAATCGAGCTCTGCAACAATTTGATTCGACATTACTATATTATCGAGTACCTTAATTTGTTCCGGCGAGAAATTACGCGTTAGCTCCACCTTACGGGCAAGCAACACTGCTTTATCTTTACCACCGAGCAAACCTCTTGGATCCTGAAGCTCACGAATACGGTATTGGTGATGTAAAAACTGAGGGTGCCACAGAGGAACAATCACCCAATCATTCACCGCTGCTGCAGATTCAAAGGCCGCGACACAATCAGCCTGAGTGCCAGTTTTAAATTGATAACCCGCCGCGGTTAATCCATATTGCACCATGATATTTTTAGAAAAGCGTGTAATTCCCGCGCCTTCACCAATCCCTTGAATTGTCGGCCGCATACGTTGCTGGACTTCAGGTTTGAGTAAATCCTCAATGCTCGACACTAATTCTGCAGGCACATAGTCGGGTACACCCCAGAGCGCATAGGGCTCATAATGCAGCCCGAGTTGCTGCGTAGGTACTCGCTCTTCAACGTGTTGTCGATAAATCCCATGGCTATGAGGTAGCCATGCAGAACAAACCATATCCACTTTGCCTTCACCTAGCCGATCAAAATTAGCCTCATGCAGTGCATAGCTTCGTTGTACCTCTTTACCCATAACTCTTATTACCTGAGCCACTACAGCCGCGGTAACGCGGTGGAAACTCAAGTCCGTCACTCCCATGCGAATAACCTGCTCACCCTGTGCACTTTTGCTATTCAGGCTTGTACTCTCATTCTGTGAACTCATGCCCATTGCGCCTCGGTGAAATAACCCTAAAGATGCCAAGCTTCCCAGCCCCAGCGTTTGTAATAATTGTCGCCTAAAAGAATCAATCTTTGGCATGCTCAATCTCCTTAGTATCTAAAATGGTGAGTCTGTCCATCGCAATCCCTACGATGGTGTTGTGCTTTGCATAGGGAAAAATCACCTCTACTTTGATGCCATTCGGATCTTCGAGGAACAACTGATGTTCACCAATTTCGGGCACGATTCGTTCCTGAAAAGTCATCCCTTGCTGACATAAATGTTGCTGCATCTGGTGTAAATCTGTGCCGCGAAACGACAAATGATCAACACGCCCAGAACCATAGAGGTTGCTACTCTCCCCTAAATAAACCTGTAGCGCTTGATCGCCCGCAGCCACTAAATGCAAGATGGGTTTATCCGAGGCATAGAGCCAATGGCCAGGAAAACCAAACTGTGGCCGCCAACCTAGTTTCAAGTCCAGAATGACTTGATAAAATGCAAGCGTCTCAACCAGTTTTGGGGTTCTGATAGTAAAGTGGTCTAATCCAATTATGTTCATATTGTTATCCTCTGGCAGTATTGACTCAGCATTGCCAAGTGCGGAGCCAAACGGTTTCAACTCAAACGAATTACGTGAGTAAATTCAATTAAGCTCAGTACTTGGCGTAAGCCGATAAGATTAATTCCCGCGAACGCCCGCAGCCAAAGGCTTGAAACGGAAAATGTAATAAGGTGGACTGTTTTCAGCTTTGCCATTATTGAAAGGCGCTGAGAGCGGTAATTGTGCGGCGCCTGAGTACAAATAACCTTGCTTGCCATAACTCACGCCGTCGGGCCACACCATACGTTCATCATGCACATAAGTACGGTACTGACGAGACTCAGCGGGTATCACTCCAATGGTTCGTTCACCCACTTCCGTCAGGTACAAATTATTGGCTTCATCGATACTTAAGCCGCCGTTATTAGGTTTGTTGGCATAGGTCTCCACTTTGGCTGAGAGTGCCGCAGGTGTAAGCGAAGGATTGATTAAATCCGTCATTTGCACGCGGTAGATTTTGTCTTTATTCATGGGGGCAAAGTAGAGCCATGTTTGTGTTTTATCTAAAGCAATACCATCGGCACCCACATAGACTTCAATCTGCTTACGGTTTTTTGAGTCCTTGTCGATAATAAGTGGCCGTTGCAAATCAGGCATTACACTGTTATCCCCCTGTAGTAGGCGACGGCTAATACCAGTGTTTAAGTCTACGACTACCAATGCGGCTTTATCACCTATGGGGCCGGTGGCAATGCCTTCATCGGCAATCACTATTGTTTGATGCCTTGATGAAATAACAAAGTCATTATGCTGTGATTCTGCAAGCGAGACCGGCGCTGGCAAGTGAATAATGCGGTCTAATTGATTTTTCTTGGTATCCCACGCTACTAATTTAGGTTCAATGCGTGGTGTCTGCTGACCAGAGTCCAATAGCCAGACTCTATCTTGATCATCAGTTCGCAAACCCAAAACCCAATTAAGGCAAGTATCAGGATCTTTGGCTTTACCCTGTAGGTCATGGCATTGTTGCCAATCTGAATTGGGAAAGGGCTTGCTGCTGCCATCAGCTAAAAGCTCAGAAACCTTAGTCTTAGGTTGATAAAAAGGGTGATAACTGAAAATCAATCTGTCAGTCGATGTGAAGGTAATGCCGCCTACGGCCCCATCTAGTTCGGCAAAAACTTCCATTTTTGCCAGCGGCGCTGTCCTTGTTACTGCCAATGTGTGACAGCTCAACAGGCTGGTTATCAATAACACCAATGTTTTTGATCGTATAGGGGATACCATTAAATCGGAAAATTTTATCATCTTTATTCTCCTTAACGTGGGCCAGCTAACAAGGTTAAGCTTGCATCGGCTAGCCTATGCTGCCAAAGATAAAATCCCACCAAAGCAGGCGTTGCGCCCTTGTCTATAGGTAACTGCGCCACATCCAAAGCATGGACAGTCCACACATAGTGGTGTTGACGCCCCTCCGGCGGGCAAGGTCCAATAAAGCCAGGCTTACCCAAATCGGTATTCGCTTCAACGGCACTACTGGGTAATTCTCCACCGTCTACGCCACCAGGAAGCGTGGATACTTGTGCTGGAATGTCATACACCACCCGATGCCAAAAACCACTGCCTGTCGGTGCATCTTTGTCATAAAAGGTGACGGCAAAGCTTTTGGTGCCAGCTGGCGCATTTTGCCAAGTTAAACTTGGAGCGAGATTTTCGCCCGAACAGCCAAATTGGTTCCAATAATACTTAGGCGGAATAGTTGAATTATTACTCAAGCTGCTTTTTAAATTAAAACTCTTGGTACTGTTATCAGCCATAACATTATTAATGCTGGCGGCCAAAATAACAGTAACCAAAAGGATACTATTGGAACAAGATAGGCGGGTTAATTTCATGTTATGTTTACACTCATAGTTTGTTAGAGACTTAGCATAGCAATTAAAATATTTTGATAAATAGCATGTGGATTGAATGAGTTTCAAAAAATATTGTCTAATAAATGCTTGTAAAATCACAACAAATAAGTAACAACTCATCAGGTATCATCATGTAGGGAGGTCGCTATTATCTGGCCTACAAACTAAGTTACCGTGGAATTGAGGAGATGTTCGCTAAGCGAAATATCCATCTTGACCACTCAAACCTGAACCGTTGGGTTATCAAATATGCGCCGAAACTCGAAGGTATATTCAGGAACAGAAAGTGTCGAGTCTCTGGCTCGTAGCGAATGGACGACACCTACATAAACGTAAAAGGTCGGTGGGTTTACTATTATCGAACCGTGGACAAGTACGGCGTTATTATTGATTTTTATTTGAGTGAAACTCGTGATGAGCTAGCACCCGGGAATTTTTCAATAAAGCCATCAACTAGCCCGGCTTACCTGAAAGGTGGTCATTGATAAAAGTGGTGCCAATGCCGCGGCATTAGGTACTGTCAATATTCGTCTTTGGTTATCTGGACATATGCAGTTGATGATCGAGGTATTGGCGGTTAAATATTTGAATAATATTGTCGAGCAAAGTCATCGAAAAGTGAAAGGCAAAATACATCAATGTTTGGGTCGGAAGTCTTGGGTAAGGGCCAATCAACATTGGCAGGCGTTGAGCTTTGGTCCATGATTAAGCAAGGGTAAATGGACACCACTGAAAAGATGACACCATGGGAACAATTTAATTTTTTAGCAGCCTAATTGCACCTGTGAGACCCCGTACCCTCAAATTATAGCGCCGATACCTCAGTTTGAGACAGAAGCAGCATCTCTTAGTTTGTCACTTTGGCCCCAGAAGGTGGCAAAGTCTTCAAGTGACATGCCAGATTTGTTGGTCATTTCAGTGTCACACTCCTGGCTGTAAAGCTGCTTCATGATTGAAAACTCTGCTTTGATCACTGCGCCCATTATCGCAGTATTTCCCCGCTTATCCTGCAGGCAAGCATTGGCACCCTGTTCGAGTAATGCCGCGGTTGCCAACTCTTGACCGTTATAGGCAGAGACCATCAGCGCGGTATAGCTTTGGCCATTGCGTTGATCAACAGGAAACCCAGCTTCGATAAAGTGAGTTAACACCTCAACATCGCCAGTTCTGGCAGCGGCAAAGTAATAATCCATGAGTAACTGAGTCTGTTTCTCGATAGTTTGCTCAGCAGGCTTTTCTTTGTGAGCGTGCTCGGCTGCAAGTGGTGCAGCGAGTGAATAAGAGACATAAAGCGCTGAGGTGATAATACTCGCGCCTAAGTTAGCACAGAGTAAAAAAAACATTGATTTCAGTGACAGTGAGCTAAACATTGAACTGGCCCTCGATTAAAAGATGTCGATCATTGGTATTGAATATTTATTTGGTGATTTCCGGTTGCCCGCAAGACGCACTCTAAACAGGGCAGAAAAGAGCAAAATTACGTCTTGCGGGGCTTACTGGGTACTTCCTATACTGATTGGTATTAATACTTGCCCTTTAGTATTAAATATCGATTGATTGTTACATTAGGCCTTCCTGATATTCTACTCTTTGCTTCACTTCGTTTAAATCACCATTAACGGCCTTAGTGAGTCGCTTACCAAAATCTTGGTCAGCGAGGTAGAAGTAGCTCAACATCTGATGCTTAACATTACTGTCTCTTACTTGACCAAGGTCGCCAGATAAGTTGGTGATCAAATCACTCTTATCTTGCTTGCTTAAGCTGCGATAAAAGATCCCTGCTTGAGTAAAGTTATCTTGCTTACCAATGACTTTTTGCTGCACGGTGCCAGACACTGGCGTATTACCTGAGCGGTAACGGTTATCTTCAGCGAGTGCTAAATGACTACTTGGCTGATAGTTAATGTCACTCGTGGTGTGGCCGTAGTTCAATGCACCATCTTGGTTGTGATTCGCAACTTTCACTCGTGTTTGGTTAATCGGCAGCTGTGATAAGTTGGCGCCTAAACGATACAGCTGTGTATCGGCATAGGAGAAGATACGCCCTTGCAGCAATTTGTCTTCCGATGGCTCGATACCTGGGATTAAGTTGGAAGGAGCAAACGCGGCCTGTTCGGTTTCTTGGAAGAAGTTACCCGGAACACGGTTTAAGGTCATTGTGCCTACGGTTGTTTCAGGCACATCAAGCCACATTTTCGTTGCATCGAGCGGGTTGTAATCAAACGTACTGAGATCTTCTGGGCCTAATACTTTGACTTTTAGATCCCATTTAGGAAAATTGCCTTTACCAATCTCGCTATACAGATCGTCGGTTAGGTGGTTGAAGTTTTTACCTTGCATCTGTGTGACTTCTGCCGGTCTGAGTCCTTCAACACCTTGCTGGCTCTTCCAGTGAAACTTCACGTATTTAACTTGGTTATCATCATTAATAAACTTATAGGCATGTACGCCCCAGCCATCCATTTTACGGTAGCTCGATGGCGTGCCTAAATTGGTGTAAACCCAGGTCAACATATTGGTGGCGGTGCCTTCATGGCTGAAGAAATCAAAGTAACGATTAGGGTCTTGGATATTCGTAATAGGTGACGGCTTTAGTGAATGCACCATGTCAGGAAACTTAATGGCATCACGGATGAAGAACACAGGCAGGTTATTACCAACGAGATCCCAATTACCTTGCTCTGAATAGAAGCGTGTCGCGAATCCACGAGGATCACGTAAAGTTTCCGGTGAACCTTTTGAATGGATAACCGTTGAAAAGCGAACAAATACTGGCGTTACTTTTCCTTTTTCAGAAAAAAGTGCTGCTTGCGTTAGTCCACTAAGGTCATCGCTGGCAACAAACTCACCATGCACACCAGTACCTCTGGCGTGAACAACACGCTCAGGAATACGTTCACGAGCGAAACGTTGTAGTTTTTGAATCAACTGAACGTCCTGTAAAAGCACGCTGCCGTTACTGCCTGCAGTGATTGAGTTTTGGTTATCGCCTACAGGGGCACCATTGTCACGGGTTAAGGTTTCAGCTTGGACACTAAATGCCAGACTCATCGATAGTACTAAACAGCTTTTTCTTGTTAGATCCATTGGGATTCTCATTATCTACAACACACGCTCTTTCTGCCTGCAATCAGTGTAGAACGGAAATAGAGATTAAAAGAAGCGATCTTTATCGATTGAGCGAATTGTTAAAATCTATTAGGCCTATATTTCATTTAGATTTTTTAATTCTCTTTAGTATTCTAGGTCTAAATACAAAAAGTGGTAAAAACGACAACGGGTACAGGTTAAGCCATTGATTAACAATAATGAGTTACTGATATTTGCAAAAAACATTGACCGATATGGAAACTGACTTAGACTAATGTCATGTTAAACGGGGTATGAGCACCACCAGAAAGGGATAGACTCTCTACGCGGAGCCTATAGCCAGACATCAGCCAAATACACAATATATTGTTTTTTAATGCTAATAACTTTATATACTGACTTTAGTATGTGATTTCTGTTGTCTGATTCAAGTAACCGTTTTACGTCACTATAGATCTCATAATTTTCTTTGACGGGTCATTGATCCTTCTCGCCTCAATGAAAACAACAGCCTCTTTTTCAGGTAAAAAACCACACCGTCTATATGAGGGGAGCTTCTACTATTTTGCTTTAGAGGCGCTTATAGCCAAGTAAATGCATCATCTTCACTATTAGTTAAACTTTTAACAAACAAATCTGATTAGCTTTCATAAAACCTGTCAATTTATGCGCAGGATAATAAAAATTAAGAATATTTCCGTGCTCATACAACTGGTTAATTGACGTTTTTTGGTAAGTGTAAATTTAGAGTTACTGTGGTGCTGTTTTGGTCTCTATATCGCTAGGGTTCATTCACTCCGTTGCTGATTTTGATTTTTACCATGAACTGCCGTTCTAAGACAGATATAAATTAAAAGTGTCAAAATAGGTATCTAAAATACAACTAACCCATTATAAGCGAAGGTTTTATTATTGCTTCAACCCCCCTTATTTTAATATCGGCACCCTACCTAAAAGTACTACTCCTTTGTGTTGGTTCTTCATTTTGACGGGTAATTCGTTCTGTTTGAGACATTAACTATCACCAATTGCTGTTAGGGTAACAAAATGACGCAGAGCAGCTAGTTCTCAATTTGAATCAAATCAAATTAGCGGTGAGTCGGTTGCAGATTATTCAACAAGGATTGTGCTGAATATGCGAGGAATATTACTGGTATTGCTATTGATTATTAGTAGCGCGATGCCATCGATGGCTGAAGATAGTGACATTGAAATCAGTGGTCTCATGATTGACCGCACATTAACTCGCTTTGGTAAGGACTTTGGCTTTTATTACGCAAGTTATTGGCGTGATCTGCCGTTTACTCAGGGTTTTAATGTCACGCTTTATGAAACTGTTTTCCCTCAGGCTGGTACGTTGCTTCGCTTAGAAGTTAATGGCGTTACCATTTACAGAACTCACTTTGGACGCAGAGCTAGCCCGATAAAGGAACGAGCAGAACAAGCCATTTTACTGACAATTGATTATTTGGCTCAGGTTAGAGCAAATGCAATTACAGCTGAGTTTGCTGATAATGCTGACGGATATTAGGATAATTACAATGAATAACAGGATGTTAATTCTCGCTACTTTATTCGTAGCAAGCCCTCTTCAAGCCACCGAATTAGTTTATACCCCGATTAACCCTAGTTTCGGCGGTTCAGCATTAAATGGCTCCTACCTGCTGAATAAAGCCAATGCACAGAATGACCATACTGCAGAAAATGCTGAAAAAGATTTTGTCACTCGCTTTAAAGAGTCATTAGAGCGAAACATCATGAATACCATTACTCGTGGCGTTGCCAGTGGGGAAATTACAGATGGTACTTATGATACTGGAGACTTTAGGATTGAAGTTGCCTCAATAGGCGGTGGTGTGATGTTAACGATTACTAATCTACTGACAGGTGAGGTAACCGTGATTGAAATGCCTTCTTACGGAGGATAACGGATGAAATTATTAATTAGCCTATTGTTACTCGGCAGCTTATCCGCTTGTAGCCTTATTCCCAAGCCTGAGTTGAATATCAGTGAAGCACAGCTCAATCCAACCAGTGAAACGATGCGGCAATTAGTGGCAAAACCAGGCCCAAAGTACCCAATTCCTGTCGCGGTATATTCCTTTAGGGATCAAACCGGGCAATATAAACCACAGCAAAACGTGAGTTCTTTTTCTACTGCGGTAACGCAGGGAGCGACATCAATGTTGGTGCAAACATTATTGGACTCTAAGTGGTTTACCCCAGTGGAACGAGAAGGGTTACAAAACCTGTTAACCGAACGAAAAATCACCAAGAAACAACCTAATAAATCCAAAAAAGAAGATGTGCCACAACTGACCAATGCCAGGTTGTTGTTAGAAGGCGGCATTATAAGCTACGAAACAAATATCAGTACAGGTGGGTCGGGAGTTGAGTACTATGGTATTGGTGCATCCGAGATGTATAGGGAAGACCAAGTGACGATCTATCTTCGTGCTGTCGATGTTCATACGGGTAAAGTAATGATGTCGGTATCAACCACTAAGCGGGTGTTTTCTCAGGAAATGCGAGCAGGACTGATTCGATTTACGAGCCTAAATAGACTCGCTGAAGCTGAAATTGGCTTTACAACCAATGAACCCGTACAGTTTTGTGTCTTGCAAGCTATTGAGTTAGCGGTATCTGAATTGGTAGAAAAAGGACTTGAAATGGGTTATTGGAATTCAGCTACATTAGCCGCTAAAGAGCTTACTCCAGCCAATTCATAAAGTGTTTCCTTATTTGGTTTTTTCAGTAGCGGTAAAATTTATTTTACCGCTATCTTTTGCGTTTTATGTCGTTAAACTATTGATATGAAGCAGTTTAGTCGTAAGTATGGTTTAGTTGTATTTGTATGGTGTTTTCAGTTGTAAGGGTCTTTTTATATAGCTATTAATACTGAATTGTTGTATTAATGTTAAATTCTCTTGGGTAACCTAGAGTATAAAGAGCATTCATTCATAAGGACAAGTATGGGTGGTTCATCTATAGCGTTAGATGATTTCATTTCAGGGAGAGAGCTCAATGAGTAAAATAGATGAACTAGTCTTCATCCACCAAGTTGCCGCGCCTTGCCACTTGGCCATATTAGCGGATTCTATTGGTATTAAAACCAGGGTAATCAAAAAGCCTTCTGACCTAGTTGTTGCAAAAGACTGTAATCGCTTTTATATGGTAGCCCAAAAAGGCACGGCGTTAGATAGCAAAGGCATTCCAATCGTCGCAGCTCGATTAGTGTCGCAGTTCCCAATCGCATTGTATCAGGTAGAACGGGATTCTTTAGATCCTAAAGCAGCACTACTGCTAGGAATAAAAGGCCTTTTATATGCCGATCAAGGCATGGACCTGTTATTGACAGGGCTTAAAAAAATGGTCGCGAATGAGCTTTGGTATGAACGGGGTTTACTGAGTGAAATGTTTAGTCATTTGATGAAACGTTTAGATAGCAATAACGAGGTGGCTCAAGATCAAGATACGATTGCTATGCTACAAATGCTGACCAACCGAGAAAGAACCGTCATTCAGTTAGTGTCCAGTGGTGCACGAAACAAAGAAATTGCACATCAACTATGTATAAGTGAACACACAGTCAAAGCACATATATCTTCAATATTTAGAAAGACCCAGTCGCGTAATCGAGTTGAGTTATTGCGTTGGGCGCAAACCTATCAAAGCCAATTTGAGTTATGTTCTTAATATAACAAGTATAAAAAAAGGGAGCCTAAGCTCCCTTTTTAATGGATGAATAATTTAGTTTTGCATTACTGTCGCACTGTTAAAGTCACCAGTTTGGCTGACTGAAATCGCATTATTGGCACCGGTTTGAGAACCACTTACGAAGTTATCATTACCTACTTGTGCAATCGTTAGGCTATTGTTTACGCCATCAACTCGGAACGCTTCTTCAGATTCGCCACCGACCCAGTTGCCGTCGCCAGTTTGAGCTATTAACGCGCTATTTTCATCGCCAACAATAATCAAATCAATGAGGTTAATATCACCATCTTGAGTCATCTCAACGTCAGTATTGTCAAAACCGACCACTGTTACTAAGGCTTCGTTTTCGTTGCCATCTTGTTCGATATCGACTTCGTTACCAAAACCTGTCACGTCAGCATAACTGTAGTTGTCATCGCCTTCTTGTGAGATCTCAATTTGGTTGTCATCCAGAGTTGTAAAGGCAACAGCGGTGTTATTGTCACCATCGGAGATGATACTGATGTCGTTATCATCGCCATAAGCGGCGAATGTAGCAAAGTTAGTTTCGCCTTCTTGATCTAAAGAGATGTTATTTTCATCTCCTAGGATCTGAAATTCAGCTCCATTATTATTGCCATCTTGGTCTACACGCAAGACATTATCACTACCTTGAATTTCAGCAGTTAAGGAATCACCAATCGTGTTAGTGTTACCGTCTTGATTCACTTCAATGTCATTGTCATCACCAGCGGTAAAAGCAAAGTATGCCGTATTGCTATTACCAACTTGGTCAATCTCAATCTCATTTTCTGAACCAACCAGCGAATATACAAAACCTGTGTTGTTATCACCTTCTTGAGAGACTACAAAATTATTGTCGTCACCGGCCACACCTTTCACAGCCCCTAAGTTACCATTACCCTCTTGGTAGACTTCAACATCATTGTTATTACCAACGTTTGGCGTAATGTCTAACGACACTAAACCGGCAACGTTGTTATCGCCCATTTGAGTGATGTCACCATCGTTACCATTGCCTTCAACTCTAAAAACACCAAAGTTACTGCTACCCTCTTGGTTCACAACACTCGTGTTTTCATCACCTAAGAGCTCAACAACCGCCTCATTTTGAGCACCGTCTTGCATCACGTCGCTCGTGTTGCCGTTGCCAGTGATATCAGTGGTGCTTTCGTTAAAGAAGTCGAGCTGCATGACCGTTGCTTTGTTGTCGTTGCCATCAATATTAGTGGTACTTATATGCCAATCATCAGCCTGGTCGACGTCAACAGTGTTGCCGTTACCCTTGGAGTCAACATAAGCTTCTATCCAAACTCCATTCTGGATCACGATTGCAGATTGATTATCACCTTGTTGGTTGACGTCTGCGATATGTAAGTCACCAGTTTGGATCACAGTGGCGTCTTGACCCACAACACTGCCAGCGGTAACGGTAGTTTGTGTAATTGTGGCCGTGTTTGATGTGTCGGCAAATGCATTACTGCTAAGGCTAAAACTTGCGGTAATCGCTAGTGCAATCATGGTTTTTTTTGTTTGCGATCTCATTAGATGCTCCCTGTTTAGTATTGAGTAATTGTGATTGCTGCGCCGTCTGCAATCTGTTCAATCGAAAAACTGGCACTTCCTAACTGATTAATCTGCACTAAATTATCATTACCAATTTGGGTGATGTTAGCTCGGTTATCAGCTCCAGCTTGTAAAAGTTCAACTTCATTATCTTGACCATACTGGATAATGTCAGCGTGGTTGTTGCTACCCATTTGGATTAAGTTTGCTCCATTACCAGCGCCTGATTGACTCAGATTTGCATGGTTTAGAACACCTAATTGAACGAGGTTAATAACATTTTCTCGGCCAGTACTTTCAAGCAGTGTTTGTAGTGTTATTGGTAGCTCGGTGCTCTGATTGTTGAGTTCAGTAGCGCTTGTCGGCACTGAGTGCAGCAATAGCGCAATGGTGAGTCCAATCGTTTTAAAAACTGACACTTAACGCCCCTTGGTATTGGTGTAAATAGGCAGTAGAAAACTTAATGTTTAAGTTACTAATCCTGCTTTACGGCTTGCTGGTAAGGGACTGTATATGACAGCTCTCGCCAGATAAGTGACTCAAGCTACAGTGCTGAATTTTTGCAGCAATCAGAAAAAGGTCTATTTATTCAACGTAAGCTACCGACATGGAAATTTGTTAATTTCGGTAATTTTCTGTTGAAAAATATAGTGTTTATTTAATTATTTTACGAATGCGGAAGAGATTACTAATGCCATGGGATTAGTAATTAAGTGTTAAAGGGTTGGGGGGCTCTTTTAAAAACAGAGTGGCTATGGCAACAATCCCTACGTTAACAATTTCCGGATATGCGCAAAGTGTTTTCAGCGGTCAGTATTTTATGTGGCTATGGATGGCACTCAGAGCATTTGCAGTACCGGTTCGGGGAAATTTAAAGGATTAATAGGAAGACTGTTATATGTTTAAGAAACTGACACCACTTGCTTCGGCAATCGCAGGCATTATTGCCGTATCATCGGCACCTGTTTATGCAAAGGGGCCTGCACAGCATGAAATAGTGAAAGACTCACTCATTGTTGTTTATAAAGATAACACTACGATGAGCGAACGTGCTTCAGCACAGCGATTAGTACGAGGCTCAGTTCGTGATATCAATGCTGATGGCGTAGACGATCGTTTTTCAAACTTACTTGGCGGAAAATTGGCTCGTCTCTCACTGCGCTCAGGCTCAGATGTTGCGAAAGCAATCAAAATGATTAGTCGCCATCCAGCGGTAAAGTATGCAGAACCAAACTATGTACTAAAAGCGATTGGCACGCCTGATGATCCTGATTTTGTTTCACTTTGGGGGCTTAATAATGCAGGGCAAGATGGCGGAACTACTGATGCCGATATTGATGCAGTAGAAGCTTGGGACATCACGACCGGTGATACCAATATTGTCGTGGGTGTTATTGATACGGGTGTTGATTATAACCACCCTGATTTACAAGCTAATATGTGGACTAACCCTAATGAAATAGCCGGTAATGGTATTGATGATGATGGTAATGGTGTTGTCGATGATATTCACGGTTTTAGTGCTGTTAACAACAGTGGTGATCCCATGGATGGTAACGGTCATGGTACTCACGTATCAGGTACTATCGGAGCGAAGGGTAACAACGGTGTTGGTGTTGTTGGTGTGAACTGGGATGTCAGCATTATAGGGTGTCAGTTCCTTGATGCTAGTGGCTCAGGTTCTACAGCAAATGCCATAGCATGTATCGACTATATGACAGATCTTAAGTTAAACCATGGGGTTGATATTAAAGCGACAAACAACTCGTGGGGAGGTGGTGGATTTAGCCAAGCAGTAAAAGACTCTATTGAAGCTGCCGGTGATGCAGGGATATTGTTCTTTGCTGCAGCGGGTAACGATGCTGTCGATAACGATGCTAGCCCGCATTATCCATCCAGCTATGATTCTGATGTTGTGATGTCAATTGCCAGTACTGATCGAAATGACAATATGTCAGGCTTTTCACAATGGGGTTTGACGAGTGTCGATATGGGAGCGCCTGGTTCCGCTATTTTATCTACAACACCAGGTAATACCTATTCGACTTATTCTGGTACTTCGATGGCTACCCCTCATATGACGGGAGCAGCGGCATTAGTTTGGTCTATTAATCCTGACCTGACCCCGTTAGAGATGAAGCAGCTACTAATGGATTCTGGCGATGTGAATGCAGGATTGACGGGGAAAACAGTTGCAGGAACACGATTAAACGTAGCAAATGCGCTTGATCTTGCCGATCCAGAACCAAGCTATCGCTTTAGTGTTTCTCCTACGGCACAAACTGTTGAAGCTGGCAGTGCTGCAAGCTTTGACTTTAGTGTGGGCAGTGTAGCAGGTTGGGATGGCACCGTTGCGTTGACTGTTGATGTGAGTCCGGCTTTGGCGGGAGTGTCACTTTCAAGCGACAGCGTAGTGACTGGTGATAGCTTTACCGTTGATGTTGCCACGGCTGCTGATGCGTTATGGGGAGATTACACCATTACAGTATCGGGTGACGATGGCAGTACAGTGAAGAGTAAAGCTGTATCACTGACGGTATTACCACAAGGTATTCAGGACTTCACTTACGCAAATGATGAGTCAGTAGCCATTCCAGATAATGACCTTGCAGGTTTGGTGAGCACGATTGTTATTACTGATGATGTTCAAGTCTTTGGGGTGAATGCAGACGTTGATATTTCTCACTCTTGGATTGGTGATTTAGCCGTGACATTAACTTCACCAATGGGAACCGAAGCCGTGTTGCATAACCGTGAAGGTGGTAGTGCGGATGACATCGTTAAGAGCTGGGACTTAAGTGCTTTTAATGGAGAAATGGCGACAGGTACGTGGACATTAGCGGTTAATGATAACGTTGGATCCGATACTGGTACCTTAAATAGCTGGGGAATGGTGATCTCAGGTGTTGGTGATGCAGCGCCGCAGGCACCAGTGGCAGGCTTTAGTTATGCCATTGATGGTTTAGATGTCACCTTTGCAAACGCAAGCTCAGATATGAATGACGATATTGTCAGCTATAGCTGGGACTTTGGTGATGCTGGAACGTCAACAGAGATGAGCCCTGTTCATACCTATGATACAGCAGGTACTTACACTGTATCGATGACTGTTATAGATGCAGAAGGCAACAGTGATTCTGCGACCATGAGTGTCGAAGTGTTTGAGCATAGCATTACTGCTGGAGTGGCAAGAGCTAAGTTATCTCGTCGTGGCAGTGCATTAGTTGACTTAACATGGGGTGGCGCATCTGGTGAGTCAGTGGTGATTTATCGTGATGGCAATGCCATTGCGACAACTGCAAATGACGGTCGTTACCGCGATCGTTTCAGCGATGCTGCTGCATCAGTTGAGTACAAGGTTTGTGAAGCCAGCAGTAGCTTGTGTTCAGAACCTATCGTTGCGACTTTCTAACTAATTATTAGTTAACTTGTCTTTTGGCGGTCTCCGGGCCGCTTTTTTTATTGCTGTTAACTTTAGCGATGAGTGAGTCGTTATTTAAAATAAAGAACTCACCTCGAACAACTTCAGGTTTTTGTGTTGATATTTGCGAAACCCAGCATGCCTTCAATAACATCAGCGGCTATTACTCGCACTTGGTAGTGGTCAATGTGATAGCGAACATAACTTGCTTAACGGTAAAGCACCAGATGATGTGACCCACACTGAATTGATCCAATGCATGGGTGAAAAAGTCATTAAATTATAATTTTAATAGAAAAATAGGGTCTAACGGTTCGACTTTTTTATGAGCATATGGAGTTGCGAGGTTACCAAGGCTCGATATGGTATTTCTTCAAAATGGCCTGATATTGGCCAGACTGCTTGATATTTTCTATCCCTTCGGCAAACTTATGTTGGTAATTTTTTTCAAGATCTTTATGACTAAAGCCAACATAGAGAGACGTAGAATTCCCGTCACTACCAGCAAACTTAATATCCTCCGAGTAGCCAAATACTTGTGCAGTGTGTTCTACCACATAGCGGTTTCCCAGCAACACATCGACGCGATCTTTTATGAGCAGGTTTAAGTTGGTTTTGAATGGTGATTCACCAGAGGCATAAAAGCTGAGAGGACTTTGTTCTAGATATTGATTTAATTCGTCACCATAGTTATATCCTAAAATACTGGCGACCGCTTTGTCCTCAAGGTCGGTCAATGTTGAATATTGCCAGCTATTGGAAGCATGCACGTAAAAGTCATTGGTATTCTGGCCTAATACTATATTGGAAGTTTGTAATTTACAGCGTTTAATAGACTCTTGGTTGATTGCCAGCACGGCATGAATTTTATCCCTTTGCGCGAGTCGTAAGGCTCTTTTAAATGGAATAGTCTCAAACTTAGCCGTAACTCCCACCGTTAAAAATGCTTGCTGAGTGAGTTCGACAAAATAACCCGAATTGTTTGCACAGATATAGGGACACCAGATATCTGACGCGATAACAATCTGCTCTGCTTGGACTGGAAAGCTCAAACACAAAATGATTAATAATTTAAGCTTCAAAATAATATCTGTAGCACTTTTGTATGAGAAATTATTTTGCAGTTTAGCAAATAAAAGTTTAAGACGCTGGTAAATTAACGAGATCTAATTTACATCGTGCTAGATGCTCTGCTTGAGAGGGGGGTCAAGCGTTTCACACTGAGGTTGAATTTAGTGACAGGTTTCCCGCCTAACATCATTCTGTCATGTTATCAGAGCACTATGCTCTCCAGATTAACTTAAATGTATCATTTTTAGTTTAAGTTAAGCTGTTGATATAAAAGTGATTAGTATTTTATATCGCATTATTGCAATTTATTCTCTGATAAAAACTTGAATAACGACGGCTTTGAACTAAATTCGATAATAGCAATAAAAAGCATGAAATGTTTTTCAAATTCTTGATGATAAACCTATAAGTTGTACTACTGAAATAGAGACAGTAAACGGCAAACATAAGGCTAACACCTCAGTGGTATGTCATTGAGTAAACTTAAGTAAATGAAAGCAATATTTACTTTATATTTTTTGGGTATGTGTTGATTCAAGGGCATTGGCATCGATGTATAATTCGTCAAAAAAACCAGTTTGGTACGGTGAACTGATCACCTCACGTGGTAATACCGTGGTCATTTATGACACACTATTTCCCGAGGCTCCGGCGGGTAGAGTCTACTTTTATAACACGACGCGTGACGCTATTATTGAGTATGAGGAAGGGATTGTTAAACCTCATTTGCATGAGCTATCGGCTGCGGCCTTAGCAACCGCGGAAGAACATTACGGAGCGGCGTGGAATGTTGCTCGAGAAGCATTTATGGAGAAGCATTCAGGCTGGGTAGAAGCGAATAATCCTAAGGCAAGCGTGACTAAAAAACCAAAACCTGAACCCATTATTGAGCCAGAAGCAGAGTTAGAGACAGAATCAACTAATGACGATGATTTTGATCGTGGTTGGTCAAATGATGATTTGGATGACTAACATCGTTAGTCTAACGAGAAACAGCGCTTTAGCGCTATTTTTTTAAGCTTCGCTATCAAACTGATAGCGGCTGATATGATGATAAATTTTGCCTGGTCTCGTTAAGCCGTCACCTGCTATTTCGGGTTGGTTAGGTGCATCCGGTATTTGTTGAGGTTCTAAACATACGGCTTGATATTGCGATAACCGCTGTTGGTTTTTTCCTATCGTACCCTGCAAAAAGTTAGCGCCGTAGACCTGAACACTCGGTTGGTTAGTGTAGAGCGTCATACCACGGCCACTTATTACCGAACTCAAACGACCAAATCTTTGCAGTTGTGGTTCGGTTTGGGGTAATAAGTAACAATGATCAATCCCTGATGTGGCAGTAAACTCTTCTGCACCTATAAACGACTGTAACTGTGTGGCTTGATGCAGATCGAGGGCACTATTGACGGTTTCACAAATTTGAGTGGGTACACCAACATCGTTCATCGCCAGATACTGGTTTGAGTCTACTTGCAGAGCGTGTTGTAAACTGCTGTTGCTACCGTCTAAGTTAAAGTAACTATGCTGCGTGAGGCTTATTGGACAGGTTTTGTCGGTACTTGCCAGCATCTCTATGTAAAGGTTCTTTCCCACAAGGCGATAGTCTAATTGAACAGTGCACTTGCCGGGAAATCCCATGTCGCCATCGGGGCTCACCAAGCTTAAGCGAACCCCATCTGGCAGTTGACCTAAATGCCAGTGCTTACGATTAAACCCCTCTTTACCGCCATGTAGACAATTGCTGGCTTGATTGATATCAAGTTGATATTGCTGACCATCTGCTGAGAATTTACCGTGGGCAATGCGGTTGGCATAACGGCCAGCAATAGCGCCTAGATGTGCATCTTGGGCTAAATAGTCACTGACCGAGTCACAACCTAAAACGATATTGCCACGCTCGCCATCTCGGTCTGGGGTCCACAATGATCGAATGATCCCGCCTAAGCTCAGAACCTCTAACGCGAGGATGCCGTTGTCAATGATAATCCGTTCAACTTGGTCACCGCGAGGATCGTTCCAAGGGGCTAGAGGGCGAAAGCGTACCATGGTTTATCCTTGTTAAAAGCGAAGTTTTACAGCGTGCTATGTTGCGGTTAATATTTTTATTTAGCGAGATGAATACGTATTCATCTCGCCAGCTGTTAGTGCCTGATTACCGTGCTTATTGTCGAGCTAATTACCAAGTTAGTTATCGAGCCGTTTGGCACCATCCGATGCGGAACATAAGTAGATAGTGGCTTCTATGCCTGTTTTTTCCAAATATTGTTGTTCAACGATTTCGACGACAGCATCGGTCAATTCATGATCGACTAAGGCGACGACACAGCCACCAAAACCGCCGCCAGTCATCCGTACCCCCCCTCTTTCGGCGATGACACTCGATACTATCTCAACCAGAAAATCAATTTCAGGTACGGTGATTTCAAAATCATCACGCATAGAGATATGTGACTCGGCCATTAATGTGCTTAGCTGCGAAATGTTGCCCGACTCCAGTGCCCATGCGGCATTTTGAGTACGACGGTTCTCGGTAATGACATGTTTAGCACGTCGATAATGTACATCACTGAGCTGGTCTTTTGCCGCTTCAAGGTCGGCGAGTTCAAGGTGACGCAGCGAGTCTAGTTGGAAGTGCTCAGCAACTTGTTCACATTGTTCGCGGCGCAGGTTGTATTCAGACTCAACCAGACCCCGTTTAACATTAGAGTTGATAATAATCAGGCTTAAGTTTTCGGGGATACTGACAGCCTCGCTATCGAGATCAAGGCAGTCTATTAATAATGCGTGATCTTGCTGACCCAGCGCACTGATCATTTGATCCATAATACCGCATGCACAACCCACGTAGTGATTTTCACCGCGCTGAGCCAGTTGGGCAATCGCCAGAGGTGACAGTTGTATTTGGTTTACATCATTAATCGCTGTCCCAAAAGCAATCTCTAGCGCGGCAGAAGAGGAGAGGCCTGCACCGAGAGGCACGTTACTGACTATCGCTAAGTCCATACCTTTGGTTGCGAGGCCTGATATCGCCATAGCCGAGCTAAAGCCTTTAAGGTAATCAGCCCATTCTGGTGACTCTGGTTTGTTACCTTCTTCACCGAAGGTCCATTCTTTCATCTCGCCAGGAAAGGCATCAGAAACTGCGCGAAACTGGCTGTCTTCACGACGCTTTATGGCAATGATGGTGTGAAAGTTTATCGCTGCTGGCAACACAAAACCGTCATTGTAGTCGGTGTGTTCGCCTATTAAATTGACTCTTCCGGGAGCAAAATAGAGCGTATCAGCTAGGGTGCCGAATGTTTGTACAAAAAGTTTATTGGCTCGTTGAGCTGGATTGGACATGGTTTACTTTTCCGAAAGTTGTCATTCTGTTGAAAGCGATATCTGCTTTAGCTTATTAATAACCGTTTAATGTTTAACAAGCGGTTTGTACCTAACTGTTTAGTGGCGGCGTAAAGTCGTTTGCTAATGAAAGTGAATAAACCGTTTACTGGGTTACCCTGTCCGTGAGCTGTAATGTTTATTTACACTTCATCAGCTTTATATCACGACTTTACCTGATATGTAACTGAGTTTTTTATTGATTTTCATAGTGAACTTCAGACTGAGCTCGTAGTAGGCTTGCGGCTTGTTCAGCTGTTAAGTCTCGCTGGCTTTCAGCTAGCATCTCGTAACCCACCATAAATTTCTTTACATCGGCACTGCGCAGTAGAGGGGGATACACATGCCCATGCAATTGCCACTCCGGGTGAGGTTGCTGGTCAAACGGGGCTCCATGCCAGCCCATAGAATAGGGGAAACTGGTGTTAAACAAGTTGTCGTATCGTGTCATTAATGACTTGATTATGGTCGCTAATGAAACTTGCTGGCTGGTCGTAAGTTTGTCTAAGTGAGCGACTTCAAAGCGCGGTAAAATCAGGGTTTCAAATGGCCAAGTCGCCCACCAAGGCACCACCACTAGCCAGTCATCATTGTTTATGACGACTCGCTCGGTGTTGGCTATTTCTTTACTGGCATAGTCAAACAACATTTTGCGTTGATGACGTTGATAATATGCCAATTGTGTACGGGTCTCGGTTACAGCCTCATTAGGCAACTCGCTGACGGCCCATATTTGGCCGTGGGGATGTGGGTTGGAGCACCCCATTGCCGCCCCTTTGTTTTCGAACACTTGCACCCAAGGATAGTGTTTACCTAGCTCGCTGACTTCTTTGGCGAGGCATTCGAATACAGCGCTAAGTTGTGCAATAGAAAGCTTAGGTAGGGTGTGGCTATGATCGGCAGAGAAGCAGATAACCCGGCTGGTGCCAGTAACAGATTGCAACGCAAAAAGTGGATCATCTTGCTGTGCGGGCGGCGTGTCTGATGTGAGTGCCGGGAAATCGTTAGCAAATACAAACGGTGAACTATATTCTGGATTTCGCTCGCCACTTATTCTTTTGTTGCCAGGGCAAAGGTAACATTCAGCATTGTATTTGCTTGTGGTCGTTACCCTTGTTGACTCCCTTTGCCCTTGCCAAGGACGTTTTGCTCGATGTGGGGAAACCAACACCCACTGCTCGGTTAGCGGGTTAAAACGTCTGTGGGGGTGGTCATCACGATCAAACATCTCACTAATCCTTTATATTATGTGTTTAATAGGGCTGTAATGCACAGACCCTGCGATTCTTTTTGGCTATGAGTTAGCCGTCAGCGGAGTGATGTCTGCTTGCGCTGAGAACACAAATCGACTTAAAAACAGTGTCATTGAAATAGTGGCAACGAGAGTGATGGCCATCATGTGGATAAAGTGGAATGGGCTCCAAATAAAGGTAAACACTGCATAAACTAATACCCCAAATACTAAACCGACTTTAATCGCCTTGGCACTGACATTCTTAAACACCAGCGCACAGATAAATGCCGCCAACACTGGCATGGAGTACAAGCCATTAAGCTGTTGCAGCAAAGAGATAATGCTCTTCGATTCTGCAAATACAGGCACCAATGCCACCGATATTAGGGTAAAGACGAGAGCAACCCGAGTCCCAATCTTTTTCACATTAGCGTTTGGGTTGATATAATTTTGGTGGATGTCACAGGTATACAATGCGGCTGCTGAGTTCAAACATGAATTGAATGAACTCAATACCGCACCTGCCATTACGGCGGCAAATGCGCCAGACATCCAACTTGGTAGTATATCGCCGACTAATCTACCGTAGGCCACATCACCTATGTCTCCGTATAGTTTGTAAGCCACAATGCCGGGTAACACGACGATAATTGGAATGATTAGTTTCATCACTACTGCGGCATAGAGGCCTTTTTGTGCTTCTTCGACAGACTTTGCCGCTAACGCTCGTTGGGTGATCACCATATTGGTGCCCCAGTAGAATATTTGAATGAAGATCATGCCGGTCAGCAAGGTGTGCCATGGAATATCAGATTGGTCATCACCGATCAGTGTCAGTCGCTCAATGGGCACACCAGAGAGATCCCAGTTGACGGCGTTTAATGCTAGATAAGACACCACAATGCCCATGAGTATCAAGCCAATGCCATTTAAACTATCGGATATCGCAATCGCGCGTAGTCCGCCGAAAATGGCATAGATGGCACCCACAATGGCAAAAATAATGGCTAGAGCGATGACTGAAATGGATAAGCCAAACATTGACTTCATAAACAGTGAGCCGGTATAAAGCACCACAGGAAGCAAGATAAAGGCATAGCCAAGCATAAACAGCACTGAGACCATTGCGCGGATCCCTTTGTCATTGTATTTACGCTCAAGTAACTCAGTTGTAGTGGTGCAATTGTACTTGTAGTAGATGGGGATCAGCCACTTAGCGAGAATGATTAAGCCAATTGCTGCGGAGATTTCCCACCAGGCAATCAATAGGGTTTGGGCGCCATTCATGCCCACAATCTGCTCGGCACTGATATTGGTCATCATGAGTGAACCTGCAACGACAAACCAGCTTAAGCCGCCGCCAGCAAGAAAGTAGTCTTTGCTGTCGCTGCTGTCTCGCACTATTTTACGGCACTTCAGATAAGTGATTAGGCCGACTAATGCTGTTAACCCCAAAAATATGACCAGCTGAATAACTTGTTCCATGTCTATCCTTTATTATCAATATCTTCCCCCTAGGTCCAATTAACAACTGACTTTAGGTTCGAATTATTCCCTGTGATTAAGGTTTTGTTCTTGCTTGGTGTTGAATGTCACTGTTAGCAGCCACAGGCTCAATACTAAAATTGAACTGCATCGGCTGGGCTTTAATGCGATAAGGCTGATGAACTTGCCTGCCCCATGATGTGTCCCCACCTACGCCCATCTGCTTATAATCAATATTCCAAGTGACAAAATCCCGAATAGGGATCTCTGCGCCATGGTTAGTGGTTACGGGCACCAGTCCTGACGCTGAACCTGAGGCATCGCCTTGTCTAAAGTCGATATCCGCTTGGGCAAAAGGCCACAGACTGGTTTGTAATGTCTCGCTTGCGTGTCCTGCTTTTGCCAGCAAGCCATTACCGTTAGCATCTGTTACCGCCACATAGCGTACGTCGGTTCTTTGGCCTGTTTCTTGTGGTCTAGAGTAACGGTGAAAGGCTTTATCAATAGACAGTGCAAACCAGCTGATAGGGTTACCTGATTTTCTATCAGCATAGGTCTCTTCAGGACCACGCCCAAAGTAATGCATAAAGCGCTGACTGAAAGGCAGCTGTGTTTGAAAGCCAAAGCGCAGTAGATCGGCAAGTTCAATATCGCCTGGAATGAATTTGCTCTGTACTAGCAACTGCTTATCAGTGCTAATTTGGTAGCGACTGCTAAGCGTAAAATCGAGCGTAGCGTGGTGCTGAATAACCTCAATGCTGTATGGGTCACTGCGCTTAATCGAAATCAGCGTCAGCTCCTGAGCGGCATCTTGCCATGCACCAGCCCACTTAGGCATTTGGTTACCTAAGTCGTTGTCAGTAGGGGCGCGCCAAAAGTTAGCCATTAATGGGGCCGTTAATTGCGATTGGCTATTTTGCTTAATATCGGCGAGCCAACCGGTTTTTTTGGAGATTAAATAGCGTGTCTCATTGCCGCCTAATTGCCAAAATTGGTCATGTTCAGTGATGACCTTAGCTAATTTTTGCGGCTTAGCGGTTGCTTGTTGCAGTGGAAATTGGGCAAAAGCGATGCGATGGTCGGTGGGCAGCATGGGTTGTGGCTTATCGACGAGTACCTCTAATAACACAAGGTATTCATGCTGTTTATTGAAGCGCGAGCGCCCAATGGGCAAAGTGATGAGTTTAGATTGCCCCGCTTCAACCATAGGCACCGCCATTACGCCGCTGCTAAACTCACTACCATCTTGCTCAACAGTCCATTTTAAACGCAGCCCTTGAGTGTCTATAAAGTCATAGCGATTTTCGAGCTCAAAGCTCATTGTCTTCGTCGCGGCTACAAATTGATTGAAACGCAGTGGTTGGTACACCTTTTTGACTTCACTGAGGTGCGGGTGTGGGTTGCGATCTGGATCAACCAAACCATTATTGAGAAAATTACCATCGGTTGGCATATCAGGATGATAATCTTTGCCGTAAGCCCAATAACGCTGGCCGTTTTTGTTGCTAAAGGCCAAAGACTGATCAACCCAGTCCCAAATAAAGCCGCCTTGTAGCTGTGGGTAGCGTTCAATTACATCCCAATAGTCTTGTAGGTTACCCACCGAATTACCCATAGCATGGGCATATTCGATCATGATCAGCGGGCGATCTGTATGTTCCTTGGCATATTTTGTCAGTCGTTCAATGGACGGATACATAGGGGCGACAATATCGGTATAGGCATGTTGTCCCGCAGGTTCATATTGCACTGGGCGGCTTGGATCGCGCAGCTTTACCCAATCGTATAATGCTTCGAATAATGTGCCTTCACCCGCTTCGTTACCCAAAGACCAGATGATAATCGAAGGGTGATTTTTATCTCGCTCGACCATACGCTCTACCCGTGCTTTATGGGCGGGCAACCAGCTCATGGTATTGCCTAGCTGTGTATTTTCATTAATCGCCAGTGGGTGAGATTCGATATTGGCTTCATCAATGACATACAGCCCATATTTGTCGGTTAAGCTGAGCCAATAAGGGTCGTTAGGATAGTGGCTGGAGCGCACAGCATTAATATTATTTTGCTTCATTAAGCGAATGTCAGTTTCCATGCTGGCACGGCTGACGACATGGCCATGGTCTGGGTCAGTTTCGTGTCTATCGACACCGCGGATGGTAATGGCTTTATTGTTAACTAACAGCTGACCCGCTTTTATTTCGATGCGGCGAAAGCCTACTTTTTGACTGCTTGCTTGTAGGAGCTTACCGTCAGCCGCTTTAAGGCTCAGAAGTAGTTGATAGAGTGCCGGTGTTTCAGCGCTCCAAAGGTTGGGCTGCTGAACCTTGAAATCAATGATTTGGTTATGATGTTCATTAAATGCTGAGACAGCTTGCTCGCCTTGTTTGATGCTAATGCCTTGCGGAGAAATCAGTTGATAGCGAAGGCTGAGCTGCTGCGTCTCTATGGCCGCTTTTGCATGGTTATTAAGTTTAATGTTAATGGCCATATTGGCGTTAGAGAGATCTTGGCTGAGTGTGTAGCCGGCATCAATATCAGCGATACGTTGTTTCTCGGTGGCGTACAGATAGACATCTCGTTCAATGCCACTGACCCGCAACATGTCTTGGCTTTCAAGGTAGCTGGCATCGCTCCAGCGTATTATTTGCAGCGCGATGAGGTTGTCACCTTGCTGAAGGTAGGGCGTAAGATCAAATTCAGCTGGGGTTTTAGCGCCTTGGCTATACCCGACTTCAACGCCATTGATATGCGCACTCAATGCAGAGCGTGCGGCACCAATATGCAAGAATACCTGTTTGTGCTGCCACGCCTTAGGCAGCTCAAAATGACGTCGATAGCTGCCTGTCGGGTTATGATCTTCGGGGGCATCTGGCCAAGTGGTGGTAAAAGGGTAACGCTCATCTAAGTAGATGGCGTGACCAAAGCCTTGAGTTTCCCAATTACCCGGCACCAGAATGCTTTGCCAATCATCTAGGTTAGCGTCTTTTTGTGCAAAATCCACAGGGGTAGAGAAGGGGTTCTTGGCGTAATGAAATTGCCAACGGCCATTAAGGTCGAGGAAGTTGCCACTGGCTTTGTAATCATCATCGAGCGCTTTTGAGAACGATGAGTAAGCAAAAAAACTGGCGTGGGGAGCTTGTTTGTTTTGTTCGAAAATAAGGTGGTCTTGCCATCGCTCAGCTTGAGCTTGTGAGAATTGGCTCACTAGGCTTAGCATAATTAACCCAATCAACTTAGCGTAAAAATATTGCGTGCTTGGCTGACAAGTTAAGGCTATGAACGGTTGATTGTTATTTTTGGTTAGCATCGTATGTTATTTGGCATTATTTTTATTGTGCCAAACAACATACGTGATAGTAAGAATAATGTATACAATATATCTAGGTGTATACTTTATCAGCCTGTAAAGGTGAGTTAACGGTCACTTCGAGGGTGATTCACAGCTTCGGGGTGATCAGGTACAGCGCCTTGAGGGCTGAGTAACTCTTTGACCACATGATCAACAAAACCCGCACCCGCCGCTTCGTATAGGTTATAAACACTGTGCACACCTGATTCACTCAGGGCATCAGCATCTTCTTTATACTGCACGATAGCACTCAGTTTACCTTGGTAATCTAGGCGCTTAAGCTGCTCAACTGCAAATAGGTTACCTACGTGATGCGGCATTGCCAGTAACACTAATTCTAGATTAGGGGCTTTATCCAGTTTCTCCCAAAAGTCGGTATCAGAGGCATCCCCTTGAACCACATTACGCCCTTGTTTATGGTGAAAGTCGACCAACTCTTGCTTGTGTTCAACGCCAAGGATTTCCCCTTCATATTGCACTCTTAACTCGTCATATGCACCCGAACCAATTCGGCCCATACCCAGAATAAGAAACCTTGGATTACCTACAAGGATAGGGCGGTCTTCTGGATGTAACGGGTGTTTCTCTAGTCGTTGTAATCGACGTTGGTATTTTTGATAAAGTCGATTAGCAGCAATATTTAGCGGTGCAGAAAACAAAAAGCTAAAACTTAACGCGACGGCTAAAATGACCATCCATTGCGATGGTAACCAGCCTTTTGAGGTGGCGACAGCAGCAACAATTAAGCCAAACTCACTGTAATTACCTAGGCTAAAGGACGTTAGCAGCGAGGTACGTGAACGCAATTTAAAGTGCGTTAACAGATAGAGGAATAACATGATTTTTATCGGTACCACAAGTACCAATATCGCCGCTAAGCCGATATCTGAGAAGGAGGGGAGACCATTGAGACCCACGGTAAGGAAAAAGGCGACTAAGAAGAGCTCTTTAAAGTAAAACAGTGACTTTGCCAGCTCTGATGACTTTGGGTGTCCCGCCAATAGAATACCAATGACCAGCGCGCCGAGATCCGGCTTTAGGCCGACTATTTCAAATAACCATGCGCCCATCACTAACGCCATGACTAAGCCGAAAAGGACCAGCAGCTCACCGTGTCCAACGCGGTCAAATAACTTGTAAATTAGTGGTTTTGCTAAGGGAAGTAACAACAACCCTAGCGCCCAATATGAGGGGATATCCCCTTTAGAAATCGTCAAAAAAGCGACGGCAAAGATATCTTGCATAATCAAGATACCAATCGCAACGCGTCCATAAAGGGATTCCATATCACCTTTATCTTCTAAGATTTTTACTGCAAGAATGGTACTCGAAAAACTCAAGGCAAATGCTAACAACCCGAGCTGGTTTAGTTCAAGCCCGGTCAGTTGCTCTAAGCCGAGTAAGCCTAATAGCTTCAACAGTGGAATGAAAAACAGCATGGAGCCAAGCAGATGCAGGCTGGAGCCTGCCCAAACTTCTACTTTAAATAAACTGCGAATATCCAGTTTAAGGCCAATGGCAAACAAAAGTAGGGTGACGCCCAAGTTAGCCAATTGTTCTAACATGGGTAGGCTGGATTCTTCAATCCCAAACAGAAACAACACAAATCCCGCTACTAAATAGCCGATCAATGGGGGCAGCCCCACACGGCTAACTAACATGCCGCAGGCTAAGGTGATAATGAGTATCGCGGGTTCCATGGTGCTCCTTGCAAAGCTTATATTGATGCACCATTGTACTAGAAGTTTATGAAGTTGAACTGAAAATTAGTAAATATTTATAGTTTGTTATCGGCTGAAGGTAGATGTTGGGCAGCTGCTATAAATTAACAAGCAAGTCAAAAAAGAGATGCAAATTATGGATATAAAAAAGCCTCTGCCAAATGCCCAAATGAAAGGGTAATTTAGTACAGAGGCCTAATTTTGTGTTGTTACTTCACCAGATGATCAAGGTGTTCGGCAAATGCTTTAGGACGCATAAAACCGGTCACTCTTAAGTCATCTCTTATGGCGCCGCTTTCATCAAACATGAGCAGTGTTGGTAAGCCTAAAACGTCGTAATACTCTAGTAGAGCAACATCGATATCATCGCTTTTAGTGACGTCAGCTTGTAGCAGTACCATCTTGTCCATACGTGCCATTACCGCTTCATCTTTGAAGGTGATGGCTTCAAACTCTTTACAAGCAACACACCAGTCAGCGTAGAGATCTAACATCACTGTTTTACCTTGTGCTGAAGCTGCTGCAATCTCACTGTCGAGATCTTCAAGCGACTTAATACGCTTAAATGTATGGCTTTGCTGCGCTGAAGTTAGGTTAGCGTTGGCATGAGACGTAAAGCCAAAATGATTCATAACAGCTTGCATACCATAGGAGAAACTCCCAAGGAAAATAAGCAACAGTAGTATTGCTCGGGTGGTTTGTTTCCAGCTAAATTCCGTTAGCTTATTTTGATGCATTAGGTAACCGACAAAAACAACGCCCCAAAGTGACCATAAGACATCGGAGATAAAGCCTGGCCAAATTCGCCCTAGCATGACGATAGAGACCGCAATCAGTAGGAAACCAAAAATGGTCTTGATGATATCCATCCAGCGCCCGGCTCTTGGTAGAATTTTTCCGCCAGAGGTACCGATAATAAGCAGCGGTATTCCCATGCCCATACTCAACACATATAGCGCTAAGAAGCCTTGCAGTAGATCGCCAGTTTGTGCCACATAAATGAGTGCACCAGATAAGGGAGCCGTAGTACAAGGCGAGGCGACTAATCCTGAGATAACGCCCATCAAGAACACGCCAATGACGTTGCCGCCTTTTTGGCTGTTCGATATTGAATTCATCTTCTCTTGCCACTTCGATGGCAGTTTAAGATCGTACAAGCCAAACATTGATAAGCTTAAAACGAAGAATAATATCGCCAGCACAATCAGTACAGCCGGGTGCTGCAACGCCGCTTGATATTTCATGCCAGCGGAGGCAACAACAAGTCCTACTAACGAGTAGGTGATTGCCATACCTTGGACATAAACCATCGACAAGCCAAAGGCTTTAGCGGTAGAGAGCTTTTCTCCTTGGCCGACAATGATGCCTGACAAAATGGGATACATCGGGAACACACACGGCGTTAATGCCAGTCCAATGCCCAAACCAAAGAAGATCACCAAGGTCCAAATAAGGCTATCGCCTGCAAGCATTTGGTTTAAGCTATCTTGTTGTGTAATTGGGACAACGTCGGTATCGCTAGCGGCAGTGGCCTCGCTACCGGGTATATCGAGTATGCCGTCATTGGCGCTAACTTCGGTTAGCACTGCGGTGCGTTTGGTCGGTGGGAAGCAGAGCTTACCTTCGGCGCAACCCATAAAGGTGACGTTGAGTGTGTCTCCCGCCGCCGCTTCTTTTATTGCAACCGGCATTTCGACATAAGAGTAATAAACTTCTTGCTCGCCAAAGTACTCGTCGTTGTGAGACTTACCTTTAGGCAGCGCTATTTCGCCCAGTACTGCGCCATCAGCTTCAAACTTGAGTTTGTCGCGGTACATGTAGTAGCCGTCGGCAATAACCCAGCTGATTTTGACCTTATTGCCTTCTTGTTGAAAGTCGAAAACAAATGCTTGATCGACAGGCATCAGTTCAGGTTCGCCCTTTAAAAAGGAGAATTTATTGGTATTGAAAATGTTTTCGGCATGCGCTAACGGGCTAAGCAGTAGCAGGGAGGCTAAAAACAGAGTAATGATTTTTTTCATGGCTGTGTGGTTTCTTTTATCCAATCAAAATAGGCTGGCAATCCCTGTGTTACAGGTACTGCTATTAGCTCGGGAACATCGTAGGGATGCAGTTCCAATACTGCAGTTTCAATCGCTGCGTAGTGCTTGGCGAGACACTTAATCTGTAAACAGAACTCTTTTTCTTCACAAATCTCACCTTGCCATTCATATACGGATGTCATCAAGGATGAGATCTGTACACATGCAGCAAGTTTGCCCTGTACTAGCGTGTGAGCTAAAGATTTAGCCAACGCTTCGTCTGGGCTGGTGGTCATTACCAGTAAGAATTCATTGTCCATTAAACACATCTTTCCTGTTGATGGCTTGCTCAATGTGCACTGCACAGATTAAACCTGCTTTAAGGTTATTGAGGTAAGCTTGTTGCTGCGATTACCACTAACGGTACTTTACGTGTTTTGCCTAAAGCATGCATTAAGGCATTGCTAAAATAGTGATACCAGTAGTTTTTGCTTACAAATGCTTAGGCATTTCAGCTTAAACACTGGCGATTCACCTGTTTATTGTCATAATTCAACCCTGTATTAGGCGAGAGTTGGCTATGCGACTTGAAAATAGACCGACTAACCCCAATTTAGTTTTCATCACCACAAAAAAATGTGAGGTCAGTGTGTTTTTTATTTTGTTAATAATTTTTGTTTTAGTGCCTGTAATGGAGCTATCTGTACTGATCCGAGTGGGTGAAGCCTTCGGCAGTTGGACCACCGTGGGATTGGTTATTTTTACCGCCGTGGTCGGCGTGTCGTTAGTGCGAAGTCAAGGTATTAGCACCTTGATGCAAGTACAACAAAAGATGGCTCGTGGCGAAGCGCCAGGGCAGGAAATTGTTGAGGGCATGATGTTAGCGGTCGCAGGTCTACTGTTGCTTATTCCCGGTTTTGTCACCGATTTTCTGGGCTTGATTTTGTTAACCCCCTTTACTCGAATTCCTGTCGCGGGTTATTTCTACAAGCGAATGCAGCTTAAAGTTAAAGCCAATGGCGGCTTTCAGGCGGGTTTTGGTCCAGGCGCTGGCATGGGCGGCCAAGGTAATCCATTTGGTCAGCAAGGTGGTCAATCACCCTTTGATGATAACAACACTTTTGATGGTGACTTTGAACGCAAAGTGGATCCTAGTGATAAACGTCCTGAAACCCACCAAGTTGAAAGCGATTTTGATGAGGACGACAACAAACATCCAGCTGATAAACCAGAACCTAAATCTAAACCATAGCGTTAGCCCTGTTTCGGATTTCGCGGATAAAAGAGATCCGGTTTACGTTCTACATGGTTAAATTTGCGGGTGTTTTTATAGGGAAGTTTCATAAATCCTGATACCCCTTTGCCTTGTATTTTATCGACATGACTTAAAATTCGGTCTAAACAGCCACGAAATGCCGCTTGTTTTCTCGGGTTAAGCAAGCGTAAGTAGCTGTGGATCTTCATGTGGTTAGGCAGTGCTTCGAAGATGATGCAGCCGGTATGATGGATCTGGTTGATTATCGCAAGTTCAGTCATGATCTCTTTTGGAAGTTCTAAATTTTCCTCTGGATCGCGACCATCTTCAAAGTAAGAGTGCAGTCTGGATCGATCTTCCAAAGAGGGCACATCACCGACTTCAAAAGGGAGCTGTTGTTCGCAAGCCATGATAAAGGGTTGCTGGCTGTCTTCCCGCTCAATATGCAGAGTATCTCTGGCGTTAAAGAAACAGGCTTTAAATACCCCGATACGGTGAATGCCGCAGGCCAGAGTGACCATGTTATTGACCGAGATTGTTAAGGCTTTCTTCTGACTTTCATTATATAACGCAAGATTAGAATCAATAAATACCCCGTTTTCTCGCCAATGAATAGCCAAGCCACCAACGATGTCATATTGCGCTAAACGCCCCACCGCGGCGATAAACCCTTTTTCAGTATCGCCCATACCCGCCATAAAGTTACGGTAGTATTTCTCTAACTGTAGGTCATCCATTTTGGCGATGGGGTCGTCCGCATTGTGCTCTTTTAGAAAGGCTTTACGTGAGCTATAGCTCACCGTTTCAACTTCTTTATTGCTCGCCAATACCCAAACAGGGATCTCAGCGATAAGCGGTCCTGTATTGATTTCTGGCAGGTGCATTCTATGGCTATGTGCCATGCTTTTGACGAAGTAATCACCCGCTTTCTTTCGTTGAATAGGATCTTCACTCAGCATACCATCCAGCGTTTTGGCAAGTTCAACGGGTAAGCCAATGCTGGTGGCAGGAATGACTTTACTGCCAAAGCGACTGGCTTGACCGGAGGCTAATGCATAGAGTGTTGCAGCGACGCCTTGCTCATCAAATCGTGGACTCGACAGTGCCCCATTCAATTGCTCTTCACCGATAAAATACACATCACCCATACGGGCATTAGTATGCTGATGATCGCTCGACATTAAGTCCATTACATTGCCGTTTACGGGATTGCCGTCATTGTCGCGCTGGGCGAATACCGCAGAGCCCCAATCAATTAAAGACAAATGTTGGCTTTGTAGATCATAAACTAGGTTTGACGGTTTAATATCGCCATGGATAAGCGGTCGGCCATTATGTAAATACTTGAGGATCGCCGCTAATTGGCGTGCAATGTTCATCACTATTGCCACAGGCAGAGCGCCAATACGTAAACAGAGTTGCTCTAAGTCCTCTCCTGGTGCTCTGGCCATCACCAGAATACCTTGCTTACCCACATGCTGAAATTTGATTGCTGGGGGCACATTGGGATGAATGACCTGAGACAGCATGAAGGCTTCCTCTTCAAGCCTATCCTGCACATGCTGCGGTAGCGTTAAGCGAGAGAATTTAAAAACATGAGCCTGGCCTTGTGCGTTAACCCCCGCAAATACAAAGCCATAAGCACCTTTACCCACTAACTCGAACTCTTCATAGCCGAGCTTACTGAGTTGCTGCTTACAGAGTCTTATCCACGCGCGATGCTTACGTGCATCATTTGCTGCAAGCAGATAGATCGATTGCTCTTCAGAGATATAAAAGTGCTGTAGTTCGGGCGTTTGCAATGCTCACTCCTTGTTATACTAATTCCCACTGAATGAACAAATTAGTATTAATGCTCCTTATTAAATCAACATTAGCCGCGATAGTCCAAGCTGATTGAATCAGAAGAAAAAATTTGCTGTTTAAAAGGGAGGAGTCAGTCACACCTAACTAATTATTTCGGAAGAGATATTGATGTACATCAATTCTGTAACAATAAGAGAAAGGTAATCTTGAAGTCAGTACTAATATGGAAGATATAAACTTAATTGAGTAAGTGCAATCTGCACAAGGGTGATTATATGTCAGGGTTAGATAAGTCGCGGTTGATCGAGTTACTCGAGTATCCTAGGCAGCGTATTCTTCAGTCGATGGAGTTGAATCAATGTCCACATGCGGGATTTTTCAATCATACCGACATGCAGTGCATCAATTGTCATCAAGGAATGGAATGCACATGGATGAATCACAATGATGAAACCATAGCTGTCGATCAAAAAACCGAAGAAGAGATTAAGCAGCAGTTACTCGTCGCTGTCGATTTTATTGATTCGAGCCTTAGTCCACACCATTTGTCTCGTCGTCATTGTGAATGTGAAAACTGTACCTGGCTGAAAAATGTACAAAAAGCGTTAAATATTTCTGCTAAATAATCAGCTTGGTTTTCCTTTTGCTAATCTAGAGTGTTGGCTTTAAAGTATAGGTAAGCGTGGTATACCAAACTTGAGATATCGCTAGGCGGTGGTTTCCCTTCTGTTTTACGATAAATATATCAAGCCTTAGGATATACCCTATTTAATACTTTAGGACCTTCGCTATGCAACCAAGCTTTTGGCACGACAAATGGGATGCCCAACAAATCGGCTTTCATCTCAGTGCCGTAAACCCGTTATTAATTCAGTATTGGCCCCAGTTGCACCTAGCCGCAAGCGCCCAAGTGTTTGTGCCTTTGTGTGGTAAATCTTTAGACATGTGTTTTTTAGCTGAACAAGGTCATGATGTGCTGGCTTGTGAGTTAAATGACCTGGCAGTGTCGCAGTTTTATCAAGATAATGACCTACCTTATAGCGTCGATAAAACGGCTGAACATCGGCGTTACCACACCGAACAGATCACTATTTATCAAGGTGATATTTTCACTTTGCACAGTGCTGAGATGGCAAGTACCGTAGCTTTTTATGATCGAGCAGCGCTAATCGCTTGGCCTGAAGAGATGCGAATTAACTACGCAAAGCAACTTGCTCACTTGATCCCTATTGGGAGTGTAGGGCTATTAATTACCTTAGATTACCCGCAAGCAGAGCTTAATGGTCCGCCATTTGCGGTATCGGAGGATTGGGTCATGGCAAACATGAGTGATAAGTTTGAGATTGAATGCTTAGTGACAAATGATGTGCTAAGTGATAACCCACGCTTCGTGAAAAAGCAGGTGTCTTCGTTAACCGAGTCGGTTTATAAGTTAACGAGAAAAGCGTAAGAGCTGATTAAGAGCCGGATTAAAGCCGAACAAAGACGATAGGAGCCGATTAAGAGTCGGTAGAAGCCGAACAAAGTCGGTAGAAGCTGAACAAAGTCGGTAGAAGCCGAACAAAGTCGGTAGGAGCCGAACAAAGTCGGTAGAAGCCGAACAAAGTCGGTAGAAGCCGAACAAAGTCGGTAGAAGCCGAACAAAGTCGGTAGAAGCCGAACAAAGTCGGTAGAAGCTGAACAAAATCGGTAGTAGCCGAACAAAGTCGGTAGAAGCCGAACAAAGTCGGTAGAAGCTGAACAAAATCGGTAGTAGCCGAACAAAGTCGGTAGAAGCTGAACAAAATCGGTAGAAGCCGAACAAAGTCGGTAGAAGCCGAACAAAGTTAGTAGAAGCCGAACAAAGTTAGTAGAAGCTGAACAAAGGCGGTGAAGCCGGAAAAGATAGTCGCTGATTATCTTTTATCTTTTATCTTTTATCTTTTTTTATCGTCAGCGAAGCGTTCCGTAAGTGAGCCTGTGAACGTTCTGTCATCTGTAGCGCAGCGTTCGTCTTGGCACTTTTCGTCTTAGCGGTTTCGGCTGTTAACCGTCTTAGCTTGTTCCAGTTATTCCAGCCATTAAAAAAGCGACCTAAAAGGTCGCTTTTTTTTGCTTTCAATCGTTAGAGAGTCTTAAGACTCAATCGATTAGAAGTTGTAACGAACGCCAACAGTGAAGATGTTGTCATCTTCTAGGTCAACTTTAGCAGTACCCACTTTGTGGTCGCCTTCGTACATAGCATAGTGGCCATATACTAGAGTTGATTTAGAGATCTTGTAGTCAGCACCAACAGTGATAACTTGAACATTTACGTCAGTACCATCTACAGCAGTGATGTTTTTGTAGTACTTACCAAAACCGCCTTCATCTTTACCGTATTCAGCTTTTAGGTTAACGCCGTTTAGGTTGTAAGCAACGTTCACGAAGTAAGAGTTACCTTCCTGGTCAGTTGTTTGGCTTTCAGTGTTCTGGAACAGACCACCGATTTTGAAGTCGCCTAATTTAACTTGAGCAACACCACGGTAAGCATCGATGCCACCAATAGTGTTATAAGCTGCAGCTACATAGTAGTTCTGAGCTTTAAGTTTCTTGTCACCAATAGTCGCGCTTAGTGCGTACTGGTCATCATAAGAAGATACAGCATCTTTATCTTCAGAATCAATGTAGTTATCTTCCATTAAGTACGTTGCGTTTAGCGTCACTAAATCTGCAATCTTTGGAGAATAGTACCAGATACCGTCAGCAGCACGAGTTTGACCACCAACTAAACGGTCAATATCGGCATTTGAGTTACCAAATAAATCAACGCCACCTTCAGCTTGCTTGAATACTGTGTCGTTACGACCAACAAGTACTGTACCAGCAGAAGACTTAAGCCCTAAGAAAGTGTTACGAGCTTTGAAAGTATCACCAGAGTTAGTAGTGTTCTCTACTTGGAACTCCATTTGGTAAATAACGTCGATGTTGCTAGTTAAGCTTTCGCTACCCTTAACACCTACATGAGAGAAGTTATTTTCAATAACGGTGCCTGATTTACTATTTTGGGTAGTTGCACCGGCATCTGAATTGGTTACAGATAGATCTAAACGGCCGTAAAAGCTAGGACTTTCGGCTAGCGCGCCGAAAGAAGCTAGGGTTAAAACTGATGCCACTGATGCAGAGATAAGTGTCTTTTTCATTTCATTTGCTCCCAGAACCTTAGTTCTTATACGTTTCTTATGGTTTTTTACATAAACTTTTGTTTTTGTTACAAGCATCCGAGCTCATAACAATTGTGGGAGCAAATATTACAGTTTTATGGCTATGAGATTGTGGGCTAGATCAAGTTTTTAGTTTTCCACGATAGAATTGCTGCTTTTTTGTGGTGATTAAATTGTTTTGGTTGCCTAAGTGGTCATTTAGATAAAAAACACCTTAACAATGTATCTCTAAAGAGGTATAGCAGTGACCTTCGATTAAAATTATTAATGCTTAATTTACAAGTTTGAAAGCGTTAGTAGCAGATATTGCTGGTCATGTTGAAGCTTTAAAAATTAGTGTGAGCGGCTTGTAGCACCAAAGTTGGCTGAGATGTCTGAAATGTTGCTTTTACGTTGCATTTAATTGTGTTTTGATAATTAGCGGCAATAAAAAAGGCAGCTTTTGCTGCCTTTATTAATTAGATATTGCTGCTAAAAATCTAAACGCACACCAACAGTGACGATGTCGTCACTTAAGTCTTGCTTGACGCTACTTAGCATCATGTCACCATCATATTTAGTATAGTGGCCGTAAACGAGCATGTTCTTGCTTAGACGGTAGTCTGCGCCAACACTGAATTGTTGTATGTCGACATTGCTAACCGTTTCCAGTGAACCGTCATTGCCACCAACATAGCGGCTAACATATTTACCTAGACCTGAGTCATCGGCACCGTACATGGCCTTAAGCTTTAAGTTACCCATTACATAGGCGGCGTTTACAAAGTAAGTATCGCCTTCTAAATTGTCATACTTACTGTCAACGTGTTCACTGTTTTGGTAAAAGCCACCAAGAATGACATTACCAAGTTTAACTTGAGCAACACCACGGTAAGCGGTTACATTTTCAATGCTGTCATTATAGGCAGCTGATACGTAGTAGTTTTGTGCTTTAAGGGCTTTATCACCAATGGTAGCACTAAGGGCATACATATTATCAGTGTATTTTTCTTCGCCATCAGTATCTAGTTGGTCGTAGTTGTCATCCATCAAGTAGGTGGCATTCAAGGTCACTAGATCGGCGATTTTTGGTGAGTAGTAAGTGAAGCCATCTGCACTACGTGTTTGGCCTGCAGCTAACAGATCGATGTCTGAGTTAGTATTACCGAAGAGGTCAAATCCACCTTCCGCAGCTTTGAACACGGTATCGTTACGACCGACAAGTATGGTACCCGCAGCGGCAGACTTAAGGCCTATAAATGTATTACGCGCAGCGAAGGTATCGCCAGAATTATCAAAGTTACTGACACCAAATTCCATTTGATAAACAACTTCTAATCCATCATTAATTTTTTCAGTGCCTTTAACACCTAACCAAGAGAAGTTGTTTTCGATGATGGTGCCAGATTTTTGGTTTTGAGTTGCAATACCCATATCAGAGTTGGTGATTGCAAGATCAGCACGGCCATAAAAATTAGGGCCATCAGCTAATGCTGTAAAAGAGGTGGCGGCTAGTGCTGAGATAATCGTGGCGGACAGAACCGTTTTATTCATTTTTATTTTCATCTTCATCTTCCTGTAGCGTGTTGCAATACTAAGTTTGGGCTTGCAATCTCGGCTATTTGACTAGCTGAATAACCAAGCTGAAGCTGTATTTTCGGCCAAAATATACATTGAAAGAAAAGTTAGATGCGTGATCTTGATCATGTTCTGCTGATGATGCGTGATATTGGTCATGGTTGTTTACTTATATTAAACAGGCATTTAATTCAAATGAGATGAGTAGTTACAATGATATTCCTAGTTTACCTTTTTTGGCCAAAGCTGTTCACATAGCTCTCATTGTTGATGGTAAAACTTTAGAGTTTTACGCAGATTTGAGATAAAATCGACCATCGCGTTCTATCTATTACATCTCCCAATCGAGTATTACCTTGAAAAATCAAATGTTGTCAGACGCCTACTTAAATCGTTTTGCTGGAATTGGCCGTTTATATGGTCAAGAAGCACTGCATTATTTTGCGCAATCTCACGTGGTTGTTGTAGGCATTGGTGGTGTCGGCACTTGGGTCGCTGAATCACTGGCAAGAAGTGGTGTAGGCCAAATCAGCTTGATCGATCTTGATGATATTTGTGTTACTAACACTAATCGTCAATTACACGCGTTAAAAGAGACCATTGGTGAATCTAAAGTCGAAGTGATGGCGCAGCGCCTAAAGCAAATAAATCCAGAGTGTATCGTCAATGAAATTGAAGACTTTATTACCGTCGACAATTTATCAGCCTATTTTCAAGGTAAGAAGGCTGGTGGCGATTTGGACTACGTTATTGACTGTATTGACGCGGTAAAACCCAAGACAGCACTAATAGCCTGGTGTAAACGCCAAAAGTTACCGATTGTAACTGTGGGTGGTGCGGGTGGACAGTCAGATCCGACCCAAGTGCAGGTGACAGATCTTGCGAAAACCTATCAAGACCCTCTGCTGGCTAAGGTGCGTAATTTACTGAGGCGTGAGTATAATTTTTCAAAAAATGTTGCTCGTCGATTTGGTATTGAAGCGGTATTTTCTACTGAGCAGCTCGTTTACCCACAAGCAGATGGCTCGGTTTGCAATACGAAGGCTGCGGCAGATGGCAGTATGCGTATGGATTGTGCTTCTGGTTTTGGTGCGGTTACCGTGGTGACGGGCACCTTTGGTTTTGTGGCTGTCAGTCGAGTACTGACTAAGCTCGCAGCTAAAGCAAAGCTCACAGAATCATTATAGTCATTATAGGTATCTAGCTGATGATACTTATTCTCTTCCTCACGGTCAGATGCTGTCTTTCTGGCGGTGAACCGTTTTTGCACTAAATAATTTGATCCTTATAGTTTTGACGCGATCTTTGGCATATTTTTTGCTTTTATCTAGCTAATAACAGATTTCTGACACTGGATTTAGCTATGCAAAAAATGAGTTTCGCTGCACTTTCTTTTAAAGAAATATCAATTAAAAAATTGATATTTAAAGCAATGCTGTGGCTTTCATTAGCATGTGCGGCACTGTTATTTAGCCCTGTCACATTATTAGCATCAATTAAGCTTGATGAATTTGCAGAACGTTATGCACATTTTATTGGCTTAGGCTTGATTATAGGTGCAGCCTATTTATTGACGCAGATCCTCAATTATTTTCTCGACGAAGCGATTAGCTATTTAAGTGACAAACGATCAGTTGAAGTGATTGAAGAGAAGGTTAAACTGCTCGACCCTATCGAACGTGCTTTACTGAGAGAATTCTTTCTACAAGGTGAAACGATTTTAACCTTGCCTGAAGCTGAGCAAGCCGTTAAAAGTTTATCTACAACGGGTATCTTGGAGCGTCTTGGAAACCAGAAGCACTACGCTATTCAAGGTTCAACTGCAGACTTTAAAATATCGATGCGTGCGCGAGAGCACTTAAATCGTCAAGTATTACGTTTCCCTATCGGTGAGCCAAGCCCTGAACAGATGAAAAACCTGATTAAAGCCCGTCCGCAGTTTATCAATAGCTTTGTCACACCACGTAAGCACGCCGCATAACAATTGTGGTTACGGAAATATAAATAGACAGCCAGTTATTGCTGAAAGGCATTGTGCTCTGATATAAAAACAGCACAAAAAAATGGGGGCAAATAGCCCCCTGCATTAATAGAACGTTGGAGATTAGTTCTCAGGATCCGCAGACTTGGTATAGAACATCCACATTAGATAGGAAACGATGCCTATCGTACTAAAAATAACGATCATTGATAGCAAGCCGATAGCGTTGCCAAACATCAAATCTAACCAGAATGCCATGTGCGAAATCCTCTTTCTTATTAATTCATAGCCAAAGTACTCCTGTCCTAACCAGCAGTAATTGATCTCAGTCAAGTTAGCGCTCTGTTATTAGAAATTTGATGCGTTATTGTTAATAAGGATGGTATTGATCACGTTTCACTAATTATCTTGTTAGCTAAAGTAAGTTTTTAACGCCGATTAGATGCAATCTACGGCACTTGAGTCTGAATTTTGTTCAGTTGATGAAAAAGTCAAATCAAAGTGCTTGCCATTCCTATATCCACAGGTATAATCCGCATCACTCCTTGAGGTTCACCTCTTTGAGTACAGTAACAAAGCCTGAGTGGTGGAATTGGTAGACACGTCGGATTCAAAATCCGATTTCGAAAGAAGTGACGGTTCAAGTCCGTCTTCAGGTACCATTTCTCTTAAAGAGAAATAATCAAGCCGACATTAAGTCGGTTTTTTTGTGTCTAAAATTTGTGGTTTTACTGTAATTCCCCTTTGTTCGTCATTCCTCAACGCTAGTTTTTTTCCATCTAACCGATGTAGCGCAGTCAATCGCCCGTGCACCATGTCGATAAGCTAAAGCGCCGGTGCTGATGATTCATAGAGAGGATGATCATTGGGCTAATTTCGAACATGCATTGGCACTGTGGGACGCTTTAGATGAGGCTTAACACTCTGACGAGTGGCTGGTTAAAGTAAGAGGGTGTGGTTTCTACAAGGAAGAGAGCATTATTGAGGTTAATATATAAGATATTGGCCTTTCTAGATAAGTACATCGGCCACTAGTCTCTGATATAAAAAAGGCATCCGTGATGAATGCCTTTTTTATGAAACAGCTGATTATTAACTCTTTAGGATCTCTAAAGGTAGCGCTAGCATATCGTCACCGCTACCGGCAAAGTACCAGATAATGCCGATGAATGAGCCAACGGTGACTAGGTACCATACGGTAGAAAATATCTGCCCGTAGCGATCGAGTGGTAACAAGTGACTTTGGTGCCGAGCTTTCCATTCAAACACTATTTCAGCACTACCGATAAGCAGTAAGAAGCCTAATAGCGCTAAGCCTAAGGTATAGCTGATATATACACCCACCGCAGCGCCTGCAATACACGCGACTAGCCCCATTACGCTGTTCATTGAAAAGCTGATGCTTTTTAAAATATGTCCACCATCGAGCGGCAAGATTGGCAGCAAATTAAACAGATTGAGCAGGGCGTTAAAAGCGGCCAGTCCGGCAAAAAAGATGTTACCGGTTACCCAGTAGGCAATTAATGCTGCGATAGACATGAGCAGGCCGAAAGTGGGCCCCATTATCGAGATCACCACATCTTGCCAGCGAGTATTAATCTTTTCATCGCTGAGGGCTAAGCCCCCCATAAAAGGGATGAGGTAAATACCTTTGGTTTTCATGCCAAAGTGTTTCATAGCACGGATATGGCCATATTCGTGAAACACTAAGCACGCGATTAACGCAAGTGCAAACTGAAACGAAAATAACCAAGAGTAGGCGGCAACACTGGCCCCCGCGAGAACAACTTTAATCACCTTGGCGCTTTTGAGCAGTTTGAAACCTAGCGACGCTAAGCCCACCATACTAAATTGCTTTTTCTCTGCAATGGCGATAGTCGGTACTTGCTGCTCAATGTCTTTGGTGTTGCGTTGGCCACTACTGATGATGTGTTCATCATGTAGAAGACGATAATCGATGACAAAAGGCTGCCAAGTGAGATCGGTCTCTAAGGTGATCTTTAGCGTTTTCTGTTGCGGCGCTTCAAGCGCATCAGTTGCGGTTGGGGCGGCAGTGTTAAGTTCGAAAGTATGGCTTTTAAAGCCTTCATTCTCAGTACTTGCTTGGATCACTGAGACTAAGGTATCGCCCCAAAAGAGTTGTTGCCAACCTGCCATCGATCCCTCTAGGCGAAGAGGTTTTCCAAGGCAGTCAATGTTCAATAATTCCACGTCATATCTCAACGATTTAAAGTAACGTTATTATGCCGTCAAATAGCGTTATCCCCAAGCTACTTCAACATGCTCGTTTCAGAGCTCCCGAAGGGCAAGACGAGAAGCAACATTTTGCTGCGTTCTCTATTGATAAGACATAAATATTGAGTTCCGACGATATGGATGCAAAAGGTAGAGCGAAGCACGACTGAATGGTCTATTTTGTTCCATACAAAATAAGACATTTCCACCTTCCTTGGCGGTCAGATTCAGGAGGTAGAATAACGGATGGAGCAGTACCGAGGATGCCAGAGCTGAGATTAACGGCCTTGAATTTCGTCAATTCTTGACATGCTCAATCCTGAGGTCGTTTAGGTATATAAGATAACGGATCCTAGTTTTACTCTGTAGTGAGTTACTTTTTAAGACTGTAGTCGAAGTTAATCTCTTGATTGTCATTGGTGATGCTGCAAGGACCATGCTCTCGTTGAGTGCGGTTAAATGCTCCGCCAATATGGATTTCAATATTAGCAAAAACATGCTTTAAAGCGTCAACTCTATAGTTTTTATAGTAACCCGTTATCTCTTGCTGAATGGCTTCATATTCGAGTTGCTCTTGCAGTTTAGTACTGGCAATTCGACGTTTTTCCTCAAGCATCACTTTGACTTGTTCTACCATCATTTCATCGTCTTGCCACTGAGCTTTGGGTGGCAGATTGCCGAGTTGCCCTTCAATGTTTGAAATGGCCACCATCATAGAGCTAATGCTGTCTTTAAGTTGTACTAAATCTTGCTTGAACTCACTGATATTCATAGCACAGAATATTTCTGTCTTAGTCCCCGCGGTAGCACCAATAGCGACCACCTTTAAGCCTTTATCAACCTCAACTTTTCCGCCAACTAAATCGCCACGACGGCCGGTACTATCGCAGACCGTCAGCTGTTGTTTAGTTTTAGCATGGCTATGAAGCAATTGCTTAGTGACTAAGATATTGCCTATAGCTTCAAGCGTTGAATATTGCACAAACTGAGCGCTGATCTGACCTTGTGCTTTTAGGGTCGTGGATAGTTCGCCCTCTTTTAATTGCCGGCCTATAACGCCTTTGCTGACGGTAATATCACCTTGGGCAATAAGGGTTGCTGAGTCGACAAATCCCATCACGGTGATATCGCCTGAACTCTTTACCAGCATGCCCTCACCAACGTCGCCAGTAATCAATACGCTGCCTTTAAAGTCGACATGTCCGTAGCCGACATTAACATCTTTTATCTGTAATACATCATCAACCTGCATCCCCAGTTTGTTTTCCACGGGTTGTCCTGCGACTGCAGCGATTAATAAGTTGGCATTGTTATCGCAAAATTTGGTGCCATTGCCTGCAACGAGTTTGAGATCTTTGCCCGGTTTGGCAAGCAGCTTATTACCACAAACATTGTAACCATCGACGCCTGCTGTCGCAGGGTGTTTCAATATAAGTGCATTGCCTGGTTTTACCGTGATCACAGCCCCCAGATTACGCATATCGACACTGCCGTCGCTATTCTCTTGGGGTTGCAATAGGCGTTCTCGGGCGAGTAGTACTTTTCGCTCTAAACGAGCTGACTGTCCTTGTACAGCAGTGCGACCTTGGGCAATGATATTGCTACATTGCTCCCCCGGTTGTAGTGATGAGAATTGCGTTAATGAGAGATCGATTTTTGGCTTGCTAAGGCCGAGCTTTATTTGCTGTAACTTTAAGTTTTGTAAAATATCTTTGAGGGTGACGTCTTGACCGCCGTAGGCTGCGGTTAAGGTCATTGATGCTTGCATTTTGTCTTCTGAGAGCTCAAAACTAATGCTGGCATCTCGGCGCTGTGCAATGGCAAAAAATAGCTCATGTTGACCATCATCTTGGCTACAAAGTTGATTTACTTGAATAACGGCTTTGCTGATGATTTCTTTTAGCGGTAATAGATTGGAAAAACCAGGGAGCGCTAGCAGTCCCATCAAGTCCATTTCAGTAATAGGACCATGGGTGTTAGGGATCAACTTTAACTCGGCTTTTTCGCCGTCTGTGCTTAATTCTATGAGCTCTGGGTGCAGCATGAAGATCCCTATCATTTATTCATTATTATAAAGAGATTGGGGTCGAGTATAACCACATAACACACAGCCATGAAAGTATAAGGCATATAACCTGAGACTAAACTCACAGCTAAGAGGTAACAATGATATTGGTATAAATATTCAACGAGTTAAATATTTATACCATACTTTTATATTTTATTTTAGCGTTTCAAGTTGGAGTAAATTTTGTACCGGCTATTTTCAGCTCCGACGTTAACGCTACCAAATTTTTCAGCAATACAGTCTGAGTAAGGGAGGTGTCGATTAGCGACAATATGGAACATGCCACCTTTCGCTAAATTTTCAGCACTGGCTTTTACAAAATCGATGGCAATAGTGGTGAGACGGTTTAAGCCGTCATGAAAGGGAGGATTGGAGATAATGCCGTCGTAGCTCTTGGTGGTTTGTGCCATACCGTCAGATGCAAATACTTCAGCTTCAAGCCCGTTGGCCTGCAGGGTGAGCTCGCAAGATAGCAACGCCATCGCATTGATATCGACACATTCAAGTTTTAGTTTTGGTTGGGCGGTTAATAATGCCGCGGCAATGACGCCTGCACCGCAACCAAAATCAAGTACGGTTCCGCGCATATTAGGTAAATTATCGAGTAATAACTTAGTGCCTTCATCGAGTTTTTTCTCACTAAATACACCGACCATATTGCAAATAGTAATTTCACCTTGAGGTGTTTGCACTGGGTACTTGCTGCACCAGTCTTGTATTTTTATTTCTGGCGCTTCGCGATCGAGTTCACTGGTAAATACAATACAGTGGCGAGCGTTATCCGCTTTAAAGGCTTTGTCGAAGTAGTCTGGCAGTAGCTTAGGCAGTGACTTTATTCCACCTTTATTCTCGCCAACCACAATCAATTGCCCTTGTAGTTTAAGATGCTTGGCTGCAAGGTTAAATAAGTAAGGTGCTAATGCTTTAGCTTTAGGGAAATACACAATAACGCTATCAAAGCGTTCTTGGTTAGGGAGTTTGTGGCCAAAATACAGCTGTAGATTAGTTGCTGCGTGGGGCTGCATTATAAGGTGGTGATGGAAATCTAAGGCTAAAGCGCTCACGCTTGAGGCACTGTCTAATAATGCTTTAGGTAGAGTATCGCCTTCATAATTGAGTACTAAAACAGAGTGGCCGTTAACTAAATGACTATTTCTAAGAAGGGCTTGCGAAGCATTGGTTAGCATGAGTTTTCAAGGTCTGGTAACAAGTGAGTGTAATTATACCCAAACCACCTAAATATGCACTTTAACTCGCCAATAAAAAGCCACCCATCAAACTTTGAGAGGTGGCTTAAGTACATCGACAACCTGAGTATATTGACGGAAATCAGTTGATTTTTGGCAATAAGCTCATCATTTTTTCAGCAATGTGGGTATTGTCTTGATTGCCTTTGAATAGATCTGCAGCAGGACCCATCGCAAAGACTTGGACGTCAACACCTGTATGACCGCTCGTTGTCCAACCGGTGTAACTGCGAGTATCAATGATTTTTTTAAGGGCGACTTCTAATGTACTTTTTCCCTGCATACGAGCATTTGTTAGTTGCTGTAACTCAGTGCTATTGACGTCGAATCCAAGCTGTTGGTTTACACCAGCTTGCCAATCGTCAGCGGCAATAGCGTGCGTGGCAATGCTAGCAGGGCTCGCACTGATGCCTTTTAGCAGCTTGGTGTCCCATTGATATTCGCCGTTCGCGCCAATAGATAAGCCGCCAGTATTATGATCTGCGGTGACCACTAATAACGTATCTGGGTGTTGACGAATATACTGCTCGACCACTTCAATGGCATTGGCGAAACCTTGCATTTCAGCCATCGCGGTGGCGATATCATTGTTGTGTCCAGCCCAGTCTATCAAGCTACCCTCAACCAGTAACACAAATCCTTTTTCATTTTGAGAAAGCAGATCCAATGATTTTTGCGTTAGCTTGCTCAAGGTATTGGCATCAGTATCATCAATCACCCAAGGCAGTTGCACTTCAGCAAAGAGCCCGAGTACTTTAGGCTGAGTAATGCTGTCGAGCTGCGCTAATTCAGTAATGTGTTGATAACCTTTAGCACTGAACTGGCTTAAAAGAGCTTCAGAGAAGTACTTTTGTCCACCGCCTAAGATCACGTCAGCATCAGATTTAAGCATATCCGCCGCGATGGCTTCATAATTTTTACGGCTTTCGTTATGCGCTAAAAAGGCGGCGGGAGTTGCATGGTTCACTTGAGCTGTTACTGCTACGCCGGTAGACATACCGCGCGCTTTAGCCATCTGCATGATGGTGGTTAAGGGGCGTTTATTGATGTCGACAGCAATTGCGCCATTGTAGCTTTTAAAGCCAGTGGCAAGTGCAGTTGCAGATGCCGCTGAGTCGGTGACATAGCCGCTCTCTCTGGCGGGGTAAGTTGACGCCATACCCACAAGTAAGCGATCAAACACAGTCTGCTCAATCTCTTCGGTATCAGGGTTGTCCTGAAAATAACGATAGGCGCTTGTATAAGCAGGGCCCATGCCGTCGCCGACCATAATAATCATGTTTTTAGGGCGCGATGGCGCCTGATGAATATCGATATTCGCGGTCGCATACAGTGGCAAAACGGCAAGGGCACTAAGGACCCAAGTAAAGGTGTTTCTAAAAGTCATACCGAGTCCTTGAACTGATTATTTGTTGATTCTAGCTTCAATCGAATCCATCAACATGCCAGTGATATCGACATCAAAAGCTGCTTCAATCTCTTTAATACAGGTTGGGCTGGTGACATTTATCTCTGTCAACTTATCGCCGATAACGTCGAGCCCCACAAAGATAAGGCCACGCTTTTTGAGTTCAGGGCCAATCGTGCGCGCAATATGCCAATCAGATTCAGATAGGGGCTGTGCGACGCCGCGACCGCCAGCAGCTAAATTTCCACGGGTTTCGCCTTTTTGTGGAATGCGCGCTAATGAGTAAGGCACTGGCTCACCATCTACCACCAAAATGCGTTTGTCACCGGCGGTAATGTCTGGAATGAATGCTTGTACCATTGCATATTGTTGACCTTCGTGGGTCAGGGTTTCGATAATGACACCTAAGTTTGGATCATCCTTTTTAACTCTGAAAATAGAGCTGCCACCCATGCCGTCGAGCGGTTTAAGAATGATGTCGCCTTTCTCTTTATGGAAAGCACGAATGCGCTGCTCATCACGGGTGACGATGGTTTCAGGAGTAAACTCAGAGAACCAAGCGGTAAATAGTTTCTCATTTGCATCGCGTAAACTTTGCGGCTTATTGACGATAAGTACACCTTGCTCTTCAGCGCGCTCAAGCATATAAGTCGCATAAATAAACTCAGTATCAAACGGCGGATCCTTACGCATTAAAATAACGTCGAGATCGGCCAGCGGTGTATCAATTGCATCTTCTAATTGGTAGAAGTCCTGTGGGTCTTCTTTTACCGTGAGTGCACGCATGGTTGCCATTGCTTGACCATTCACCATGGCTAAGTCGTTCATCTCCATGTAAAACAGCTGATAACCACGGGACTGCGCTGCCATTAACATGGCAAAGCTTGAATCTTTCTTGATGTTTATTTCGCTGATGGGATCCATCACGATACCGAGTTTTATCATGGAGCGTGTTCCTTATTCTGTATTCGTTTTTGCTGTTAACATGAAGCCTGACCAGTATTTTTATAGTCAAACGCCATTAAACATAGGCAGTGTTGATTGAGATATTGCGACAGTTAATATTAACCAATATCACCAAATTTTAGCTGTAAGGCACTTATTGTCGTGAGTGCTGCGGTTTCGGTGCGTAACACTCTTGGTCCAAGCAGGACATCGGTAAACTTGTGTGTTTCCGTCATGCTAATTTCAGTTGCAGATAAGCCGCCTTCAGGACCAATAACCAGCCTGACTTTATTGTTGGGCAGGCTTAAACCGTTAACACCATGAGATGCTCTAGGGTGTAGATTCAGTTTCAGCGACCTTGTCTCTTCTGCACACCAGTCGATGAGCTGCATGGCTGGGCGAACCTCTGGGATGACACTTCGACCAGATTGCTCGCATGCGCTAACCACAATCTTTTGCCATTGCTGGATCTTCTTTTCTAAACGTTCGCCGCTCAGCTTCACCCCACAGCGTTCTGAGAATAACGGGGTAATAGTATTCACACCAAGTTCGACCGATTTCTGAATGGTAAAATCCATTCTATCACCGCGAGAAATCACCTGACCTAAATGCAGATGAAGTGGCGATTCACTGTCATTGCTTTCACAAGATAAGACCTTCACAGCGACATTTTTCTTACTGGCGCTAACGATTTCAGCCAAATAATTATGGCCATCACCGTTGAATAAACAGACTTGCTCACCCGCAGCCATTCTAAGTACGCGGCCAACATGCCCAGCAGCTTCTTCGTGAAGTGATACCGTTTGCTCAATTGCCAGTGAAGACGCTTGGTAAATTCTTGGAACTCTCATGGTACGGTTTAGCCTTATTCTGCGATGTTTGTTGCTGAGATTAACTGTTTACAATGAGCTTGCACAAAGTTGTTGTGATTACCTTGTACCTTTGCAATTTCTTGATCTCGCTTGCACTCAATAGTATCAACTGGATAGCTTTTATCCCATGCTTTAAATAACTTTAATTGGCTACGGGATATTTTCAAAGAATATGCGCTTTGCATGTAAAGATAAGTTCGCGCTATTTTGCCCCGGGTGTAGCTCGGTGGCTCGACTTTACGCGCTTTAAAATCAACGCTCATTCTGCATTGACCATATTGCACAGGCTGAGCATTCCACTGACTAAATCGATAGTTACTGCGATCACCGTTAACTTCACCCACTGCTGGCACAAGGTTATGTAGGTCGGATTCCATCTTTTTAAACAGTTTATCGTTCTTGCCGCAGTTTTTTCGTCCACCTTGTTGCCAGCATTGACGTTGATGGCCAAACTCCCAAGCGGGAACAACATGTTCCCACTCTATTCTAGCGGCTCTTTTTTGCTGCTTGCGCACTTGATAACCACAGCGGTTAAAATCAGTTTGCCATTTTTTGCCGTTAATTTTAATGTCACAACCACAATAGAAACTGGTAATGGGTAACGACTCTACATAGAGCTTTTTAGCGAGCCTTTTAGCTTGGCTAAAACTGGTGGGGTGTTTTGCTAAGGCAAAGCTCGGTAGCGGCGCGAGCCATATAAGACTAAGCGCTAGTATGAGCACTTTGAATATCGATATTTTCAAACGTAATCCCTAAAATTAATCCCAGTAACGAAACTGATGCTCGTTTGGGCAGATTGTAAGGGAGCTGTGAATTCGGGGCAATGTTGTTAGTGGCTGATGGGCTTAATTTTTAATGGCATCACGCAGGTTTTGGCCACATTTACGGCAACGGTATTGAGTATCACCACGTAGTACTTTGTTGTGACGGCGAATGCTGAGATTGACGCTGCCGCAACCACACAAGTATTCGAAGGTTTTACCCTCAACAGACTGTGTATTAAAACTGTGTGTAGTGCGAGGTTGGCGACTATAAAGCTTGAGCATTAAATGCTGCCATTGCACCCCGTGAGGTTTTACTCTGCCATAAAGTTGGAAGCTTAGTAGGTGACAGATCTCATGTGGTACAACATCGTCGATAAAAGCTTGTTGGTTATCTTGTAGGAGCTGTGGATTAAAACGTAGCTTATTAAGTTGTAAATGAGCGGTGCCCGCACTTTTTCCGCGCAGTTTAAAGTTGATCTCAGGGCGTGGGAATACCTGCCCTAATGTTGCTTCTGCAACCTGATAACAATGTTCCACTTGGGTGGCGATACACTGTTGCAGTGGATCGGCAAAAGGCACTGCCGGATGGTTGGCAGGTTTTGCGGCTAATATCCGCTTGGACTTAAAAGGGTTAAGCGTTTTGAACATTGAATCGGTAACTCACGGTTGATGAGCTCGCAAAGGGCGAGCCCATCAATGTTACCTGAGTGCATAGTGCCACACCAGAAAAGGTTATAGCGTTGTCGCCGCGGCCTCTACCATGGCGGTGACTTGCTCAACAATATCATGCTCGATTTTAACGTCATAAGCGGCTATGCGAGGGGTGTGAATATGACCGACTGGAATAACACTTTTGAACTGCTTTTGTAGCAATATGGCGCGGTAAGATATCTCATTTGATAGATAACCACCGCCAGAGCCCTCCACTGAGGTTGCACTTTGCAGCTCAGCTAGCGACTTCGCCTGAAACTGGCCTTTTGCTAGAGTGGAAACAGTGTGGTTGTCGTTAACTTTCCATGGGCCAGTAACCGTTTGCATCGCTGCTATAGGTAATGAAAATTCAACAAACTCAGGCCCATTGAGTGTGCCACCATTAAACAGCGGTGCCATAGGGGCTTGTTTGTCTGCGCCTGTCAGTACGTTGAGATTATCGGGAGCTGCTGCGCTGCGATTGAGGCCAGGAAAACGTTCAATATCAAATTCATCGCGGCCCATGCTGACGGTAAAAATCATATCAACACTGTTGTCACGATAAATGGGGGTTAATATGGATTCAATTAATCCTTCGTCAAAGTCGGCAAATCGCACTGGGATCATAACCGTTTCTATTTGGGCTTGTTTGCCATTCACGCTAAAGCGATAGCCATCAAGTGCTAAAGCGACCAGCCCTGACGGATTGCTCTGATCGATATGACGGTCGAGGAAAAAAGGATCGAAGCCTGTGAGCAATATTTTAATCTCGGCATCATCTTTAAACTGAATATCACTTAAGCCACGAGAGGATTTTTCGACAGCCTTGATAAGAATATCTCGTTGCCAAGTTGCCATTTTAAAATCGGGGTCTTGAGTCTTTAATAGGTCACGCATGGCGAGACGGTTCCAATAAAGAGAGCGATCGTCTAAATGACCTGATTGCACATCTCTAACGGCTTGCTGCCATAAGCGTAACCCTTGATGCGCCACCATTTGGGTGATCTTTAGCTCATCAGAGTGTTGGACATATTTTTCAGACAGATTAGTCACGAAAGCTTGATAACGGTTAACCACTTCTGGCATGGCTGCCGTTGCTGCGGGGAGTCGAGCTTCTTCAACATCGACTTTTGCATAGGCGGAAGTTGAGCTTAGACCGATTAATAGCGTAGTCGCCATTAACGCCATGCTAGGTGTTCTCATTGCGATATCCTTTCTTATTATAAGCTGCCTGAGTCACGGGCGAGTTAACGTTAAAAAAACAACATTCAGTGGCTATTAAATTACGGTTTTTAGTATGCCTTAGCGAGAGTTACATTGAAAGCGGTGAGGAAATGATGATTTAAACATCGTTAATATTGCCACTTTTTGGCCACTATTTATCCTGTTATCGCCATAAAGTTCAAGCGTAAAACCGCTATGATAAAAAACATGATGACGCCGCAATGATAATGCTAATGAACGGCCCAAGTAATGACTTAAAACAGGCAAAGGACAGAATAAATGGCTAGGATATTTTTGTTAGGTTTACTGATTGTATTAGCGGCAATAGCGTTAATTGTTGATGCTAATGATGAGATCTCTAACGAAGTATTGTTAGGTTCGGTTGTGGCAGAGCCTGAGTATACTGCTAATTGGGATCCTATATTCAGTGGCAGTGATGTTAACGGCGTATTGGTGTTATTTAACGCTGAAAAACGGCAGTTATTAACCAATAATTTGTTAAGGGCACAAACAGGCTTTATTCCTGCGTCTACCTTCAAAATAGCTAACGGCTTGATCGCGCTAGAATTGGGTGTGGTTACCGATGCCGAGGATCAATACCGTTGGGATAAGCAACCGCGTTCGTTTAATTCATGGAATCAAGACCATAGCTTCTCTAGTGCATTTCAATACTCAGTGGTGCCAATATTTCAGCAGATTGCTCGTGATATCGGTAAGCAGCGAATGTCCAATATGTTAGCTAGCTTAAACTATGGTAATGAATTGATAGGCGGAGGGCTTGATAGGTTTTGGTTAGAGGGCTCGCTTCGAATTAGTGCTATTGAACAAATTCAGTTTCTGCAGCGTTTGCATGGCAATACGTTGCCCTTAAGTGTGCGTTCGCAATCGATAATGAAGCAAGTGATGCTAACAGAATCCGCTGACAGTTATGCCATCTATGCCAAGACAGGTTATGCGAACAATGGCGCAACGGATATTGGCTGGTGGGTGGGTTGGGTAGAGAAAGGTGAAAGCACAGTCTTCTTTGCGCTAAATCTAGATCTTGCCAACATACAACAAGCTCACCTTAGGCAAAAGCTAGTGAAACAGATCCTGCAATTTGAGCAGGTCATCTAAATCAATTTAAACTAAAGCTAGACCATCAAAGATTGTAATGACTCTTGGCTGGTAAAACGTTTATGGAAAAAATCTAGAAAAACGCTGATATTGGTCGCCAGCTGACGACGACTGGAATAGACGCCATACACTTTAAAGGCTTCCATTGGCCACTCTTGTAAAATAGGGACCAGTGAGCCGCTGGCTAATTCGTTTTTACAGACGGAATTGGAGAGCATTGCGATACCAAAGTCATCCATGACTAACTGCTTAACCATCACTGCACTATTAACCCTGACCTTACGCTTAAAGTTGACCATGGTTTTTCTGGCGCCTTTACCCAGTGGCCAAATTGGGGCTGAGCGAGAGGTCCCTAGTAATATGCCACTATGAGCGGCTAACTCTTGCGGGTTAGCTGGAGTACCGTGAATTTTTAAATAGTTAGGGCTTGCCACCAATATGGGTTGGCGTTCAAATAACAGTCTGGCGACTAAATCGGACGATTGTAATGGACCATATTTAATCGCGATATCGTAGCCTTCACCCACTAAACCAATATCGTTATCAGTAAATTGCACGTCAAGCTCTACGTTAGGATAGAGTCGCATAAAACCGCTGCATAATGTCGCAATGAGTTCTTGGCTGAAAGACACAGGAATAGCAACGCGCAACGATCCCGAAACATCATTGTGAGTGTTTTCGACAGTCGCTTTGGCAGCTTCTATTTCATCGCTTATACTGGTGCAATGCTGATAAAAAAGCGCGCCAACTTGAGTTAAGCTCAAATTGCGGGTATCTCGCTGTAAAAGCCGAACCCCTAGCTGCTCTTCAAGCTGGGCAACCTTACGACTAATGGTTGATTTTGGCATGCCTATTTCGCGGGCGGCTTGAGAGAACCCTTTAGCTCTAACTACCGCTGCAAACAGCATCATACCGTTTAAATCTGGCATGTTATCTTCACTGTCTCAAAAATGGAACAAAGCGTCTAGTGCAGTTTAATAGCATTTGACCTGATAACAAAGTTATATTTACGGGCTAAAAATTTCAGAGGCTAAACGCAGAGGATCTTTCGATGACCAGCAAAAATCAGCCCGTTAACATGACTCAAGCCCAAAGTGCAGATCCGCTTTTTCTAAAAGCAGAGCATTTGGCAAAAGACTTTTCTTTGTTTCCTGAGCACAGTAAACAGACATTATCTGAGGAGATAAAAGGCCTTCTCGGTGACGATACCATTCAAGCCAATCTAAAAGATTTGGCTGGATTAGACGTCGATGGTTATGTCACTAAGGTGATCCAACCGACGCAAGATAAAAACCGCCCTGGTGCTAAACGCATGATTGCGGATCTTAAAGGTAAGCTTATTACCGAAACTCACAGCGGCCCTTTTTATAGTGCAGAGATTGAACTGAATTTTGGATCTCGTACTCGCCGTATCGGTTTTATTGCACAAGAGCGTACAACGGCTAACGGCGCGTGGATGCCTGAACATCACTTAGCGTGTTGTAAAGCGATTCGTCATTTTGCCGAATTGTCTATGCCTATTATCTACCTTATTGACACTCCAGGTGCTGATGCAGGTGAAATCGCTAACAGCCAAAACCAAGCTCACTCAATCTCTAAAGCGATTGCGGAGAGTGCCAATGTTGACGTACCTACAGTCGGTATCGTGATTGGTGCTGGTTACTCTGGTGGTGCTATTCCACTGGCTGCTGCAAACATTCTATTGTCACTGCGTGACGGTATCTTCAACACGATTCAGCCACAAGGCCTACAAAGCATTGCGCGCAAGTACAACTTGTCTTGGCAGGAATGTGCAAAATCTGTGGGCGTTTCGCCAGAAGAGCTGTACACATCGGGTTGTATCGACGGTATCGTCGATTTCTCGCCATCAGACAAAGATGAGCGCCAACATAACCTACGCCGTGCGATTATCAGCAGTGTTGAAGCTGTTGAAAAAGCCGCTGTGCAGTTTGTTCGCGAGTCTGATGATTTACGTGAACACTATGACCGCAGTCTAGCGCGCTTTTTAGACCCTTCTAAAAACTTAGCAGCACTAGAGGTCAATGCAGAGCTTGCGGTTGCTGACAACCCAACGATGCACTTAAACCTGTTTGGTAGCACTTACCGTTACCTGCGATACTTAACACTGCGTAGCCGTATCCATTCTATCTCGCAAGAACAGTATGGTCGTCTATCTAAAGTCAGTGTGCCTGAAGGTGACTTGTTAGCGCGTATTCAACAAGAACAGGACAAAGTTTTCCAATCTTGGTTATCTAACCCAGATAAGCTGGTTTATGACGAAGAGTTGAATAAGCTTTGGGGTAACTTCATCGCCAAGCGTGATGATGTATCTACCGAACGTAATATGCTAACGCGTTTGATTTTGGGTGAACCAAAAGAGAACTATAAGAAAGCGCGTAAAGCCCTTATCTTTAACATCAGTTGGTCGCTCTTTCACCGCTGGAAAGGTAATGCTGAAAACAACTTCAAAGGGCTTATTAGCTACCTTGAGACATTACCACCTGAAGTCACTCAAGCAGATTGGCCTGAGCTAAATCAACTAACTGTTCTCGATGTTATTATCCATGATGAGTTGCGCGAAGACTTTATCTGGCAATGCCACAATATTCTGGTATTCAACGCACTGTATGACAACGTTGTGGGTAACTTAGCATCAATCGCGAAAGAAGCGATGATGTCTAAGAGCTTGTCTCGTAGTTCAGTTGATAACTTGCTACATGATTCAATTGATAGAGCATTGTCTACACAAGATGTGGCTAACGATAAGAGCAAGTTCTACAAGTGGCTTAAGTATTTTATGTCGCAATCAAACCGCGCAGAACTGTTGACTCGCACAGAGCAGTGGAAGAGCGTTGGTTTCCCACAATTGAACGACAGTCTGTTTGTTATATTAACTTACTTCTTCGAGCGTTTACTCCCAGAGTATTTCGACAGTGAAGAAGAAAACAATGAATACACTGGCGCCATTAACCCTGTACGTATCGGTCGTCGTAAAGACTTCTGGAACCGTTTGACCATGGGTTACCAAGATCTACTGATCCAAAAAGTACTTCGCGATGAAAAGCGCGCAGGAAAAATGGGTTGGGAGGCGATTGTTGCTAAGTTCTTCACTCAATTTGAAGAGATCAACGGTGATAAAATTTCGGCTAACCTGCTTAATTTCCCTGGTTTCCGTCTCTCTATTGAAGATGCACTCGATAAAGGTATTCGCCCTTGTGGTTTGATTACCGGCCTTGCTGATTTCGAAAGAGATGGCAAGCCAATGCGCGTCGGTGTTGCGGTATCAAACACGGCATTCCAAGCGGGTGCATTCGATATGGCTGCCGCTGAAAAATTCAGCGCGTTATTAATTGAATGTGCTAAGCGTAAGTTACCGGTTATCTGTTTTATCAGCTCTGGCGGTATGCAGACCAAAGAAGGTGCAGCAGCACTATTCTCAATGGCTGTTGTTAACGACCGTATCACTCGCTTTATTCGTGACAATGAGTTGCCAGTATTGATGTTTGGTTATGGTGACTGTACCGGTGGCGCACAGGCAAGTTTCGTGACGCATCCTCTGGTGCAAACTTATTATTTGTCTGGCACCAACATGCCGTTTGCGGGTCAAATGGTTGTGCCTGCATACTTACCTTCGACGGCGACACTGTCTAACTACTTGTCGAAAGTCCCTGGCGCGATGAATGCCCTCGTTGAAAACCCATTCACCACCACGTTGGATGACCAGCTAAGCAGCATCGACCCATTGATGCCGAAGCCGACGGGTAATATTAGCACCATCATTGGTAATGCCCTGTCGACGCTTGTACCTGAAATGTCTGTTGAAGATGAAGAGATTGTTCAGAACGATCCTCGCGCACTCATGAAGCCAATCAATAAAGTATTGATTCATGCTCGTGGTTGTACCGCGGTTAAGCTTATTCGTAAAGCACACGACAACAAGATTGATGTCGTGTTGGTTGCATCAGACCCTGATATGACATCAGTGCCTGCTGACATGTTAAAAGCGAACGACAAGCTAGTTTGTATTGGTGGTAACACCTCTGATGAAAGTTACCTCAATGCTTATTCAGTGTTGAAAGTGGCTGAATACGAAAATGTTGATGCATTGCACCCTGGTATCGGTTTCTTATCAGAAAGCCCGCAGTTTGCAGCCCTTTGTGTTAACAATGGCGTTAACTTTGTCGGCCCGAGTGTTCACAGCATGACGACCATGGGTAACAAGTCGAATGCGATTAAAACTTCGCAAGACCAAAACGTACCTGTCGTTCCTGGTAGCCACGGTATTTTGACCAATGCAGAGCAAGCGGTAAACGTTGCCACTGAAATTGGTTACCCAGTATTGCTTAAAGCAGTACAAGGTGGTGGCGGTAAAGGCATTCAGGTTGTAGAACGTCCTGAAGACATGATTGAATTTTTCCAAAAAACTTCTACCGAAGCCGCTGCGGCCTTTGGTAACGGTGATCTTTACCTAGAGAAATACGTAACTTCACTACGTCACATCGAAGTGCAATTGCTGCGTGACCAGTTTGGTAACACTAAAGTACTTGGCTTACGTGATTGCTCTGTACAGCGTAACAACCAGAAAGTGGTTGAAGAATCAGGTTCAACAATGTTGCCTGAGGAGCTAAAACAGCGAGTACTGGAATATACGCGTTTATTAGGTGATGCAACCGATTATATGGGGGCGGGTACGGTAGAGTTCATCTATAACTTAGACGCAAATGAAGTCTACTTTATGGAGATGAATACCCGTCTGCAAGTAGAGCATCCAGTAACAGAAGCAACATCAGGCATCGATATTGTCAGTGCCGGTTTTGATATTGCAGCAGGGCGCTCTATTGCAGATTTAGAGCCACAAAGCATCGGTTATGCGATGGAAGTGCGTGTCACGGCTGAGAAAGCAGCGCTTGATAGCAATGGCATATTGCAGTTAATACCAAACCCAGGTTTGATTAGCGAATATAAGATGCCAGAGCGTGATGATATTGAAATCATCTCTATCGCGGGTGAAGGTAAAGAAGTATCACCTTACTACGATAGCTTGATTGCACAGATCATCTGTCGTGGTGAAAGCCGTGAAGATGTCATTAACAAGCTTCATGACTACCTTGCAAACGAAGTTGTTATCAAGGGCATTGCGACTAACATTCCATTGTTAACTCGCATCCTTAAAGATGGCACCTTCAATGAAGGCGTTTATGATACCAACTACCTGCCACGCTTTATGGCTGAGCTTGATATTCCTGAGCTTATCGCCGAGATGGAAGCAGCTGCAGAAACCGTCGGTGTTGATACTGAATCACTACGTGTTGGCGAAAGTAATGAACTTAAGGTGATGGCGCAAGGTGCAGGTATCTTCTATACCTCTCCAGCACCTGGTGAAGCAGACTTCGTTAAAGAAGGCGACATAGTTACAGTGGATCAGACTTTAGCGCTTACAGAAGCAATGAAGATGTTCTCGCAACTAACACTCGCAGGCTTTAACCGTAAGAACGCTGTGCTGTACCCTGAAGATAAGCAATACCGTATCGAGCGCATTCTTAATAGTAATGCTCAGCAGGTTTCACAGGGTGAATTACTGTTTGTAGTATCGCCAGTCGCGTAGATATTGAATGTAAATAACGCACTGATCTTAGTGCGTTGTTTTAGCATTTAAAAACAGTTTGAATACCCACCTTTATGTGGGTATTTTTTTACCTTATTTTTACGGATAGTCAGTCGATAGTACTAATAAGCTTGTGTTTAACAAACGATGACAGTAGTTTCAATGATTGAATCATAAGCATAAGGGCTCAATTGATGAGGGGCTGAATGGCTGACCTCATCAGTATTACGATTAATGAATCAAGCTAAGACTGAACAAGCCAAGCTGCAAAAAATGCTTAGCACTCTGGAACAAGAAAATAATCAGCTTAGAGATGATCAGGCTGAGCTTGTTCGACAAAATGCTGTATTGCAAGAAAAGCTAAATGCGGCGTTAGATGGCACAGGTTTGTGTTTATGGGAACAACATATTCCGTCAGGTAACCTCACGATGTTCAATATGGAATGGGGGTCGTTATTGGGGTATACCATCGATGAACTTGCCGCTCATGTCGATAGTTGGAAGGGTAACTTGCACCCAGAAGATCGTGATTGGGTTGTCGCCAACTTTGACGACCATGTTAAAGGCAAGACAGACTCCTACCAAGTGACTCACCGAATGTTACATAAGGATGGCAGCGTTAGTTGGGTGTCAGATCGCGGCCGAATTGTTGAATTTGATGAACATGGTCATCCGATTAGGATTATGGGAACTCATATCGATATCACCCAAGAGAAGCGTTATGAAATGGGTTTGGCTGAACTGGCACACAAAGACCCTCTAACTGGTTTATTGAACCGTAAAGCGTTAATGGAGGCCTTTGAACAGTCAAAATTACAACAGGGTGCAGGTGGCGCGCTACTGTTTATCGATCTGGATGACTTTAAAGCCAATAATGACCACTATGGTCACAAGTTTGGTGACAGCTTGTTGATCCGTATTGCTAATATTTTAACTTCATATCTAGGGCAGACAACCGATATTGCGCGCTTAGGAGGCGATGAGTTTGTGGTGCTATACCCATCAAAAGCCAGTGTACAATTAGAAACAGTGGCGAATGCGATGCTGCAGTTATTTGCACAGCCCTTAAATATCGAAAATCACAGTATTAAGGTTGGCTTGAGTATCGGCATTGCCGTTTTTGGTAAAAACGAGCTGTTTAGCGATGTATATGAACAAGCTGACAAGGCTATGTATCAAGTGAAACGTCAGGGGAAAAACTGTTTTCTATTATGCTCCTAACGTTCCCGTAAAACCTATCGAGTATGTTTTGCAGTCAATGCTAATGCTCCATTGCCCCATTGACTTAATACGGCGCTAACATCACCAATACTGTTCTCAATCACCACAATTTTTTCATTTTTAACTATTTTTACTGGTCCAGTGAATCCTGCGGGGGCATAAGGGATAAGTACCGTAGAATATCTGTCATCCTGCTCAATAAGATAAGCAAATTGTTGGCTACCATCGTTGTTGCAAAGCAATGCTGCTCGAAAGCCGCTATCGTTCTGTCCGTGGGCTTCTGTGGAGCTATTATCACGAAAAATGCCCTTCGCTATTTGTTTTATTGAGCGATAAAGGGTTAAGCGACCTATAGTATTACGCTCAATGCAGGTAAATAGATTAGTCATAAAAGTCGATCTTAAAAAAAGGCCAAAAATAAATGAGGTCAGGCCTAATGCAAGTAGTGCTAACACGAATGGATCAACGTCTGATCTCATGCTCGAATTCGGTAAAAGTTGCACTAAAGGATCTGACAGGCCGATCAAAAGATCAATTAACTCATCTGCCATGAGATATAACAGTAACAAAGGAAAGACCACAAGAAACCCTCCCAAGATACTGGTTTTAAATAAATTAATTAGTTTTGTCATATCTAGCTCCGCAATTTCTTGTTAGACAGAATTTGTCAATGCGGTGATGATAACGAATGTACCGAATCGCTACACGTTACTAGCTATTCGATCTGCCAATGGTTTGCTTTAGTTTGCACTTAACTCCTTGCTTAGTTTTAAAAAAGTTGATGCGGCAGGTGTAAGGGGTAAATTTTTCCGCCAAATAAGTGCTAAATCCCATGTTAGTTGCGGCGAGAGAGTTTTATAAATAAGGTTTTCTGAATTAACTTTCTGGCAGATAGGTTTAGGCAAAATAGCCACGCCCATCTTGGCTTCAACCATGGCGGCAATAAAGTCCCACTGGCCACTTTGAGCGGCAATGTTAAGATCGACATTGGCAGCGCGACTTAATCGATAAATAAGCTTTGTCAGTGAAAAATCATCGTTGTATAAGATGAATGGGTAAGGCGCTAGATCTTGCCAGCTAATACTCTCATTTTTAGCTAGTAAGTGATCTTTTGGCATGCAAGCAAGCAAGGGGTAACCCTTAAGATCTAAGCTGTTAAACTCCTGAGCATGTGTTGTCGGTAATGCGGTAAAGGTCAAATCTAAACTGTCATTTAACAGCGCCTGCTCTGCACCAAAGCCGCCGAGTTCTTGAATACTGAGTTCAATTCCGGGATATTTCTGTCGAAAATTTGCGACTAATTCGATGATCATTTCGCCCATCATTGGGCATACTCCAAGCCTAAGTTGGCCTGTTTGTAATCCATTTAAGTTATTGAGATCTTCCCTAAGTCGGTGCCATTGGCCCACTATTTGTTGCGCTGTGCACACTAAAGCTCTGCCTGCTTCGGTGGCAATCACCTTTTGATTATTTCGGATCAGTAAAGGCTGGCCGAGATTATCTTCAAGGCGTTGGATCATCTTCGTTAAGGTAGGTTGAGTGAGATGAAGCTTCTCTGCTGCCCGAGTATAATTGCCCACTTCGACTAGGGTTAGGAAGCAGTGTAAACTTTTTATTTGGATGTTCATGCTTATTTGGAATCTAGTTGATGGCTATTATTCATTTTACTAATAGTCTGAACCAGATTACTTTGACCTCAAGCACATATCCAACCAATTATCCCAGTTTTGAGAGGTCGTCAACATGAAGTCATACCAAGGTTTATTCGCCCAAGCACTATATTTAGCAGCAATGCCACTTGAGCAAGATTGTGCACAAAAGAAACAAGCTGATACTAATGAGCAGAAATGTTCAGTTGAAGAGCCTAGTAAAGAAACATTGTAAGTGGTTTACGAGTATCGAACGGCTTATTTCCAACCAAATATCCAACAGCTTTCGTCGGTTAGCTCGCGCCAATTAATGTCATATTGAGTGCGGGTTAATACCGCTTCAATTTGGCAGCGTTCCACATCTCCCATTTCATCAAATTCCATTTTAGTGACCATAAAGTGCTTCTGTTTCTGCATAGGCTTTAGTGCGGTCCACTTACTTTGGAGCAGTTTTTTAGGATTTATTTTATTCATAAAAATTAATACGTAAAGCGGCTCATGATCGATCAACACCGAAGTATTATTTATGGCGTTGTTGGTGACGTTGTTGGCGAGATTAGCGGGGAACCTACCGCATTAGATGCGACAGGCTCGATTGCGGAATATATTAGTTCAGTAATTCGTGGTTTTCGGGAAGTTGACGGCTGATCCACAGCACTAATTTGTGTTTCATATTTGGACCATCTTCTTTGTCTTTTGACAAAGCTTGAATCAAGTTGTCTTTTACTAATAATCGGTAAATACATTCCACTTTGTCTTTGGGGGAAATACCTTGACCAAAGTCGGCAAAGCCTCTTTTCTTGGCGTAACCTACTCCGATTTCCATCGCGAGCTTAAGTAGCTGTACATCATGTTTACCAGACTTCATATAAGCGCTTCTTCTTTCGATTGATATAACTCTAACGTTACCTGAATCTAGAGCGAAGGCAAGAGACATTACGCTGAATAAGGCTGTTTAATAAATTGAAATCAGCAGCTATTGTCATTGAACAGAATCATGTTCTGGCTATTTATACTATCGCCTATATACCGCGGTGATTAGGCAAATGCTTATTATTCAATGTACTTTTCTACAAAGAGTCTAGGACTTCCTCTTCGACCGATTATTGAACATCAACATCTTGATGAACAGTTAACTAGAATTATCATGTATCGTGCGTAGACGCACTTACTTATGGATCAATCTCTGTCCTTTGAGTGACCACTTTAGCATGAGCGGTCCGGCGATGGTCGTGACGACGATAACCATGACTAATTCGGTGAATAACTTAGGTGAAATGATGCTGGCTTGGCGGCCCATTTCAGCAAACACTAGACCTACTTCACCGCGAGGAACCATCGCACAGCCAATGATGAGTTTTCTTCGCCATGATCCCTTTGCTGTTAGACCGGCTGCGAGTTTAGTCAAGATGGCGATCAGTGCCAGCCAAAGTAGTAGCAGTAAGCCTGTTGTAGTGAGTTCCAGCTGGCTTAGATCAACGGTAATGCCAACATAAACAAAAAATATCGGTGCGAAAATATCGATGAGTGGTTTGGTCGACTTTTCCAGTTGATGAGTAAAATGAAAAGGATTGCGTAGGTAACGGTTTATCGGCGAAATAAACTGCTTAGATAATGCCATTCCAACGGCAAAGCCACCTAATAGTGCGGGCGCACCGAATAAGTGAGCTAACCATGCAAATAAACAGATTAGAGTGATCACGATAAAAACAGCGTAACCGGATTGGTTAAACTGAGGCTGAAGGCCGCGTGCTAGATAAATCAATACGCGCGCAAAGGGTGGAGCGATAAGTAAAAACCCAATAACTTTAATGGTTAATATGAGTATCGAACCGACACTTAAACTGCCTGAATCATGAAAATTCAATAATATGCTCAGTAATATTACCCCAGCGATATCATCTATTACGGCAGCGCCCAAGATCACTTGGCCCTCAATCGTTTGTGTTTGTTTTGCTTGAGCCATCACTCGTATTGATATTCCAATGCTGGTGGCCGTTAGGGCACAGCCGAAGAATAGCGCAGTAAATGAGGGTAAATTAAGCCAGTATGCAGCGGCAGCACTGGCGACCACAGCAGGAACTAAAATACCGCTTAATGCTACCCAGGTTGAGTGTCCACGAGCATGATATAGACGCTTAATGGAAGTATCACAGCCGATATCAAATAGCAGTAAAATCACCCCTAATTCAGCCAGAACCGACAGAGTATTATGCGGAGTAACCCAGCCCAGAATCGAGGGGCCAATCAGCAGTCCCGCCATAATCTCCCCCACGACGGCGGGGGAGCCTAATCGACGAGCAAGCTCCCCTAGCAAGCGGCCAAAAAGTAGAATAAGAAAAATGGAAATGACAAAGCTATCTATTGCCACTGTTGCCCCCTTATTTTGTTAATAACAGCGCTTTGATCTTGATCATGTATATGCGTCATCCTGAGGCGAGGACGCATATGCTTGTCTAAGCTAGAGTAAGGTAATAATGGCAGGAGTAAACCATGGACAAGGTGTTTATTATTTCGCAAAGAGAGGAATCTCATACCGATGCTATTGCGACGGGAATAGAATTGGCAAACGCATTGGGTAAACGTGCAGAAATTTTTGCTTATAGTTTTGAATATTTTGGCAGCGCAGAGTATTACAACCCTCGCTTTGCAGCTGTAGCGCATAAGAATATGATGAAGCAGCGAGAGGCGAAAGTGGAAGGCGAACTGGAAAAATTGCAGGCAGAAGATGTCCCCGTCCATAGCGTATGGAGCAAAGATCTGTCTGAACATGCCTGTTATCATTCTATTCGTCATGGTTTCGATCTCATGGTAAAAGCGGTACATCATGCGGATCACTATCTACCTGTTGATTGGAATTTGATCCGTAATGTCAAAATTCCGTTAATGTTACTGACAGATAACCCATTGCATAGGGGCAATGCCGTCATGATGGCAGTCGATCTGGGTAGTGATAAGCCTATTAAAAAACAACTTAATCAATTGGTTATTAAGCATGGTAAGGCACTAGCCAAAGCTAAGGGCAGTAAACTACATCTAGCCTTTGTCATTAGAGTGCCTAAGTTGATCCGCGATATGGACTTGATCAATACCAACACATTAGTCAAAGAGGCTTATCAAAAATATCAACATCAATTAGCTAAACTAGATCTCGATCCTGACTGCATTCACATTACTGTTGGCGAACCTGATCTTTGCCTTTATGAGCTTGCCTGCCGTTTTAAGGTGCGAGACTTAGTGCTTGGAGCATGTCAGCGTCGCGGTATTTTTGGCTATGTTATTGGCAACATGGCTGAGTCCATTATCAGCCGTGTGCGCAGCAACGTGTTGGTTATTCCGGCCGATGATCAGCTATTGGGATTACCAAGTTCGGATGATGTTTAATACGCCAGTACCTTTTATGTACCTCGTCCACAATAAAGAGCACTGAAGCTGTGGCGAGTAAGATCAACCAGTGACCTAAACTGATGGGACTAAGCTGGAGTGCATCATTTAGTCCAGGGGTATACATGGCGCCAATATGGATCCCTTGGGCCACAAGGATGCCGATAAGCAGGATAGGGTTACTAAACAAAGAGATCTGCAGTAGCGACCTGTGTTCAGAACGGCTATTGAGCGCGTGTACATTTTCAAATAACACCATCAACATAAGCGTGAGGTTGCGAGCTTCCACTTCATCAGCGCCCATGTTTAGCGATATAGCAAATAAACCAAATGCTACCAAGCCCATTGTGAGTGCACTGGTCACAACTCTTTCGAGCATTAAACGATCGAAAATGGGCTCCTTTGGTGATCGTGGCGGTTGAGATAGCTCCTTACCTTCAGCGGGCTCGAAGGCGAGTGCGACATCCTGCACCCCATTAGTGACGATATTCAGCCAGAGGATCTGCAGTGGGAAAAGCGGGATCGGTAGTGCAAATAACACACTGAGAATAAAAAGGAAGATCTCTGCTGCACCAGTACTGATGAGCAAATAAATCACCTTGCGAATATTGTTATAGACGATACGCCCTTCGATGATCCCTTTTACAATCGAACTAAACTTATCATCGGTGAGGACCAATGCGGCGCTTTCTCTGGCAACATCGGTTCCCCTGAGCCCCATGGCAATACCGACATGAGCGTGTTTGAGGGCCGGTGCATCATTGACGCCATCTCCGGTCATAGCGACAAACTCTCCCTGCCTGATAAGCGATTGAGTGATCTCCATCTTTTGTTTAGGCTTAACTCTAGCAAACACCCTGTGACTAGAGACGAGTTGATCAAATTCACTTTCACCCTGATGCATTGCTTTTTCCAGAGCCAGACCTGTTATCGCACTATCATCCTTTGTGGCAATATTAAGCTGTTGTGCCAGCGTTAGCGCAGTAGCAGGGTGATCACCGGTGATCATAGCGACCTTGATTTGTGCTTCTCGGCAGGAGGCGATCGCACTTATGGCATCGGGTCTAAGGGGGTCACTCATGGCAACAAGCCCGAGAAATTCGAGATCATTGAAATGACTATCTACGGGGTTACCTAAGCCGCGAGCTAATGCGAGTACCCGGTAGCCCTGCATAGCCATCGAATGCGTTTTCCTGAGAATGATTTGCTGCTGTTCTGAGCTAAGCAAACACATAGGGATAAGTTTTTCTACCGCACCTTTGACTGAGATTGATGGGCCTAGCTCGCTATCATCAATGCTGGCACTGAAGCCTTTTTCTGATTCATAGGGAAAAAGGGTCAGCCGTTTCTGCCGCAGCGTGGTAGAGGGCAGTTTGAGTTTGTGACCTAATATGAGGAAAGCCAAATCAACACCATCGCCATCAGCGTGCAACTCATTTTTTTCAAATACCAGATGCGCTTCATTGGCGAGCACTCCCGCAGTGGCTAACTGTTTGAGTGCGGGGTCTAGCGTTAAGTCAGCAGGGGACTTGTTATCCTTAGATTGGACAATACCTGTCGGGCTCAATCCCTCTCCCGTCACCTGATATCTCTGCCCGTTCGCAAGCCATATTTGCCCAATCGTCATCTCATTGACCGTTAATGTGCCGGTCTTATCTGAGGCGATAAAGGTACAGGAACCTAGCGTTTCCACCGCCACCAATTTGCGGACGATTACGTTGGCTTTTGCCATTCGTTTCATGCCGATAGCGAGAGCGACAGTGATCGCTGCGGGTAACCCTTCAGGGATCGCAGATACGGCCAATGCCACGCCGAGTAAAAACACATCAGAGAGGGCGGCACCCCGCATTAAGGTCAGGCCAAATATGAGCGCAATAATAATGATGATGGCTATCGCGATGCGCAGTGTGAACTGATCGATTCGTTGCATCAGTGGCGGCTTAGTATTGCCGCCCTGATGGACTAAGTCGGCGATCTGTCCAATCTGAGTGTGGGTTCCTGTTGCGAAGACTTCTCCCTCGGCTCGGCCATGGGTGACTAAGGTGCCGGCAAAAGCCTGCTTCTTATTACTGACAGAAGCGGATTCACCGGTGAGAGCCGACTCATCGACCTGAAATTGACTGGATTGTTTAAGATGGATGTCAGCACCGATACGGTCACCGCCATTGAGGATAACCCAATCACCAGGCACCAAGCTTTTACTGTCAACGAGTACCGGATGGCCATCTCGGAGTACTCTACTTTGCTGCGGCACCATATGCGCTAATGAATCGGCTGCTTGTTGTGCTGAGTATTCTTGAATGGCGCCAATGAGCGCGTTAAGCAGTAATACTACCGAGATAAAGAACGCATTAATAAGCTGGCCAAGCAGTAAGCAAACAATAACCGCCACCAATAACACATAAATGAATGCGCTACGAAACTGGACCATAAACAGTCGAAAGAAACTATTTTTTGGCGGTTTAGGCAAACTATTTTCACCATACTGCCTCAATAGCATTATCGCCTGCTTGCTCGTTAACCCCGGAATGACCACATCTCCTCTCACTATTCAGTTTTGTGTTGTCAGTTGATCTATAGTCAATAATGATAGAGCAAGGCAGTTAATTTGGATGTTAATTGACCAGTATCAAGGCTTGATAGGGCTTTTGTGTCTAGAGCTGGATTAAGTCCACAAAATAACAGCTGTTAGAAATTTACTGCTTAATTTTATGGGGTTGGGAGGTGATCGTTAAAGATAAATTTAACCGATAAAAAAACCACCTCATTTGAGGTGGTTTTTAATTTTCAAGCTCAGTAAATAGCTTACTAACTTAGTTGTTTGAGAATGTGTTCTCAACCAATTCGGTCTTGTTCTCAGCTTGCGGTGTGTGACACTGAGTACAGTTGTAGTAATGATCGTTCAGTTTGGCATCGGCAAGCAAATGCGACGGATCGATCTGGGTCGCTTTCATGCGTTTTGCTTTTGCTGGACTATGACAACTCATACAGCCGTTTTTCTTCAGTGTAATTGGGTATCCCGCTTTGTGTGGGATCATCGGTGGTTGATGTACAAAAGTACGTTCAATCGACTTACCACGTTTGGGATACGTTGCAGCAGGGTCTGCTGCCCGAATCTCGGTGATTGCAGACTGTCCAAGTGAATTGATGTTAACAGGCTCTGCTGGCGTATTTGCTTGCTGGCCTGAACATGCGCTGAGCGCCATCACTAACGCAGCTGCAGTCAATAATTTTTTCATTAGTTTATCTCCGCTTATGGGTTAGTTATGCTTTAGTCACTTTAACTGGACACTTCTTGAAATCTGTCTCTTTTGACAGAGGATCTGTCGCGTCGAGTAACAGCTTGTTGACCAATTGGCGCGCATCGAAGAACGGCATAAATGCCACGCCTCTTGGCGGCTTGTTACGGCCTTTAGTTTCTACTCTTGTCTTAACTTCACCACGAGGCGAGGCTACAATCACTTCGTCACCGCGTTTTACGCCACGTGCTTTAGCATCTTCTGGATGCATGAAAATTTGTGCATCTGGGTAAGCGCGATATAGCTCAGGTACACGGGCTGTCATTGAACCAGTATGCCAATGCTCTAGAACTCGACCGGTTGATAACCAGATATCGTACTCTTCGTTTGGTTCTTCCGCAGCAGGCTCATAGGGTAGTGCAAAGATAACCGCTTTACCGTCTGGCTTACCGTAGAAGTTAAAGCCTTCACCTGCTTTGACATACGGATCGCTACCTTCAACGAAGCGACGTAGCGTCTCTTTACCATTAACCACAGGCCAACGTGCACCGCGGTTTTCATGGTAAGTATCGAAATCGGCTAGATCGTGACCATGACCACGTCCAAACTGGGCGTACTCTTCGAATAGACCTTTTTGAACGTAATAACCAAAGGCGTCAGACTCATCATTGAGATCCGCTTTACACTGATCAGCTGGGAACTTATCGACAACACCGTTGGCAAATAACACCTCATAAAGCGTCTTGTCAGCGTATTCTGGTTTCTTAGCAATAAGTTCAGCAGGCCAAACTTCAGACACTTTGAAGCGCTTAGAGAACTCCATTAGCTGCCATAAGTCAGACTTAGCGCCTTCCGGTGCTTTAACTTGTTGATGCCACATGTGAGTACGACGTTCAGCGTTACCGTAAGCACCTTCTTTCTCAACCCACATCGCGGTAGGTAGAATCAAGTCAGCAGCCATCGCGGTAACGGTTGGGTAGGGATCTGACACTACAATGAAGTTTTCTGGATTACGGAACCCTGGGTAGATTTCTTCATTGATGTTTGCGCCGGCTTGCATGTTGTTAGTACACATATTCCAATAACAGTTCAGCTTGCCATCTTTAAGCATACGCGTTTGTAATACCGCGTGGTAACCGGGCTTTGGCGGAATCGTGCCTTCAGGCAGCTGCCATAGATCTTCGGTGATCTTACGGTGCTTAGGATTCTTAACGACCATGTCTGCTGGCAGACGGTGTGAGAATGTACCCACTTCACGCGCAGTACCACAGGCTGATGGTTGACCCGTTAGTGAGAATGGGCTGTTACCAGGAGTGGCAATCTTACCTGTTAGTAAGTGGATGTTATAGAGCATGTTGTTAGCCCAAACACCACGAACGTGTTGGTTAATTCCCATGGTCCACAAGCTCATTACTTTCACTTTTGGATCGGCATAAGCCTTAGCCATTAATTCAAGTTTTTCTGGCTCTACACCACTCATTTCAGCAGCGTATTCAAGCGTATAAGTGCTAACGAATTTAGCGTATTCGTCGAAGCTAATCGGCGCTGACTTACCGCTACCTGGATTCTTAGCTTTTTGCTCTAGCGGATGCTCTGGACGCAAACCGTAACCAATATCGGTAGTACCGAGTGCAAACTTAGTGTGTTTAGTGACAAAGTCTTTATTAACAGCATCATTTTGGATGATGTAGTTAGCGATGTAGTTCAATATCGCTAAGTCAGACTGAGGACGGAAAACCATGGCGTTATCGGCTAAGTCGAAGCTGCGGTTTTGGTAAGTTGACAATACATGTACGCGGCTGGTCGGGCTGCTTAAGCGGCGATCAGAAAGACGAGCCCAAAGGATTGGATGCATCTCTGCCATGTTAGCGCCCCAAAGGACGAACTCATCAGCGGCTTCAAGGTCATCATAACAACCCATTGGCTCATCGATACCGAAGGTACGCATAAAGCCACCTACAGCAGAAGCCATACAGTGACGAGCGTTAGGGTCGATATTGTTAGTCAGGAAGCCCGCTTTGTGTAGTTTAGAGGCAGCGTAACCTTCCCAAATAGTCCATTGGCCTGAACCAAACATACCGACTGCAGTTGGGCCTTTAGTCTTAAGTGTGTGTTTCCACTTATCAGCCATTGTGTCTAGTGCGGTATCCCAGCTGACTGGAGTGAATTCACCTTCTTTATCATATTTGCCGTCAGTCATGCGTAAAAGAGGCGTGGTTAGACGGTCTTTTCCGTACATGATCTTAGATAGAAAGTAGCCCTTAATACAGTTAAGGCCTTTGTTCACAGGGCTTTCAGGATCGCCCTGAGTCGCGACGACTTTGCCATTTTCTGTGCCTACAAGAACACTACAACCTACGCCACAAAAACGACAAGGTGCTTTGTCCCACTTAATGCTATCTTTTTGCTCTGCAGCTTCGACTATCTTCACTGGCAGAGTTACACCTACGGCTGTTGCGGCGGCAACTGCAGCGTTGGCTTTTAGAAACTCGCGACGGCTAATGCTCATGGTGTTCCTCACTCTTCTGTTCTACTGGATCGATTGGATCGACTTGATGGTAAATTAGGCTACTATTAATAACGCCTTCAAAGGCATTAATAGCTTCAACGTTATCGAGGATAGAGCGTTGTGTTTCACCTTCTAAGGTGACCACAAATTTGCCTTCATCGGTAACGGCATGGATTTCGGCGCCTTCAAGCGCAGATAAGCGCTGGGTGATATCTGCAACAGACTTACTCGCGGCGTGCACAACTAAGCTGGTGATATGAAATTCTTTGCTCATCTTTTTACCTTCTTCGTTTCGGTAAATAACATTGCATAAAAATGACTGGCTACTTACCAAGATTTATATTGAGTCTAGACCTCAAATAAATTGTGGGTATACCTCACAAGGGGTAATGAGGTTTTTTATCGACCAAGATCAACTTTTTCTAGGTGATCTAGTTCTCAAATTTGTCAATAAAGATTAGAAGCTTGATTGGTTTTTGTCCATTTAGAATGTTAGCTTGCGCTACATTAAATAATGAGTATATTCAAAAGCTTGATTAATGATAACCATTCTTATTTAAGGTTTACTTGTAGCGGCAGTCGTTAGCAGTAGCGGGCCTTTATGCAGGCCCGAGTAGAGATTTGATGCTTAATATCCAGTGAGCTCCATATAACCCGTTCCATTATGTGTGCCGCTAATATCGATAGGGCCTTCCCAATAAGGGATAGAGAGCGGCATACTGGAATCGTTATTCAGCGGGGTAGTTGTAATATCGATATTTTCCGATGGGATCTGGATATGCCATTGGACAGGGTATCTGCCCGATGGTGTTTGCTGCCATGCGGTTGCTGTCATGGTAATTTGTTGATTACTGATATTATGGCCACGGCCATCTTGGTACATGCGTCTGCCACTGTAAAAATGAGATTGGTCGCCAGTGTCATCCCTAAGCTGAAACAGCATTAGGGTGCTGGTGCTATCCAATCTAATCGCAAACCAGTCCCAGCCTTGCTGAGTTTTCGATAGAAACTGCGAACTCCACTCTCTGTCTAACCAAGCGTGCCCACTGACCTTTTCTCGCTTTCCATCTCTTACCAGGCTGCCTGTCACCGTGATAAACGGCTGGCTATAATAGTAGGAGGCGACGCTGCCAGCGGCATTTTTTACGCTATAACCGTTATCGCCTTGCAGTTGAAAAGGTGCAGTTGTATCCAGTTGCAGTTGATAGCTGAAATCTGAACTTGCTACATTTAATGTGGCCGGAAATAGCTGTTTGCTTTGACTGCGCCATTGCCAATCATCTTGACGGATGGTTAACGGCTCTGCTTGTGTACCAGCAATACTCTGGTGACCTCGAGACCACTTTTCTTCAGCTTTATGGCTGCTCTTGCTAGTGACGGCGGTATGGGACATATAAAGCTGCTTTGTCTGCCAAGGTGAGCTATCGATGGCGCTACTGGCTAGCTGTGCTCTATCTGCTTGTTGAGCAGGTGGTGCTGACGGTGGTGAAAGTGCGATCCGAAACTGAGTCCACTGGAGTCCCACTTGTTCTTTTGATTCTGTTTCAAGGTTGGCGGTGAGGTACCACCACTCCTGCCTAAAATCATTATGTGCCATATGATCAGCTGGAAACTGCAAACTGACATTTGGCGTGACGGGAGTATAACCTTGGGCATTACCATCGAGTAACTGTCCCATGCCTGTTGAAGGCGACGCCGCAGGCGAACAGGCAGTAATGAACACGCTAATAAAGCTTATCAATAAAGCCGAGAGTAAGACTCTGTTCATAATGCCTCCTGCTGCAAACTGGTTATCAGCGGTTTACGGGTTTGCCAATAGAGCGGCAGTAGCACTGCCAGCGCACTTGCCCCAAGCGCGATAAGCACAACTTGAAAATAAGCTTGCCAGTCCCACACCATGGCGATACTCCAACCAAAGGCTTGCAGGGTCACTTTGTTAATCAATAGGTAGCCAAGCAGTGCGCCTGCGGGTAATGCGAGTAGACAGGTGAACAATACAATCAACAGCATTTGCAATGATACGATGCCGCGCAGTTGATTGCGGCTGACGCCAAGTGCATATAGTCGAGCCAATGGTGCCTGTCTTGCTTGAGTGAGCATCAAACAGGCGCTGAACAGTCCGATGGCTGCAACCATCAGTGTTAGGCTGTTGAGCACTAAGGTTATTGAAAAAGTGCGTTTAAAAATCTCCAGCGCACGTAGTTTTATCTTGGCTTGGTTATACATCTGCGCCGCCGATAACGGTATTTGCTGTTGTAAGATCTGCTCAAGCTCGGCTATCTCTCCAGTGTAGCTGGCGGCGATACTGGTGGGACTGCTCGGCAATGCTAATCGCTGCCACGTATGTTGGCTGACAATCACTTGCCCTAACGGATTACCGTAATCATAAAAGATCGCCCCGATAGGTAAAGGTGGCTGTGAGGCATTTTTAAATTCAGGTAACGAGACAAGATCGCCCACCTCAAGTCGATACTTAATCGCCATTGGCTCGCTGATCATCAAGGCACGGCCTTCAAAAAACTGCGGCCATAAGTTATCTACTTGTGCCTTCATTTGGTTACTGTTTCTCAGTGAGTGAACATCTCGTGTCATCAGGCTGACTGGCGCATTCTGATAATGACTTTTATGCACCCATTGGCCATAAACGGCGCTGACTTTAGCCTGTTTGGCTAACAGTGTTTGGGTCGCCTCGATTTTGTCATTGGGTGGGCGAATATAAATATCGGCATATAAGCGAGCATCTAACCAGTTCTTAAGTGTTATTTCAAAACTGCCTACTAAGGTGTTCATCGATATATTGGCGGTAAGTGCAAGTAACATGGCCATCATTGCTAACGACAATGGCGCAATTAGCTCTTTACTCTCAGCCACTGCGTATTGCCACAAGCCATTACGACTTACACGTGCGGCAACAGACAAGCAAAGTTGCAGTGATAATGGCAGTAATAGAGGGATGGCAACCGTGACAACACCCAACAGGATTAAGCTATGTTGATAGTCGCGGCTAAAGGGAAAAAGTGTTGCGGCTAGTGTTAGTAAACCTATTGCTGTTACAAACAGTATTCGTTGATATTTACCCGCATAGCGTTGTTGCTCAAAACGACTGCTACTGCGCGCGAGTGGCTGTTTAGCCAACGCATTAAACAGCGGTAAACATGCACATATGGCTGCTACAAAAGTGAGTGCAATAGCTTGATAGAGCCAACTCCACTGCCATAAGCCCGGTAACAGCCTGGCACCATAAAGCTGCTCAAGCGTTAACGCTATCATCGGTTGTAACCAGTGACTTAACTGTAAGCCCAAGATAAAACCGAGCACCGACCCCATAATGACTAAGCCAAATAGCTCCAGAAAAAGTGCAATTAACAATGCGCGTTGTGGGACACCTTGCTGCTGCAGTTGCACTAACAACTTTTGTCGTTTTAATAAGCTATAACGTACACCGTTATAAGCGATAAACAGCCCGACAACAAAGGCGAGTAAGCTCATTGCCGTGAGGTTTAAATGAAAACTGCGGGTCAAACTGGTGAGTCCTTCTCCCTCATCTTGCTGCGCTAACTCAAACTGCTTACCGCTTTGCTGACTAAATATTTGACTGACTCTTGCGGTTAATTGACTGGCATTGCCAAAGAGCGCGATATAACTCAGTTCCCCTGGACGGTCGAGTAACCGCTGTCCGAGGGAAATATCCATTAAAATGGCATTCCCTAGACCGAATTCGTCGCTAACTGAAATGACTGACAGCATGACACCTTCGAGTTCGAGTATGCCTTTTGGGGCAACTTGCTCAGCATGACTTTCACTCATGAGTATATAAGGTTTGCCAGAGAGCAATTTGGCTAGCGGAATGCCACTTGAAAGCATTGATACTTTGGCGGGTTTTGCGGTGTCATTGGATTTGCTCTGGTATTGTTGTATTGAGAGCGCGGCGATGAGGTCGCTGGCTTGAATATCCCAGCGCTGGCCTTTGCTATCTGTGACGGTACCTGATAATACAGCCAATGATTGCGTTACGCCAGCTTGACGCAGGATGATATAGACCGAATCAGCGATGACTTTTTTACCTGCGACGGGCGCTAAAATAAGTTGTGCTCGTTGGCTTAATAGCTCGGTCGCTTGTGAGTAGCTGCGCACTGCATTTTCGTTAGTGGCACGCACCCCAATTAGCAGCATTACTGCCAAAATAAAACCCAATAAAATAGCACCTGCTTGTAAGAGAGCTTTGAGGTAATGCCGAGCAAAAACAGCCAGGCTGAGTCGAACGGTTAAGCCTAATTGGCTACTCATTGATGCGGCCTTGCTCTAAATGCCAGCGTCTTTGCATGAATGCCGCGCACTCAGCACTGTGCGTCACCATTAGTATGCTGGTATTAGACTCGCGAGCGAGTTCAGTTAGCAGTTGCATTACTTCTTTACCGGCTTTTTCGTCAAGATTACCCGTGGGTTCATCGGCTAACAGTAATTTGGGCTGATGCGCTAAGGCTCGAGCAATCGCGACGCGTTGTTGTTGTCCGCCTGAAAGCGTTTCAACATGACGATGTTTCACGGTGTCTAAGCCTAACTGCTTGAGCAGATGATCGCACCATGGTGTCCACGATTGTCGATTCAAGCGTAAAGAAAAAGCAATATTGTCTTTTACATTGAGCGGGGTGAGTAGATTGAACTGCTGGAAGACAACGCCTAAATGCTGACGCCGAAATTGGCTCCACTGCTTATCTTGCCAAGGGGTGGTGTCATTGTCGAATAGCGAAAGTATGCCACTATCGATAAATTCAAAACCACCGATAATGTTAAGCAAGGTGCTTTTTCCGCAGCCGCTGGGTCCTGTTAGTGCAACAGTGTCTGCACTTTCAAGTTGTAGGTTAATATCATCTAGCACTTGATGATATTTATCGCCGTCATTAAATCCTTTAGATACCGCTTTTAACGCCACGATACTGTTACCCATAACAACTCCTTTATCGACCCCGCACGGCATAAACTTGCGCAGTGATATCCTTGGTTTTGCTCAAAAACTATTTATTTAGCTGACAACAACTAATCTAGCATGCAATCGAGTGTAAATACGCATCAAAGTTATATTTAGATCGCTGATTATTAGCACCATTTATCTAAGTCCTGTAGCGCTAAACTCTTCAAGTCTACAAATATGTGTTGTATAGGTGAATGTGCTTAATTGAGTTGGCGGTATGTAGCTAAAATGTAAGCAAAATAATTTGTAGTCCAAATGAACAACTGCTATGTTGAGTCTACTAGGTAATTGCTGAGTGAAATTTGTACTATTTTTACTATTCATCAAATGGTTAGCATCATCAAAATGTTATTGATGTCTTTTTAGGTACTGGCTCCAAGTCTTGTCTACACTATGGATCACGGCGTATACCTAAGCGACTTTAACATGCTCATTTCAGAGTTCCCGTACGCTAACTGAACAAGACTGTGGTCGAGATAATGGTCATTCCCTTTTCGAGACCGTTTGGATATTGAGCTAGCACTGACTTCCTCTTTTTAATTAACTGACTACGCATGAGTATCAAAAGTAATAGTAGCTTCAACTACAATATTTTTACCTAACTCATGATGACCAATAGCACTGTGGATTATGGATATGAGCAGACTTCGCACCTTTCGTAGCCGAATTTTATCGCAAATAGCTTTACCGTTAATTGCAATAATGGCCGTCGTATTCAGTATTAATGGTTGGTTTAATTACCAAGCTGAAGAGAAATACATTTATGATGACCTAGAAAAAAAGGCTGAAAATATTGCCCGCAGGATCCAATTTTTTCTACTTTCTGCTCAAAATGATACCCGCTCGATTGCAGACCTATTGGGTGAAGGGAATACCAAATCACTCTTCAACAATGAAGATAAACTCAAACTGTTATTAACCCGTCGATTGGATAGACATCCTGATTTTTATGGCAGTGCTATTGCCTTTCAAAAGGGATCGATTGGTGAGAGAGAGCTGTTCGCCCCTTATGCTTACCGAGACAAGGGGAAGATCAATATCATCGATATAGGCATCGATGGTTATGACTACACTGACGGTTCGTGGGAGTGGTGGACTAAAGCGATAAATAATATCAATGGCTACTGGTCTAGTCCTTATCTTGACGAAGGTGCCGGTAATGCATTGATGATCAGTTATTCGCAGCCTTTTGGTCCGTCACAACCCTTCGCTGGGGTCATAACCGTCGATCTGGCGTTGAATGCTATTCCTCAAATGGTGAATGTGGCAGCAGAACGAATCGTGGTGCTTGACGACCAAGGCCAGCTTATCTATCACGCGGATCAATCGTTGCTGTTGCAAAGGGGAGCAGATAAATGGTTAGCACAATCTACCGATAACCAACCTTTTATTGAGTTAATCGAGAGTGGCCTTGCAGGTTATAGCCAGGTGCAAGACAGCTCCGGTGGCACCTTCTTGGCGAGTGTAGGTGTTGTCCCTGCCCTAAATTGGCGGGTTATTATAATGACCCAACAACAACATCTACATAATAATTTTTTACTTGGCTTCTCTTCATTAGCATTAAATTTGCTGCTTATCTCTGCGGTGTTATTACTCACGGGTTACCTGACGGCCAGAAGACTAACGCGTCCAATAGAAGAATTGGAAGCGGGAATCGTTGCTTTTGGCGCAGGAAAAACCAAACGACTGGATCAACCTCGGGGGGCTGCGAGTGAACTTATTACCCTAACTGATAAGTTCAATGATATGGCGCAGGTGCTAGAAGAGCGCGAACAAGCTTTGCTTGATTCTCGTGGTAACCGCTTTGCCAAATTAATTGATGGTATGAGCGATAAATCTTTTTATTGCTCGATTGAACCTGATGGTCAAATAGCCCAAGTAAGCGCAGGCGTTGAGAAGGTGCTTGGCGTCAGCCCTGAGTTATTCAGGCGTAAGTACCAGAGAATGTTCTCCGATAACCCGATTAATGATCAAAACTGGCATTATATGGATGAGGCATTACACGGTAAGAATGTTCCGCCTCACCAAATTGAAATGCTTGATACTAAAGGAAAATTATACCGTTTAGATGTTTTTATGCAGCCGTTACTGTCTGACAGTCAAGAGCTGCTTTCCGTTGAAATGCTATTTAATGATGTGACCGAGACATTTTCTGCGGCGGCGTGGTCCAATGCGGTACTTGAATCTGCGCCAGAGGCGATGCTCATTGTTGATGAAGCTGGGCAGTTGGTATTTACCAACAGTCGTTGCCAGTTACTATTTGGCTATGAAGAAGCGCAAATGCTGACGATGTCGGTTGATCTGTTGGTACCAGATTCGATTCGACCCCAGCACGCCGACTTGCGAGCCAAGTTTGTTGCAGAAGGTAGAGATCGAAAAATGGGCCTAGGCCTAGCATCAGACTTGATGGCACTGAAAGCTGATGGTAGCAAATTTCCGGTGGAGATCAGCCTTGGTTTATTACCTGTCGATGCCGACGGCCAGCGCCAAGTTGCCGCCACCGTGCGTGATATAACCGAAGAATTAGAGATTGCTAAGCGTATAAAAGATAGCGAAAACCGTTTCCGTGGTTTAGTGACTAATATTCCCGGTGCCGTTTATCGTACTCGTGTCGCAGACATTTGGGTGATGGAATATATTAGCGACAATATTGGCGATATCAGTGGTTATCCAGCCTCTGACTTTATTGAGAACAATAAGCGCAGCTTTACCAGTCTGATTGTTGAGGAAGATCTCGTCACGGCAAATAATGCCATAGAAACAGCCTTAGCCGAGCAAAAAAGCTTTGAAGTGCAATATAGGATCAAACACCGTGATGCAAGTATTCATTGGGTACATGAAAAGGGTAAAGCGATCTATAACGCTGAGGGTGTTGCTCTTTGGTTTGATGGCAGTATTAACGACATCACCAATAGTAAGGTCGCGCAAGAGAAAATAGCGCAATCCCAACAACAGCTAGAAACAATAACGGAATCGATCCCGAGTACCGTTTACCAGTTGCATTGGCGATCAAACAGTGATCGCGAGTTCACCTTTTTATCAAGTGCCTGCATTACCACATTGGGCTTTCATCGAGATCAAGTGGTCGACAATTTCGATCTGGTTGCTGATTGTATTATCACCGATGAGCGTTCGCATATTATTGAAGCATTATCTGGTGCTAGCCAGTCAGGGTTACACTGGACAGAAGAGTTTCGTTATCGCCACCCAATGGGGGACATTCGTTGGTTGCAAGCGGGAGCGCACGGTAATCAATTAGCCGATGGCAGCATCGTCTGGAACGGCTACCTGATGGATATTACTGAGCGAAAGCAGATAGACAAAGAGTTGGCTAAGCGTGAAGCCCACTTTAGAGCGTTATTCGATAACGCGGGTATTGGTATTGTGAATGTGGATGATCGCGGTGCGATCTTAGATTGTAACGAGCAATTCAGCCATTATATGCAACTGTCATCAGCCGATCTTAAAGGCACCTCGTTCTTTGATTATCACCATAATGATGATCGCGATGCGGCCAAGTCGATGTTTACAGAGTTGATGAAAAATGGCGGCAGTAGCGTGACCACGGAGATCCGTCTGTTGAGCCAATCTGGCAATGTGATGTGGATGGATGTGACATTAACCGGCTTGCAAGATAAACACGGTAAGCTCAACTCTGCCGTGCTGTCGATGTCTGATATCACATCGCTAAAACAGATCTCGGATGAGTTAACACAGGCAAAAGATTCAGCCGATGCAGCCAGTAAAGCTAAGAGTGACTTTTTAGCTAATATGTCTCATGAAATCCGCACCCCAATGAATGCCATTATCGGCATGTCTCAACTGTGTCTGCAAACAGAGTTAAACAATAAGCAGCAAAATTATGTACAGAAAATTGATCGAGCCTCAAAGTCGTTGCTGGGGATCATTAATGACATCTTAGATTTCTCAAAAATTGAGGCGGGTAAGCTTGATATAGAATCGGTGCCATTCCAGCTAGATACCATGCTCGAAGATTTAAGTGACATGTTTTCGGTTAAAGCCGCGGATAAGCAGTTGGAACTCTTGTTTGCTGTTGCGCCCAATATTCCAAGGCAGCTCGAAGGTGATCCACTGCGGCTGTCGCAAGTGCTGATTAATTTAATGAATAATGCGGTTAAATTTACCGAACAAGGTGAAATACTGCTTTCTATTAGCCAACTAGAGCAGATTGACGACTCGATTACACTGCGGTTTAGCGTACGAGATAATGGTATCGGTCTCACGGAAGAGCAGCGCAATAAGTTGTTTAAATCCTTTAGTCAGGCAGATGCATCGACGACGCGTAAATACGGTGGTACCGGTCTTGGTCTGGCTATCTGTAAACAGCTGGTGGAGCTGATGGGTGGCGAAATAGGTGTCGAAAGTCAGTTCGGTAATGGCAGTACCTTTTTCTTCACTGTTAAGTTTAAAGTGGCTGACAATAAACTGTTAAAAGTGGGCCAAGAGTTAGAAGGAATACGTATTTTAGTGGCAGACGATAATGCCACTGCCCGTGATATTTTACGTACCACGCTTGAAAGTATGGGCTTTGAAGTGGATACCGTAAAGAGTGGTGCTCAAGCCATAGAACGATGCAAGACTACGCAATATCCAGTCGCCCTTATTGATTGGTTAATGCCAGAGATGAACGGCTTAGAAACATCGGCTGCCATCATCGATGGCAGCGATACCCCACCTAAAATACTTATCGTATCAGCCCACGCAAATACAGAATTTACAGATAATATTAATGACAGTGGTATCGCTGGTTACATTACTAAACCTATCAGTGCCTCGCGCTTACTTGATGGGATCATGTCATCGCTGGGTAAAAATGGCGCCATGCCAGTACGGCGTAAGGGCACTGACATTAGCCAAGTGCTACTGGCACAGCTCAAAGGCAAGCGTATTTTACTCGTTGAAGATAATGATATGAACCAGGAGGTCGCGACTGAATTTCTCGAGCAGGTAGGGATTATCTTATCGATTGCAGATAATGGCCAAATCGCGTTAGAAAAGCTAGCGACGCAGTCATTTGATCTGGTCTTAATGGATTGCCAAATGCCAGTAATGGATGGGTATCAGGCCACGCAGGCATTACGTAAAATCCCTGAACTTGCAGAATTGCCAGTGGTGGCGATGACGGCCAACGCAATGGCGGGCGATAAAGAGATGTGTTTACGAGTAGGAATGAATGCTCATATTGCCAAGCCGATAGAGGTGTCGCTGCTCTATACAACCTTGTTGGAGTATCTAGGTGATGGTCAGCAGGAGGTATTGGCCAGCGATTTTGATAAGACCGAAGTAGACGATCAAGTGCTTTTTTGGCCGCAACATGCAGAACTTGATGTGGATAAAGGTTTGCAGTTAGTCCAAAACTCCATTCGTCTTTATAGACGCATATTCGAGCGTTTCTATAGCGGGCAGATGCATACCGCTGAACAGATTGAATTAGCAATAAGCCAAGGTAAAACTGAGGATGCCATTCGCTATGCACACACCTTAAAAGGGGTGTCGGGTAACTTATGTGCCCCTAAGTTAGTTGAAGTGGCTAGAGTCATTGAAACCAAGTTAATAGCTTCAAGTGAAGCGGATGTTGCTGCTGAATTAGTCGAACTCGAAAAGCTGATCGCCGTTATTTGTGATGCCATATCTCAGTGGATGTCGCAGCTCCCCAATCATGATGCGTTAATTGAGCAGAGCACACCAAGTCAGACTTTATCCGATGTTGAACTGGCTGCCGCGGCAGCAGTATTACTGAGCATGTTGGAAGATGCTGACTCTGATGCCGTTGACAAAATGGACGAAATAAAAGGTCAGGTGACCGCAGATATGTGGCATAAAATCAGCCCAGCGCGAGCGATGATCCATCGCTACCAATTTGATGATGCCGCCGAGCTGATTAAGTCGTTATTTGACTTGTAGAGAGTTAAATTCAGCTTTTTGGTAACCAAATACAGCGCTTTGAAACGCGCGTGGTTTTAAAGCTGACTATACTTGATTCATCGTTTGGGTCTAATAAGGAGAGTAGGTTTAATGGACATAGCCACCATTTTAGTTGTGGATGACACCCCCGGTAATATCGATATCTTGGTGGGGATCTTGAGTAATGACTACAAGATTAAAGTGGCTATTGATGGCCCTAAAGCACTCGCGTTAGCGCAAAAAAATGCCCCTGATCTTATTTTACTCGATGTGATGATGCCTGGGATGAATGGATACGAGGTGTGTGAGCGTTTAAAGACTGACCCGCTGACTAGCCATATACCGGTTATTTTTGTTACCGCATTGGCTGAAACCGCAGATGAGACCCAAGGGTTTGCGCTGGGCGCAGTTGATTACATCACTAAGCCAGTGAGTGCTCCTGTGGTACAAGCGCGGGTAAAAACCCATCTTGCGCTTTATGATCAAAAACGGCTGCTTGAGCAGGAAGTAAAAGCACGGACAAAAGAGCTAGAAGAGACACGGTTTGAGATTATTAGACGTCTTGGGCGAGCTGCTGAATATAAAGACAATGAAACCGGGCTACATGTTATTAGGATGAGCCATTATGCTCGCTTGTTGGCGGTACAGTCTGGGTTGCCAGACAAGTACTGTGAGCTCATTTACAATGCCGCTCCAATGCATGATATTGGTAAAATAGGCACGCCTGATTCGATATTAAAAAAGCCGGCGAAATTAGATAAACATGAATGGAAAGAGATGCAGTGTCATGCAGAAATAGGCGCCAAAATTATTGGCGAACATAAAGATCCATTGCTTAAAATGGCCAAACGTATCGCCTTGAGTCACCATGAGAAGTGGGATGGCAGTGGCTACCCAAATGGCGTGGCAGGGACGGACATTCCCATTGAAGGTCGCATAGTGGCAATTGCCGATGTGTTTGATGCATTAACCTCGATTCGACCCTACAAAAAAGCTTGGACCGTTGCCGATACAATGGCACTTATCGAGAGTGAGTCAGGCAAACATTTTGACCCTGAGCTGGTCGAGCATTTTAAACACATTTTGGCAGAGGTCACGCAAATTCGCGATGAGCATCATGAAACGTAACGACTTTATACCGTCCATAAAAAAGGCGCCTTAGGCGCCTTTTTTATTACAGTACTCGTTAGTCACTCTCTTCCAAAGAGTATGGCAGGGCAATGACACTAAGTTGTGATGTATCATCACCGGCGATTCTCAGTGTGGCGCCCATCGGTGTGTCATTGGCTAACACTGCAGTAAACAATACCTGCTGATCTCGTTGAACACTTTCAATAATGGTACCAGCGCGTCGAAATCCAGCATCCTCTTCTAAGGCTATCTCTAATTGGCTGTCAGCGGTTAATTCAGCTGATACCGTACCTGAGACAATATAGAGTGCGCGTTTGTTGCCACCGCGGTATTTCATTCGAGCGATAGTTTCTTGGCCCATGTAGCAGCCTTTGTTGAAGCTAATGCCATTAATCGCTTGCAGGTTACACATTTGCGGCACAAATTTAGCATTATGCACAGCGCCAATATTCGGGTAACCGGCTAATATTTCTAGCTCTTGCCATGCCGTCGCATCAAAAGTCACTGCTTCAGTCAGTGTATTGAAACGCTCTACACTCGATTGCTCGATTGCAATAATAAAACGGCCAGCATCTTGGATGATCATGCCATTGTCGATAAGCGTCAGCTCGTCGTTTAATGCCCCAAATTGCTCGGTTAACCAAGTTGATGCTTGCTCACCAGCAACGCCTAAAAGTAGCCAGTCATCGCTCACATCAGTGAGGTCAGCCTTGCTAAATACGGCATACTTTTGCAATTGAGATAGATCTAATGCCAAAGTCTGTTTTGGCATCATCATAAATAGGGTACCGTCTTTCGCAAAGGTTCTAAAGGTGGCAAGCATTTTCCCTTTAGGATCGCAATGTGCGCCCCAGCGCCATTGATTGTCTTCAAGTGAGCTGATGTCGGCAGTGACTTGACCATGTATAAAGCTGCGGCCTTGTTCTCCCGTTACCGACATTAAACCTAAATGAGATAACTGGGACACAATAAGGGAAGGCTGTTGTCCGTTTAAAGGCCAGTTAGGCTGAGAAGTTGACAGGGTCATGAGCAAGTCCAAGAGTTAAACGAGAAGAGTGATGATTGTAACGCTAATCATAGGCTGCGAAAAGTTGCATACCGCAAGTTTATTAAAACTATAAGGCCGTACAATATCGAATTGTACGGCCTTAGAAGATCCGCTGAAACTGATTTCAGCTAAATAGGACTGACTTAGTGAAGTAGTCGAGTTCTAATTGTGCCTTCAATCGCTTGCATTTCGGTGAGTGCCTCATCAGCTTTATCTGAATCAACCTCCATCACCACGTATCCTATTTCAGCTGTTGTTTGTAGATACTGAGCGGCAATGTTGATGCCTTTCTCTGCAAATGCCAAGTTAATCTGGATAAGGATCCCGGGTCTGTTACGGTGAATATGTAGCAATCTCGAGGTACCTGAGTGTGGCGCTAATGAAACTTCAGGGAAGTTAACTGCGGTCATGGTCGAGCCATTATCAGAGTATTTAACCAGTTTCCCAGCCACTTCTATACCGATGTTTTCTTGTGCTTCAGCCGTGCTACCACCCACATGAGGAGTCAATATCACGTTATCAAGCCCACGTAATGGGCTGACAAACTCATCGTTATTCGATTTTGGCTCGACAGGGAATACATCAATTGCTGCACCTGACAGGTGTTCTTCTTTGAGCGCGGCGGCTAACGCATCAATATCGACAACGGTGCCGCGTGAAGCGTTAATTAAGATACTGCCTTTGCGCATACAAGCCAGTTCAGCGTGAGCAATCATCTCTTTGGTATGCGGTGTTTCTGGTACATGTAAACTGACTACATCGGCAAGCGACAGTAGCTGTTCCATTGAATGTACCTGTTGCGCGTTGCCTAAAGGTAGCTTGTCTTCAATGTCATAAAAGATAACCCGCATGCCCAAGGTTTCAGCAAGAATACCTAGCTGGGTACCGATATGGCCATAACCAATAACACCGAGTGTTTTTCCGCGTGCTTCAAAACTGCCTGCTGCACTTTTTAGCCAGCCGCCTCGATGAGCCATAGCGTTGCGCTGAGGAATTCCACGCAGCAACATGATGATCTCGCCCAGCACCAACTCAGCTACACTTCGAGTATTAGAGAAGGGTGCATTGAAGACGGGGACCCCCAGTTTTTCAGCAGCAGCTAAGCTCACTTGGTTGGTACCGATACAGAAACAACCAATACCGACCAGTTTATCAGCGTGACTTAATACCGCTTCAGTCAGTTGGGTACGGGAACGAAGACCCACAAAATGCGCATCTTGAATCGAAGAGAGTAGATCCTCTTCGCTTAGTGCTGCTTTGTGGTATTCAACATTGGTGTAACCCGCTCGTTCGAATACATCTACCGCAGATTGGTGGACGCCTTCCAACAGCAGGATTTTTATCTTATCCTTGTCCAGCGAGTGTTTCGCCATGATTTATGTACCCTTTTGGTTTATTTGTATTATGTATATCTAAGCTCATCGCAGAGACGACTAAATTCAACCGCTAGCGTGGTTTAGGTATAAACTGTCAAGCTATAAACAAAGTAGCACTTTTTTAACTCGGTGTAGAGGGCTGGATGGCTAAAGTGTTTATTCTAAATTAAGAACAATATCGTATATGGGAGAGATATTTTGAATAAAAGCATTGCATGGCTAGTTATCTTTTTTTTGGTTCTGCTGTGGTCTGCAATTGAGCCGAAAGATCAGTTCACTTGGTTGTTAGAAGTTTTACCGGCATTACTTGCACTGCCAATCCTTGCTTTTACTCGTAATAGCTTTCCCCTAACGAGCTTGGCTTATGTTTTGATCCTTATTCACTGTGTGATTTTAATGGTCGGTGGCCACTACACCTATGCCGAAGTTCCTTTGTTTGACTGGATTGCACAATGGACGGGGACGACCCGTAATAACTACGATAAAGTCGGTCATCTTGCGCAAGGATTTATTCCCGTTATTTTAGCTAGAGAAGTGTTTATCCGCTTAGGTGTCGTTAAGCTTGGCGCTTGGTGTAACTTTTTGGCTATTTGTTTTACGTTGGCATTCTCAGCACTTTACGAGCTTATTGAATGGTGGGTCGCTGCGCTTACCGGCGAAGATGCTGAAGCATTTCTCGGTACACAAGGCTATGTTTGGGATACGCAATCTGACATGGCAATGGCATTAGTAGGGGCGATTGCTGCGATAATATTGTTGAGTCAGTACCATAACAAATTGATCGCGATTAAGATGAAACCACAGGTTTAAGGATCCGTTAATTTCCCTGAATTATATGTCCACTTTAGTCTTTACACTGTTTCTGTTAAATGATTTTCATCCGGCATACTTTATTACTAGGTCAACTCTATGTAGACTGACTTAGTCTGCTTTGTATTAGTTCTTTTGGTTAAAGGTAATTATTACAAAGCATTAAATGGACTAAGTGAAATATCTCAGGGAGAGAAGTGATGAATAATATTGATGAAGTGGTGTTTCTTCATCAGGTGGCTGCACCTTGCCACCTGGCTATGCTTGCAGAATCAATTGGATTGAAGACGCGAGTGGTTTCAGATATTGAGCAACTTGAACCTAGCGCTGATAGCAGTAGTTTCTACCTTATCTCTCAACAAGGTGCTGCGATTGACTGTAATGGCATCCCTTTGGTTGCTTCATTGCTGGTTAAGCATGTGCCTGTGGCACTTTATAATGTGAGCAAGGATTCTTTAGATGAAGAGTCTGCGCTGTTATTGGGCATTAGAGGTTTACTGTTTGCAGATCAACGAATGGATTTACAGCTCACGGGCTTACGAAAAGTCCTAGCAGATGAACTATGGTATGACAGAATTTTGATCAGCCGTGTGTTCCGTCAATTAGTGAGTCAAATCGATACCCCACGAGCATTATCAACCGAAGGTTCTGAATCATTCCAACAATTAACCCGCCGAGAAAAAACCATTATTCAACAGGTTTCCAGCGGAGCTCGCAATAAAGAAATTGCTACAGGATTGTGTATCAGTGAGCACACTGTTAAGGCACATATTTCATCCATTTTTAGAAAAACCCATGCACGTAACCGTGTTGAGTTATTACGTTGGGCTGAGCCTTATCAGAATCAATTAAAGTTACATGCAGTAGGCTAATACCAATTCAGTAAAAATTAACGACCTACGGGTCGTTTTTTTGTGACTGTGGCTGGCTAAACTCAGGCAGATTAGTGTTTTTATATGAAATTTACTGACTAAGTGGAGTTTATGACTAAAATATTAAAATTATTTAGTGAAAATTTTAATATTTTTAAACCTACGTTTTACTTCCTACTGTTTCTTGTTAAGCCACTGATTTAAGTAGGTCTTTTGTTACTTATGTTAGTGCTGTTCGTTTAAGTGTCTATTTTTTCCTTTTATTACAGTCAGTTAACGGCATTAATGTGACGTAGGCGTCTTCTTTTTGTCACTTTTCTCTGTAAGAATCCCCGTGCACGTTAATAAAAATTAGCGGCAATATTATAAAAATGGGGTTGAATAAATGGATAATGTTAAAAAATTGTCAGTATTAGCACTGTCAATAGCTGCTGCTCTGCCTATGATGGCGAGCGCAGATGTAATTATTAGTGAATATGTAGAAGGCAGTGGTGGTAACAAGAAAGCGATTGAGCTTTATAACGCTGGAGATACGGCGGTAGATTTATCTGGCTACACTTTGATTAGACATGGTAATGGTGCCGCCGCAGCTTCGTTAATGGCTACCTTAAGTGGTACATTAGCTGCTAATGGAACCAAAGTAGTGGTTCATAACCTTACAGACATTCCTTTAGATGCGGGCATTGATCAGCTTACCAGTACCAAGATGACCTTTAATGGGAATGACGCTGTTGATTTAATGAATGGCACGACTGTAATCGATAGGGTCGGCATTCTTTCTTCTGATAATTTCGCTAAAGATGTCACCCTTCAACGTAGTGATGCTGTTACAGCACCTCAAGCCGTCTGGGTTGAAAGTGAGTGGATTGATAAAGGAACAAACTATTTAGCTGGACTCGGAGCTCGCAGCGGCGACTTCGTTGGTGGAGCGGGTCCTGGTCCTGAACCTGAAGTGCCAGCATTCAGCTGTACAGGTGCTACATTCACGCCAATCTATGATGTTCAAGGTACCGGCTTCAAGAGTCCATTAATTGCAGATGGTAAGTACAAGACTGATGCCGATTACACCGTTATCGGTGTTGTGACCGCTCGAGCAGATAGCCAAAAAGGTTTCTATCTGCAGGAAATAGATGGCGATGGGTCTCTATTCACTTCTGACGGCATATTTGTGAACACCAATGGATCTGCAGATGAAGCGATTCAACCGGGTGTTAAAGTTTGTGTTCAGGGTAAGATTGAAGAAAGTTATGGTCTGACACGTATCACCGATGTCGGAGATAATTTTGCTACTGATGGAAATGCCGAAGTTCCTGCGGCTGAGCCGCTTTATATTGTAGAAGGCGAAAGACTTTCTAATACCCTTGAGCGTTTAGAGGGAATGAAAGTTAAGCTCGATCTGGCTACAGATATGAAGGTCACCAGTATGTATGGTCGCAGTGGCGATCCTCTGGGTCTTGTCTTGTCGCATAAAGCGCCATTGATGAAGGCGACTCAAGTTGAAGCGCCGGGTTCAGATGCTGCAGCCGCTATTCAATCGAAAAATAAAGCCAACCAACTGCAAATTATTCCTAGCATCAAAGCACCAAATGGTACCGTTCCCTATCTTGCCGATTTCAACGCAGAGACTGGATATATCCGTATTGGAGATACCATCACAAACCTAGAAGGCATGATCGGTTATGGCTATGGGAAGTATCATCTTGTAGCAACCAACCAGATTGCTACAAGTGACATTTTACGCAGCGATAACGACAGATCGTCAACACCTGATATTGCTACTATGGGCGATATCCGCGTTGCCAGCTTCAACGTTCTGAATCTGTTCACCAGTGACAGTGATGTTGGTGGTACATTGAATGCCACTTGTAAAGATCAAGCCGATGCCGATAAAGCTAAAAAGAGTTGTGGTCGTGGTGCACATACATTAGAAGATTATCTAAAGCAGCGCACAAAGATTGTTAGTGCGCTAAAAGAGATGAACGCTGATGTAGTTGGTTTGATGGAAATTGAGAATAATGGTTTCGGTGAAACTAGCTCGATTCAGTATCTGGTCAATGCCTTGAACGCTGAGTTACCTGCTATCGATGCTTATAAGTTTATCGAAGCAAACGAAGCTGATAAGTACAAAGGTAAGTTCATTGGTAGCGACGCAATTACTGTCGGACTGCTGTATCGCCCAAGTAAGGTTAAGCCTGCCGGTGATGCGTTTGTTATCGAGACTCCAGAGCAACATGCTCCTGCTGGAGTGATGAGCCGCGGTGAAGGTAATGATGCTGAAACTAGCCCTAGTTATAACAAGTATCAACGTCACAGCTTAGCTCAGACTTTCCAGATCAATGATGAGAAGTTAACAGTTTTAGTTAACCACTTGAAATCTAAAGGCTCAAGCTGCTTAGAAGATTGGGCTGAATTTGCAGAGAAGAATGATCCAGCAGATCTACAGGGACACTGTAACGAGTTCCGTGTTTCTGCAGCCAAGGTTATCGGTGAATCACTCAAAGATATTGAGGGTGATATCTTGGTTCTCGGTGATATGAATGCTTATGGCATGGAAGATCCTATCGCTGTCTTGACAGATTATGATGCTGCAACTGCCGAACGTGAGATAGTTTCTGCTTCATGGACGACGCTTGAAGGTAAAGTTTATGAGCAAACGGGTAGTAAGATTGACAAAGGTTACGGCTTAATTAACCTTAATACTCAGGCTCATGGTGCTAGTACCTACTCATACAGCTACAGTGGCGAATTGGGTAACTTAGATCATGCATTAGCTAATGCAAGTGCTGCGGCGAGACTGGTAGACATTCAAGATTGGCATATCAACTCGGTTGAATCTATCTTGTTCCAGTATTCTGCGTATAACCAAGGCGATATCGAAATTTCTGATAATGCCTTCCGCTCTTCAGACCATGATCCTGTGATTATTGCCCTGAGCTATCCAGCGCCAGTAGAGCCTGTTGTACCTGTTGTCCCACCAAAGAAAGACGATGGTGGTTCATTGGGTTATCTAAGCCTATTAATGCTATCGCTATTTGGCTTACGTCGCCGTAAGCACTAATGGCAAACTAACCACGGGTTAGCCTGCTGGTATTAGAGCAACTGATAAGCCACCTTTAATTGAAAAGGTGGCTTTTTTATTGCTTAATTAGGCTACCGATAGCAATGATATCACTCGTCTTTAACTATAAATCGATACAAATGGCAGCTTAATGCACTAACGGCTCATTAACGTGTAAAAAAAGTAGTTTAAAACTTTCTTTTTAGTAGTGCTTTGATCACAACTAGGTCATAGAAAGGATTGCTCACCTCTTATGAATCACTATTGTAGTATATCGCTATTGTTAATATATCTATGTAAATAAGTGGTTTACGTATCTATTTTGTACGTATTCAGTTCGTGCGCGAGTACCTTTGTTAGCTTTATTGTTGTAATCAATGTTTCTATGCCTTAGCAGGGTAAAAATATAACTTTTATGTGCTAAATCGACGTAATTTGCTTGCAGCAAAAATGTTGCTGTATACACTGCATCCATAGCAAGGTTTTGTGAGTTGAAAATGTATGGAAGTTTTCATCATTTTTGGCTATGTAGCTATTTAAAATTAGAGTTAGTATTCTCGAAACAGCCAAGCAGCTAACTTAATGACTGTACAGAGGGGTCGGTATTGCAGTTAACCAATGCTGCTAATGCACAGCCAATCATATTGATGACAAATATTTACAGCGCGCTAAAGCGAACACAGTCATTCAATGAAAATATTTAGCTGACACTGGGTGTCAGATTGACAATCGACTTTAACACTTAGTTAAGCTAGTGCTGATAAAGTTAGATTTCAATAATTGTAATTCTCAACCATTTCAGTTCAGACGACCAGTTACCCTATGGCGCGTGGTTAGGCACATAAGTTGGACGTGAAAACGTATCGACACCTAAATAATAAGCTCAATCACGCGCCTATTCTATACACCGATAACCTTCCACTTTGCCAAAAATCAATAAAGCGTTACCGTTATGGTCAACGCGATGAACTGCCGCATAATGATCAAAGACTTATACTCATCTTACCTATTTAAACTTTTTTACTTAGGCAGTAAACTGTTAACAATAACTACAAAAAATGGATGTAACAGATGTCGATTTGGTTTAGACCCGTAAGCTTAGAAACATGTGCCAAAATGGATTCAGGGATGCATGGTAAAGGCACACTGATGCAAACGATGGGGATCACGATCTCTGAAGTTGGTGATGATTATATGAAGGCGACAATGCTTGCATCACCTGCTGTACATAATCCTTTAGGTATCGTTCATGGCGGCGCTAATGTTGCTTTGGCCGAAACCGTCGCCAGCTATGCGGCAAATTTCGCGGTCGATTTTGAGCAGTATTACTGCGTTGGCCAAGAGATTAATGCTAACCATTTAAAGGCATCACGCAATGGCATGTTAACGGCAACGGCCAAACCTGTGCATCTTGGCAAGCGCAGCTCAGTATGGGAAGTGTTGATCCACAATAGTGCAGGCGAACTGTGTTGCATATCTCGAATGACTGCGGCGGTGGTAAAACGTTAATCTGTTTAACGCGCAGTAAAGTACAAATAATTGAGCGGTAAGCTGTTGCATTAGTAAACTATTGCCCATACTCAATGTATTGTTTTTTTGTAAGCCTTGGAGCTAAAATGGATAGCGCAACAATATGGGAATGGGTAGGGTATTTAGCATCGGTGGTGGTTGCCATATCGCTGATGATGTCGAATATCAAAAAGTTACGTTGGTGGAACTTGGTGGGTGCGGCTTTATTCGTCGCTTATGGCTTAGCGATTGATGCATTGCCAGTGGCTCTAGTTAACTTTTTTATCGTGCTCATCGATATTTATTATATCGTTAGGCTCTATAAAGCGGACAAAGCTACCCCAGAATAAAAAGCATGACAGTGGCTCTATAGTGGCTTGATAGTATCAGGCCACGCTGCAAACATTATTAACTTAAAGCGCTTGTTTAGTGTCATGGATTACCTGGCCCCTGATTAAACCTATTACCTATAAGGCATAGCCTCGCCACTGAGTTAATCTTTTATCTGGTGTTAAAGGTAAAACCCCATCCACATTCTCTCTACCAAACTCCAGCTTAAAATTGGTCGAACAAGTGCAGCCCTTAGCTGCATAAATCACCGGCCTAATCATACTATTACAGTCGTAATCGTCAAAACAGTTTGAGCTCATCTAATCTAATCGTTTTAATGTTTCCCTATGAGCGACTACTATTACTCCATCGACATAGTTACTCGTTATGCAGATTTTAGGAGTTGTACCATGGCAACTATTTATGACCTGATCGAAACTTGGGTTAATGCTAAGCGTGATAATTCGCTTTGTTTACATGCCCTCTAGCCCGTTTGTTTTCATACTAATATATTAAATATTTAAATCTGAAAACCGACTTTATTATAATGATTGATGTGAGTTCTAGGAGTTTATTATGGATAAGAAGAAATTGACCACAGCGTTTGGCGCCCCAGTATCTGACAACCAAAATGTTAAAACAGCAGGTAAGCGCGGTCCTATGTTGCTTGAAAATGCTTGGTTTCTTGAGAAGCTAGCTCACTTCGACCGTGAAGTAATCCCTGAGCGTCGTATGCACGCTAAAGGTTCTGGCGCTTTTGGTCGTTTCACCGTGACCCATGATATCAGCGAGTTTACTAAGGCTAAGATGTTTGAGTCTGTTGGTAAAGAGTCTGAAGTGTTTGTTCGTTTCTCGACTGTAGCTGGTGAGCGAGGTGCTGCAGATGCTGAGCGTGACATTCGCGGTTTTGCGATTAAGTTTTACACCGAACAAGGAAACTGGGATCTAGTGGGTAACAACACGCCGGTCTTCTTCCTTAAAGATCCACTTAAATTCCCAGATCTTAACCATGCAGTAAAGCGTGATCCTCACACTAACATGCGTAGTGCTAACAATAACTGGGATTTCTGGACGTTATCGCCAGAGGCTCTGCATCAGATCACTATGACCATGGGTGATCGTGGTATCCCTAAGTCTTATCGTCATATGGACGGTTTTGGTTCTCACACTTACAGCTTCATCAGCACAGATGATAAGCGCTACTGGGTGAAGTTCCACTTTAAGACTCAGCAGGGGATCCAAAACTTATCAGATAAAGAAGCCGCTGAAATCATTGCTAACGATCGTGAAAGTCATCAGGCGGATCTACTGCACTCAATTGAGCAAGGTGATTTCCCTAAGTGGACCTTATATGTTCAGTTAATGGAAGAGACTGCGGCAGGTGACTGTCCGTTTAATCCTTTCGATTTAACCAAAATTTGGCCGCACAAGGATTACCCTTTGATCCAAGTGGGTGAACTAGAGCTTAACCGTAATCCGGATAACTATTTTGCGGACGTAGAGCAGGTTGCATTTGCACCGACAACTATCGTACCTGGTATTGGCTTCTCACCGGATAAGATGTTGCAGGGACGTTTGTTCTCCTACGGTGATGCCCAGAGATATCGCCTGGGTGTAAACCATAGCCATATTCCAGTTAACGCACCTAAATGTCCGTTCCACTCTTATCACAGAGATGGGCTTATGCGCACCGATGGTAATGCGGGCCGCACAATAGGTTATGAGCCAAACTCTCAAGGTGAATGGCAGGAACAACCTGACTTTAGTGAGCCACCAATGCAGATAGATGGTGATGCCGATGCTTATAGCCATAAGGATGATGATCACTACAGTCAAGCAGGAGACCTGTTTAGATTGATGGGAAGTGATGAGCAGCAAAGATTGTTTGCCAATACGGCAGCTCAAGTTGGCGGCGCTGATCGACACATTCAGATCCGACACATCCAGAACTGTATGAAGGCTGATGTCGCTTACGGCGAAGGTCTTGCTAAGGTGCTCGGTATTAGTGCAGACGAGCTTAAGTAAAGGCAACAGCGAGTTAAAAGTCGCTAGGGGCTATAAGCTAAGCACCAAATACAGCTAAAAACCGAAGTTGCGGGTTAAGAACTGAGCGTTATCTCAGCCTTAGCTCGCAACTCGTTGTTAGCGCAACGGTTAAAACAGCAACGTTGCCACACCCAGTAAGGCGAAGAGTACGGCGCAGCCGCGATGGATCCAATGCAGAGGCAGTTTTTCAGCGCTAAAGTGACCGGCGATGACCACTGGAACATTGGCAATCAACATGCCCAGCGTAGTGCCCATCACCACCATGGCAAGTGCATCATATTTAGCGGAAAGTACTACGGTGGCTATTTGAGTTTTATCGCCCATCTCGGCAATAAAAAATAGGAAGAAAGTGGCTAAGAAAGGCCCCATCGCGTAAAAGCGGCTCTCCTCTTTATCGATTTTATCGGGAATAAGCACCCACAGTGCGATCGCAAAAAATGAACCCGCAACTAAGTAGCGCGCAATATCAGGGTTAATATAACCGATGGCCCATTGGCCTAACCAAGCAGCGGCAAAGTGGTTTGCAAGTGTGGATAGAAAAATGCCAAGAATAATGGCGGTCTTATTTTTGAAACGTACGGCTAAAACCAGCGCGAGTAGTTGAGTTTTATCACCGATTTCGGCGATAGCAACAGTAAAGGTAGAGGCGAGAAAGGCTTCCAATAGTATTTCCTATATCGGGGAGGCAAAATTCCAAGCACAATACACCCCTCCCCAATATGAGTGGCATTGTGCTCAGGTCTTGCTGGGTTAACGACATAAGTCATTAACTGTAAGTACCACGGCGTATGGCCAATTATGTTGATACTTACTCAATCGATGCACACTTATTGCAAAGATTGATAGCTACTCCCCCGAAGCAGAGGCGAGCATTATAGTGGTTAGTGGACCAATATCAATGCTAAAAAAGCTATCAACGCCTCAAAATTGAGCAAAAAAAGTCAAACGTAAACTAACTGTTACTAAGGCTTTACAAGCTTATTGTCGATTCGTACTAAGTTGATTTTATGCTATGCCGATGTCTTGCCCACGCGGTTCGTAGCTGTTAATGTCGCTAACAGTCATTTTTTAGAGAAAGAGTCGTAATGAAACAATCTTATCGATATTGCCCTCGATTTATACCGCCTCAGTGGCAAAGTTGATAAGGTGAATATCCATATTATTTAACTAAGCCGTTGGGGCCAATTGGAATCGCTAAGGTTGATGATGACCAGATTCGATTGGGGGCTGTTAATAGTATTGTTAACGTGCGAAAAGATCTCTCCCTCAAAGTCGTTCTAAATCTGACCTACCAAAAATAAATTATAAAATCTAACAGGACAATTTTGTGAACTCAAAAATACTTGGCTCTATCGCCATTGTAGCTGGAACGGCAATTGGTGGTGGTATGTTGGCATTGCCACTGGCTACTGCTTCTTTAGGTACTATCCCAGCACTGTTTTTATTGGTGCTAATTTGGGGGGTATCTATCTATACCTCGTTATTAATGCTCGAAATTAACTTACGTGCAGGCGTTGGTCTAAATGTACATGCCATTACGGGTAAAACTTTGGGTAAAGTCGGTCAACTTATTCAAGGTGGCTCATTTCTAAGTTTATTATTTGCGTTAACCATGGTCTATCTAATGGGGGGCTCATCGCTACTAGAGTCTAAGATGCAACTGGTTGGCATGAAAATGGACAATCAACTTGCTGTATTGATGTTTACCGCTATTTTTGGTGGTTTCATTGCGGTGGGTGTACGTTGGATTGATAAAGTTTCGCGTGTGTTATTCACCTCTATGATCGCCTTGTTAGTTATAGTGGTTGCCTATCTACTCCCTGAAGTCGATATGAGCCTGATGATGAATAGTTCAACTACAGGCATGGTTGGCGGCAGTGATTTAACTAACTTGTGGTTAGCGGCTATTCCGATTGTGTTTACCTCTTTTGGTTTCCACGTTTGTATTGCGACCATAGTGCGCTATTTAGATGGTGATGCGGTGTCACTGCGTAAAGTGCTTATTATTGGTTCTACCATTCCATTGGTTTGCTACATTTTGTGGTTAATGGTGACGTTAGGCACGCTGGGTGGCAAAACAGTTTACGGTTTTGAAGGCTCACTACCCTTGCTTGTCACTGCACTTCAAGGGGTCGCTGACTCGGCTATTTTACAGCAGTTTATCGACCTATTTGCCAACCTCGCGTTGGTGACGTCTTTCCTTGGCGTGACCATGAGTTTGTTTGATTATGTGGCGGAGCTAACGCGTGCAAAAAATAATGCATTCGGCCGAGCTCAAACCTGGCTCATCACTTTTATCCCACCACTCTTGTGTGCGCTTTATTACCCTGACGGCTTCTTTAAAGTGCTCGGGTTTGCCGCTATTCCATTGGTGGTGATGATTATTTTCTTACCTATAGTCATGGCTCTTGGTCAACGTAAGCAAAACTTAGGCGGTTATCAAGTCAGTGGCGGAACCGCTGCCATGGGCATTGCAGGCTTGCTAGGTGCAGGGATTATTGCCGCGCAGTTGTGGGTTGCTTTATAAAGCGTTGCCAACATACAGTAATCGCTTTGTAACAGATTAATTTAGAGTCTGTTTCTTGGCTAACATCTTGTGCTAAAGTCGAGCATCAATATTTGCATATTGGGCTCGGCTTTTTTGTATCTAGCCGTCTCATAAATCGATATTACAGCAAGTAAAAATAACAATAATCCTAAAATATCTAAAAAATGGACTTAACAAAATGAAGAAATGGCTTTTGACAGTCGCTATGGCGACCTCTTTTGGTGCAGTAGCTGACGAAGGTATGTGGCAACCCTACCAACTTCCTGCCATGGCAGACGAGCTAAAGGCAAAGGGACTTGAAATAGATGTTAACTCAATTTCAAAACTCACCGAATTTCCAATGAATGCCGTGATCAGCCTTGGCGGCTGTACGGCATCATTTGTGTCGCCAAAAGGCCTTGTAGTGACGAACCATCACTGTGCTTATGGCTCAATTCAATACAACTCAACCCCTGAAAAAAACTTACTGCGTGATGGCTTTTTAGCTAAGTCTTTCGGCGAAGAGCTTGCGGCAACACCGGGTTCGCGCATCTTCGTTACCGAAGACGTTAGCGAGGTGACCGATAAAATAAAATCGGGACTTGAGAGCAAGACAGGAAACGCATTTTATCAAGGCATTGAGCAAAGAGAGAAAGGTTTAGTCGCAGAGTGCGAAAAAGAAGATGGCTACCGCTGTCAGGTTTATAGCTTCCACGGCGGTCTTGAGTATTACTTAGTTAAGCAGCTAGAAATTCGCGATGTGCGTTTAGTATATAACCCAGCAGCAAGCGTGGGTAAGTACGGCGGCGATATCGATAACTGGATGTGGCCACGCCATACTGGTGACTTCTCTTTCTACCGCGCTTATGTATCTAAAGACGGTAAGCCAGCAGATTTTAGCCAAGACAACGTACCGTACGAGCCAAAGAGCTTCTTGAAAGTATCGGCAAAAGGCGTCAGCGACGGTGACTTTGTGATGGTGGCAGGTTACCCAGGCCGTACCAATCGTTACCGCACAGCCAATGAAGTGGAAAACACCTTTGAATGGGCGTATCCAGAAGGAAAAATGCTGCGCGAACGCTTTATCGACATTATTAAAGAAACCGCACCAGAGGGCAGTGATGAGCGTATTAAGTACGAAAGCTTAATCGCTGGTCTTGCTAATTACGCGAAAAACTTTACCTCAATGATCGAGTTCTACGGTAAGTCGACTATGTTGGCTGACCGAAAAGGGCGTGAAGCAGAGCTAACCACTTGGATCAACCAAGACAGCAAGCGCAAAGCCAAGTATGGCGAAACCCTTGCCAAGCTCGATAAGTTGATTGCCGAAGGTAACGAGCATCAAGCTCGCGACATTATCTTAGGTTACATCGGTTACACCACTATGGTGCCAACGGCACGTAAACTCTATCGTTTAGCCAATGAGAAAACGCTAGACGATATGGCGCGTGAACCAGGTTACCAAGAGCGCGACATGATCCGCTTTAAATCAAGCATGGAGCGTATCGACCGTCGTTATGCGGCAAGTGTTGATAAAGCCGTACTGTTTGATTTACTCAGTCGTTATGCGGCACTGCCTGCTGATGAGCGAGTGAAGGCACTGGATAGCGCTTTTGGTATTGGCAAGAAGTTCGATGCCAAGAAGCTGCAAAAGACACTGGATAAGATGTACGCCAAAACCGATCTTGATAAACAAGATGTGCGTTTAACGTGGATGGACAAGTCAGTAACAGACTTCAACAAATCTAACGATCCTTTCATCAAGTTTGCTGTTGCCATGTATGACACAGACATGAAAGAAGAGCAGAAAGACAAGGAGCATGCGGGTGAGTTAATGAAGGTTCGTCCTATGTATATGGACGCCATCATCGCTTATAACCGTGAGCAAGGTAAGCCAGTTTACGCAGATGCCAACTCAAGCCTACGTGTCACAGTCGGTCATGTTAAAGGTTACTCGCCTGAAGATGGCATGCGCGCAGAACCGTTTACGCGCCTTGAAGGTATTTTGGCGAAAGACACGGGTGCCGATCCATTCGATGCGCCGTCTAAGCAGCTTGAACTTATTAAGAATAAGCAGTACGGCGATTACTATGTGAAGTCGTTAGATTCTGTACCAGTGAACTTCCTATCTACGCTTGATACCACCGGTGGTAACTCAGGTTCACCGACCTTAAACGGTCGTGCAGAGCTAGTCGGTCTACTGTTTGACGGTGTGTACGAAAGTATCATTGGTGATTGGGGTTACGATCCTGAGACTAACCGTTCTATTCAGGTAGATAGTCGTTATATGCTTTGGGTGATGAAGTACCTTGATCATGCAGATAACTTGCTTGAAGAGATGGAAATTGTGCATTAATGATTTGAATAATCATTAATGGTTGTTTGAATGGCAAAAGCCGAAATACTTAGGTGTTTCGGCTTTTTTGTATCTTGTGCGTGGGATAGGGAGTTCAGCCGCACGCTGGTGGTTGAGATAATCAAACTCCGTTTGATAAAAGTCGTGGCGCTTCGCCCACACCCGAGCAAGGAGGACTGCTCGTCCTTATCAAGAACTTCCTTGTTCAAAAGCCAGCTCGCCTTCCATGGCTCTCGCTCAAAGAGTTCATCGTAATGAACTTCGCCCTTGCATCCACCATGACGCCCCGACGAAGTTACATGCGTTGAGTACAGGCCTCATGCTTGTGGATAAATAGCTAACGCTTCCGATGGGACATCTGATGTAAATGGATTTACAAATGCCGTGATGGCATGGATGCCAAGGAGTGGACTGTCCCGCGAAAGCTATACCCACGTCTGATAGGCAGGATGCCTGAATGTCTTGAAGTGCATGGATGCACGGGAAAGACCGTGTGGGCATTACGGCTCTTTCTTCAACATACTTCGGCAACTTCGATGGGGAATTGGTGTTTTCTATTCGTTACATGGGGTACTGACTTCGATTTTCTTAATTGAAAGCACAATAGCTGGAGTCTTGAGCTTTTCTAACCCAGTGCAGATACGGTCGTGACCCTCCATGACATGGATGTCATGGCGAGCTTCCATGGACGGACTTGCTGCGTGTCACGGGCGTATCTGCACATACGCTTGCCGCAGGCAATTGGAACCACAGATGGATGATTGAAACCCAATGTAAACTTTTAACTGCTGAACAATGCCGACGGGTAGCACAACCAAATGTACCGCTAGGATACATTCGGATACAGAGTCCAAATTACAAGTCGAATATAGTGGCCTCACAGTCACTCGACAGATGTAAAAAAGGATTTGAAAATGAAAAAATTATGCTTCGCTATCACAGCAATTTTGGTCTCTAGCCACGCCGTAGCTGACGGTAATACCTATATTCGTAACGGTAATATATACAGCCATCAAGGCCAATATTTTGCAGGAGCAGGCGCTGCGACTGGCAGTGAATTCTATAAGGGCCAAGACCATAAAACTGGTTATTACCTTAACGGTGGTTACCATGGCGAAGACTTTAACGCCGATCTTGCAGGCATTAACTACCGCTTTTTTGGTGATAACGATAGCAAAATTAACTTCAGTGCCTTTGTTGTGGCAAACCCAGGCTTTGACTCTAGCGATGCCGATATTTTAAAGGGCATGAAGGATCGTAAGGTTAGCGGTGATTTAGGTTTAAACGCTGATATTCATCTCGGTAAAGGCACATTTTCGACTAAATTTCAGCACGATGTAACCGGTGTATACGATGGCTATCAAGCAGACGTAACCTATTACCACCCAATGAATATAGGCTTCGCAGATATCGTACCTTACGCTGGCGTACATTATTTCAGTAAAGACTATGTTGATTACTACGCGGGTGTATCAAAGTCTGATGCTACAACTAAACGCTCCGCTTATAAAGGCAGCGGCGCATTTGCTTATAAAGCGGGTTATGCCTTGGTCGTTCCTATTACTGAGCATCTCGATATCACTCAGGCTACTGGATATTCGCACTTAGGCACGGATATGGCTGATTCCCCCCTTATCGACAGTAAAAATCAGTGGGTTACGACGTTAGGCGTGAACTATAGCTTCTAATCAATCTGGATAAGAAAAACCAATGAAATCATTTAAAAATATATTCGTGATTGTGGGGCTAGCACTCATGCTAGCTGCTTGCGCGACACCCTACGATACAGAGAAAAACTTTTGGTCTTTCGGAAAAGGATTTGAAACGGTGCAGATAGCACCAGACAGCTGGCAAATTAGTTTTGTCGGCAACACTAATACAGACAGAGCATTGACAAGAAAGTACGTCATGCTTAAGTCTGCAGAACTGTGTCAACAGGCTGGGTTCCCCTATTTTACCTTCACTAACGAGCAGACCAATCGCGATTCTGTTGGTCAATTCGGTGTCGGTACAACCAGCAGTAATGATCTACTTTGGGGCAGTTCTACTATTGATAAAGAAACCTCAACTGTCGTAGAAGTTACTGGCCTAAATAGTAAAGATCCTAACACTGGCTCTCGAGTGTATGACACCAATTATATTATTGGCCATGTCAGTATTGAAGGTTAGTTATCTAAATTTTGGCGCCGCTTATTATTTATAGCGCCTTTAATAAAGCACTTTAAATAACTCCCCCCTCCCCAGATATGTACCTGTTGGGGGGTATTCTTCCTGACGCAGCTATAGCGCTGTATTGTTTCAATATTAAAGTTATGCATTTATTATTTGAATTAAAAATTTGAGAAAAACATCATGAATATAATTGGTATGGCGATTGAGGCTAGTAGTCTTAAAAGCAAGGGGAAGATAAAGTTTATAATTAAATTCATCATTCGAACTTTGTTTAACCACCCTCACATAAAAAAGATGAATGACAATTTCTATCATGGTGAACGAAAAGCACTCTGTAAAAATCAACCAGATTTCCTGACTAAATTTTTAAAGCCTTATTTACGAACTGGACATAGTAAAAAAGAAATTATTGAAATTTTAATTAACCACTACAACTGGTTTGAACGCAAATTTTCAGCCGACGCTCGCCATCAAATATATAATAGTCGATTAACACTTCACAGGATAGATATTGATGATCAATATTATTTAATCAATCTTTCATTTCATCTGAATCCGACAATGGAAGGGGAACTTACTCTTTCACTTACAGACTCAAAATACAAAAGATGTTATATTGTTTCATTTACAGTTGTCGATAATGATATTTATATTGGCTGTGTACAAGGCGGGGCTCATGATAATGGTTTTAGCCGATTATTTACCAAGGCGATTTATGGATTACGTCCTAAATCGTTTATGGTCGAAACATTACGCTTACTCGCCATTAATCTGGGAATAAGAGATATATATGCCGTAAAGGATTCAAGGCATATATATACTGCTAGACGTTACGGTCTAAAAAGAAGAAGAAAAACAATTAATCTTAATTATGACCGCTTGTGGGAAGAGCATAATGGTGAATCTCATGATGATTTTTTCTACAAACTACCGATTAATTCTGCTCGTAAATCAATGGAAGATATCAAGCGACCAAAACGAAAAATGTATCGTGAACGCTATACGTGGCTGGATGGCTACGGCCAATCGCTGAAGAATACGCTTGATGAATACATAGAAAGGTATGATTAATGGCACAAGGGGTAATATCGCCCCTCCGGCAGCCTAAATGCACATTATGTTGCGAGAAAATGCTCCATAAAGACCTCGTTCGGAGACTTATATTCCAGTGAGGCTCTTCCTCTGGTATTTAGCGGGTGTCTTTTAAGGTGAGTTTTTATATTACTTTCAGCTTATAGTGGAAATGATTCCGTTGAACTAAACAAACCATAAGCTGATTATTATTTTCAGGATTAAAAGATAGAGCTATTTCTAAGCGCTAAAGTATTTTTATTTAAGTTGTCGATTAATAATCATAAATTCTCGCTATTATATGGGGGTAAACTAGATCTTAATGATGAGAAAGTAATCTAATTGTTTTTACCTTTTAATAATTGAAAGTTAAAAATGAGGTAAATAGACATGCTTATCCCGTTGGTTGATAATTATGGAGCGCGCTAATACTATCAACTCTTTTTAAAAATACGCCCCCTGTAACCATTTCACAGATAAAACAATTGATAACAGCGACTCAACGCTAATTAAAACTTCCAAATATGGATATTAATTAATTTTTAATATGTTTGGTGGGTTAATTAAGTAGGTTTAACTTGTTATTTAAAATAAAGGTGCAACCTATTTTTTAGCGGCTTTGAAGGCTGTTAATGTATTTTTAAATTGGGTAAGGCTTAGGCACAGAGTATTGTTTTAATTTAAATTAAGTGGTTAAAAACTTAGATCCAAGTTTAAAGCTAATACTCGTTTTTGATAGTGAAACCGACGGTTCTAGTGATGACGGGATAAATATGTATACAGGTTTACTCATTCAAGAAAGGCAGATGAATACATTAGTTAGTACTAGTGGTTCAGTCTTTTCTGGAGAAACAGATCTATTTCAATAAAATCCTCGGGGAGAAAGGGGGGGCATTTTATTTATTTACTCTTAACACAGCACTAGGTGAACATTGGATGACGGCAGAATAGTTCGCTAAATATGATTTCGCGACGGTGAATTAGTCAATGTTTTAGCTCATTTATGTTCACATACTCACTGTGTTTATGTGAACATACACTTTAATGTAATTTAAATTGCAGCGACATACGTGCGCCACCTAATGCAGGAGCACGACTAATGGATAGTTGCGATCCCATCCACACGCCAATGCGATTAACAATTGCTAAACCCATGCCGTGACCCGCATTGCCTCGGCTTTGTTGGCCGCGCACAAAAGGCTTAATCACTTGCTCCGCTTCCTCTGCATCAATGCCTTGGCCATCATCATCAACATGTATCCACACTGCATCATCTTCAATGTCTACTAATACTTGCACCTTTGACTGACCAAACCGCTCGGCATTACTGAGTAGATTACTCACTTGCATCGACAGATATTTAGGATCTGTGTTGACGGTTAGCGGCTGCGTATAGGGGATAAACTCGAGCGAGTGATTGCAGTCTACTTGGGTTGCAAGTTTGCTTTGCAGCCAAGTATTTAACTCTATGGGTTGCAGTTCTGGTTGTATATTGGCTTGATCAAGACGAGCGTAACTGAGCAGCGTCATCACCAACTCTTCCATGGTGTTTAGATCTTGATTAAGCCGCCGGAAGTACTTAACTCGTAACTGCTCGTTTTTAGTTTCCTCTAGCGCTTCAATGCCGAATCTAAGTCGGGCAATCGGAGTTTTTAGATCATGGGAGACTGCTCGGCTAAGCAGTTTATTGTCATCGAGCAGTTGTTGGATCCGATCGGCCATGCGGTTGAATTCAGTCTCAATCGAGGCAATGTAAGAGGTCTTATTCACAGCCATCCGTTGTTGCAACTCTCCCATACCAAAGGCTTTAGTCACTCTGCTCAAATGGAGCAATTGCCGGATTAAAGGCGATACCCACACCAGCATAATCACAACGACTCCGCCGTAAAAGAGCATGGTATAAAGTTCGTTAAGATCTGAATTGGCATCCACTGGTGTCGTTAGGCCTGTATTAATGTTGAGTACTTGGCCTGTCTTGGGCATCAGGTAATGCAACGAGATCCCTTCATCGGACTCTAGCATCAGGGATGCCTCGGTATCAAACTGTAGTTTAAGCGGTTCAGGCAAGAAAAATTCAGTTTCAGCAATGAGTGATAATTGCTCTGAATTGTGCTGGTTCCAGTTGTCGATAAAGGGAGTATTACTGGCAGTTTCATTATCTAAACTCCGTGACAGAGCAACGCCTAAAAGAGTTAATGCCGCGAGGTGCTCAGTGGTGCTGGGAGTTTCAGTCTCTGGGTTTTGCAGTGCGGCAAATTCACTAATCGACCAGCCTAGGCTGGTAATCGTGGCCAAAACCGCAAGCACTAATGAGATGATTAACTTTCTCATGACGTTAAACCGATCATGAGTCAGTCTCTCCCTTATCACGACAAAATAGGTAGCCTTTACCGCGAATGGTTTTAATTTTATAGGGTTGATTTTGAGCTTCGAGCAGCTTTTTTCGTAATCGTGACACGCGGATATCGACTGAGCGATCCAGACCGTCGTATTCAAAGCCGCGTAGCTCAGAGACGAGTTCGATGCGGCTAACAACTTGGCCTACCTTTAAAGCCAATAACCAAAATACATCAAATTCATTGGCATTCAACTCTAACGATTCTTGGCCAACCGTAACGGACTTAGCCGTTGCATCGAGTATCAAAGATTCAAACACCAGTTGCTGCTTGATCTTGTCATCATTAGCTCTGCGTAATAAGGCTTTAATGCGTGCTAGTAAGACTTGTGGACGAATAGGCTTAGTGAGGTAGTCATCAGCGCCAACATCTAGCCCTTGAATTTCATCACCATCTTCAACACAGGCAGTCATAAAAAGAATCGGGCCTGAATAAAAGGCTCTTGCTTCTTTGCATACATCGAATCCGTTTTTAACCGGCAGCATCACATCTAATAACACTAAGTCTGGTTGCTCTTCAGCGATCATCTCTAAGGCATAGTCACCTTGGCTGGCAACGGTGATCCCGTAGCCGTGTTCAAGGAGGTAATCACTGATCCATTCTGCCAGTGATGCATCGTCCTCGACGATTAAGATATGTTTTTCAACTGACATTCTTAAAATAATCTCCAACCTGACTGACTTTGTTTAGGCGCTTTATAGACCCAGGTAACAACGACTTTCACTTTTGCCAGAGATCTAGCGTCATCGCTCCTCACAAGGCTAAAAGTTGTGGTTTTATCCCCTTCAAAACTATATGGATATTCTTGTACTGCGGCTCCATTCCAGCAGGCGAGCTGATGCTGACTTTGAGACAATACTAAACAATAGTGACCAACCTCTGGCGTTTTCCAGCGGAACAACACATCTTGATAGCAAGTTTGGCCTTTATGTAGCGCAACACAGCGTTCCGGCGTTGCGGTAAAGACGATTGACGACTCCTCACTCCAAGCTATTGTTGGGTTAAAGAGTAATAGGAGCGCTAAGCACAGATAGAAATTATTCATGTGTCCCCTAAAATACATAACTGATTGAGGCGTTAAAAAACGACACATAATCAGCCTGATTAAAGGGGCTTTCAGTGACTTCATCTGGCAGCACATTGACGCGGTACATCGCGCGGAATACAAAACTTTCGCTAATGGGGTAAGCGACGCCGACTTCCAAGCCATAGCTAAACGAACTGCCTGGATGGTACTCGGGAAATAGCTCAGTAGCTTCATCGCTACCGACACCAAAAAGATTGCGATTCAAAGTGGATGACGAGTATTCGATGCTGCCTAATGCATGAAAGTTCCAGTTTCGAACTTGCCAAGACTTACCCAGTCGGGCTGTGCTTTGGATCCCTTGATCATTCAAATAGTCACTGACTATTCGGTACTGAAATACGTAATTGCCATCCCAATAACGTGTAGCTCGAAATCCCGCGCCAACATAGAGAGACTCTTCAGACAATAAATAAGCGTTACGGCCCGCTTCATTGAGAGTGGAGGGGTCGACATCTTCTGGCCGTGCCCAAGTACTTTTGAGATTTGCGGCTAAAAAATCGAGTGACCAATTATCAGAGTTCCAGAAATTAAATCCTAAATTAATGCCATCTTGAGATTGATGCACCATCTCAACAAATAGCCCTTTGTACTGGTACATACCGCTAATCAATAATGATGGCTGCACAGCTTGATAATCTGTTTGACGAATATCGACTTTATTAACGCCGTAAACGCTAGCCCCGAGCTCAAAGTAACCACCGTTAGCAAGGCGATTATCGACTCCACCGGTGACACTGCTGGCAATATCAGATGCTGAAGCCATTACAGGAATAAAAATCATTATTAAGAGCAGTGTTTGAAGGAAACACTGCCGTATATCACGACAAATATTAATCATGAGATGGCGTCACATATTAGATAAGTTGTTGGGGTTTTAGTTAGCAAAACGAAGCTCCACTCCATTGTGACATCATGTTTCATTACGTCCTTAATTTCCGATTCGTGGAGGGACTTTCATCCTGCATTTATCACCATGAGTGGCATCAGCTAGATTTTTGTTCTGCTAATGCAGACTGGACTCAGCCGTATATGCCAAAAATAGAACGCTCTATCACGTTAAATGGCTGAGAAATATTATACAAAGCTATAACCATGAAGCGCAAGGCTGCGCACATAAAAGTCTCAAAACATTAAAGCTGGCAGCACGTTGGGTGTATGTGTACAGCGATTGTTGCAGCGGTAAGTCTGGGAGGCCATTGACGATGGATGAGTATTGGAGAATTTACTCTTTAATATTAGTGCTACTTTGCTAATGATGCTTTTAGCTGAGACAACTCAGCTTCTGTTAATTGGCGCATTTCACCTTCCGCTAAATCAGCTAACGTCAGACTTTGAATAGAGATCCGTTTGAGGTCGATAACCTTATACCCGAGTGCCTGTGACATACGGCGTATTTGCCTATTTAGCCCTTGGGTGAGGACTATTTGATAACTATCGTCAGTTAAACGACTCATGTTACAGGGCAGGGTTGTAACGTCCTTGTAGCTAACTCCAGCGGCCATCTGTAATAGAAATTCATCACTGAAATGTCGGTCCACTGTAACGTGATAGGTCTTGCAGTGACCAAAATCAGGGTGCATTAATTGGTGAGCAAGTTCACCATCGTTGGTTAACATCAATAGACCGCGAGAATCTTTGTCGAGACGCCCCACTGGATACAGTCGTGGCGATTCAGGCAGTAAATGCCACAAGCTATTAGGCAAGTCAGCGAGCAGGCGACTATCGGTGCCAACGGCTTTATTGAATAACCAATAAGCTTTGGCTTCAACGGCGGCGATGAGCTTACCATTGACTAAGAGTTGCTCTTGGCAACGCAGGCCGTCGGGTGTCTCGAGTAACGTCACGGTATCAATGTGGTTCGCGAGGCGGCTATCAATCATTACATGGCCATCTCTGATTAAGCGAGTCGCGGCGCGGCGCGAACAGCAACCGGTTAAGGCGAGGTATTTAGCGAGTCTCATAGTTGGATTTATTGTTCTCCGGTAAGATAACGTTGTGACAGTTCGAGGTAGTTTTTAATCGCTATTTTGCGGATAGTCCATGCAAAAGATAAACACCAGAGCATCACAATACTCGTTTGAATCCACATGGTGATAGCAACCCAACAACGGCCAGCTTCAGCGTGCTGACAAGGGACAAAATCGAGAGTATTCCAATCGAGTTGAATCACGAGGCTTGATGAGGTAATAAACCCCAAAATACTCAACCAAAAAATGGGTCCCTTACAAACAGAGTGTTGGCTGAGTCTATCGGTGATACAGAGGAAGTACATCAACACAGTGCCGAGTAAAAAACTGGTCGACACTAGGCGATGCATATCAAGATAGTTAATTGGGAACATTCCCATTAATAGGACTGAGATGCCGACCCAACCGCCGATTAAGGATAAGTAGTGGCTAAAAAAACCTTGTTTGAGTAAGTAGAGTCCGAACATCGCGAGCATGATACAAATACCTGTGATCATCAAGGCGATGTTGAATACAAAAGCGAGTTTGGCATGGTTGTAGTCGCCTAAAACATCAGCGCGACGATTAAAAACGGCATCACCAATGATTTGATATTCTGCCCAAGTTGAAATGGACACGCCGATTGCAGCGATAAGGGCACCAAAAAAAATAGTCAGTACGACTAATCGGTGCAAATCATACTGCATCGATTGATACTTAATCTTATCTTCCATACTTGTGCGCCATAAAATGACTCATCCTGCTACTCGCGTGGGGCGGTTATTATGGCAAAAAGCAGTGCTGTGATGCACTCTTTTTAATGAGAATATTATTCATTCTGAGCTAAGACCAACGTGCCTGATTAATTCTCCTTACGCAAATCGTTCGATTGATCCAATGGCGATAAAAATATGCTTATTTCTAGAATAGAGGTAACAAGAGTGCATTGCGCATCACAGGCTATAAACGATTACTACTGTTACAAGCTCATTGATTTGTGAGCTAAACAAAAAAAGAGCACCTGAATAAGGTGCTCTTTTCAATTAGTCAGTGCGTTAACCACGGCTTAGGTGAATAATGCTATTTAGTTTCGCTTGCGAAAAACCACAATAAGTACCGCGACCACTGCGAGGATCATGCAGTACCAAGCATGAGTAACAACTTCAAATGGTGACAAACTAAAGGTTGATGCGACTAATAGTGCTTGCGCACCATAGGGGATCAAACCTTGGATAATACATGAGAAAATATCTAAAATACTGGCTGCACGTTTTGGGGTCACGCCATGCTTTTCTGCCAAATCTTTAGCGATATCACCAGTGACCACAATCGACACTGTATTGTTAGCAACACAGGTGTTGGTTGCAGCCACAATACCTGCCATACCTAGCTCTGAAGCACGGCATGATGCTTCGCCTTTGGCTTTTGAAAAACGTGTAATTAGTTTTTCAATCTGCTTGCTAACAAACGATAGGCCACCTTGTTGCTGCATAAGTGCTGCTAAGCCACCGACCAGCATAGAGAGAATAAAGATCTCCTGCATGTTGCCAAAACCAGCGTAAATATCTTGTCCAAACTGGATGACACCGTAGTCCATGGTCAATAAACCAGTGACACCGGCCAGTAAAATACCGATGGTAAGGACGACAAATACGTTCAAGCCAGCGACGGCTAAAAACAGAATAGTGAGGTAAGGGATCACCTTAATGAAGTCTATCTCTTGCGCTGCTACGTCAGCCTGGCCTTGACCAACCAGGGTGAACACAATCAAAGTGATGATCGCGGCTGGAATAGCGAAGATAAGGTTTTCTTTAAACTTGTCTTTCATCTCACAGCCTTGAGTGCGAGTCGCTGCGATGGTGGTATCTGAAATGATGGATAAGTTATCGCCAAATAGCGCGCCTGAAATGACTGCGCCAGCCATAATCGCTAAATCAATTTGTGCTTCATTTGCAACGCCAAGCGCAATAGGTGCCACCGCGGCAATAGTGCCCATTGATGTGCCCATGGCTGTGGCAATGAAGGCGGCAATCACAAAGAAGCCAGGTAGCAATAAGCTAGAAGGAACCAATGACAAGCCGAGTGCAACCGTTGCGTCTACGCCACCGGTTGCTTTTGCTACTGCCGCAAATGCACCTGCAAGCAGGTAGATCATACACATCGCAATGATGTTGGAGTGACCAATGCCGGCTAAAAAAGTTTCGATTGATTGGTTAAGTCTTTGCTTAGAAATGATAATGGCAAAGATAATCGCAGGTAGAATAGCGACTACACTGGGCAATTGATAAAAAGCAAAATCGACACCTTGGTTTTGGAAGTAAAGCCCGGCACCAATAAACAATGTTAGAAATAGAAAAAGTGGTGTTAGCGCTAGAAACGATGGCGCTATTACGTCAGTTGCTGCAGCTTTAGGAGCGTTGTTGGAATTCGTCAATGTTATCTCTCTTCTATTAAATCAGTCATCGAACCATTGTCCCCATTGCCCTCCTAGCTGGAACAAACTGTGTTTTAAATGATTAAAATCACAGAATGGTACATCTCAATAGCTGAGAGGATATGAGATCGAGAGCCGCCTGTCAATTTAGACGTCTAGATGTTTTTACCGCTAAAGAAGTCGTTTAGTGAAAATTGTGAGCTTGGTTGGATTCGTCACTGTTATTTCAGTAAAAACTTAACTTGCCAAGGTTGTGGCATAAATACAAATATTTTAGCGTAACAAAGAGGATTTTCTAATATTTAGGATGCTAGAATAACCGCCTTATTATCCGCTTAACCTTGAGAGCCACGGATGCAATTAATGCATATTGATAAACGAAGCTATCGTAAGAATACCAATATTGTGATCAGCAGTTTTGTCGCGAGTTTAGCGATACTTTCGCTGGTATTTGGGACATTGTTAATTCATTTCCTTGGCGCAACAGCCGCAACTCCTGGTGGCTCGACTGGCAATTTTCACCTGAACGTTATCGGTGTGATTATGGCGATAGTGCTCTGCAGTGGGGTATTACATTCACAAAAGCAAAAGCCCTATATGCGCGAAGTGTATTATGTTTGGCGCTTAAAGCAGCTCAATAATCAAATTTATCGTAAGTTGGCTAAAATTAAACTGGCAGCAGATAATAATGACAGAAATGCTTTTATCATCTTGAGTTTTTATTTTGCCAGCCTGAAGCAAGTTTATAGCTTGGATGACAACACGTTAACCATTTCGACAGTCGAAAAAGATATTGCCCAGCTGAATGCCAGAATCGCTGAGCTGGATATAAGTGTCTCTCCAGAGCAGTTTGAACCAGAGTTACTCGACAGCATCTAAACCTGCAATCATTTCTTTTATCGTTTTATACTCACTATCTAGAAGTTTAAAATATATTTAGACTTCTAGATGGCTATTTGTTATGTTCATATTTCATTCAAATGGAATAGGATTTAGCTGGTATGAAACTCGAATCTTTAGCACTGCACCATGGTTATAAATCGGAAGCGACAACCAAAGCCGCTGCAGTCCCTATTTATCAAACCACCTCTTATACCTTTGATGACACTCAACATGGCGCTGATCTATTTGATCTTAAAGTGCCGGGTAATATTTATACTCGCATCATGAACCCAACCACCGATGTGCTAGAACAACGCCTAGCCGCTATTGAGGGTGGAATTGCTGCGTTAGCGCTTGCTTCAGGCATGGCGGCAATCACTTATGCGATTCAAGCTCTGACTGAAGTGGGCGACAACATTGTCAGTACCAGCCAACTGTATGGCGGCACCTATAACTTATTCGCTCACACCTTACCAAGACAAGGTGTTGAGGTCCGTATGGCGGGTTTCGATGAGTTCGACAGATTAGATGCACTCATTGATGATAAAACCAAAGCATTATTTTGTGAGTCAATTGGTAACCCTGCCGGCAATATCGTTGACCTGCAGCGACTAGCTGAAATTGCTCATAAACATGGTGTGCCATTAATTGTTGATAATACGGTCGCGACTCCGGTGTTATGCAGACCATTTGAACATGGCGCTGACATCGTTGTGCACTCGTTGACCAAATATATAGGTGGCCACGGCACCACAATTGGCGGGGCGATTGTTGATAGTGGTAAGTTTGATTGGGCGGCGCAGCCACAACGTTTTGCACTGCTCAATGAACCGGATCCGTCATATCATGGTGTGGTCTATACCCAAGCTTTTGGTCCTGCTGCCTTTATTGGCCGTTGTCGTGTGGTGCCGTTACGTAATACAGGCGCTGCACTATCGCCGCAAAGCGCTTTCTTATTGCTACAAGGGTTAGAGACTCTGGCACTGAGAATGGAGCGCCATTGCGACAATGCATTAACCTTGGCGCAGTATTTAGAAGCGCACCCTAAGGTGAAGTGGGTGAATTACGCTGCGCTGCCAAACAGTCCATTTCAGGAGAACTGCCATAAAATTACTGGCGGAAAAGCCTCAGGGATCATCAGTTTTGGTATTAAAGCGGATGACGGTAAAGTGGCTGGTGGGCACTTTATTGATGCATTGCAGATGATTTTAAGATTGGTCAATATCGGCGATGCTAAATCACTGGCATGCCATCCCGCATCGACGACCCATAGACAGCTAGATGCTAACGAGCTAGCAAAAGCTGGGGTGTCAGAAGATTTGGTGCGGATCTCTGTGGGGATTGAACATATTGACGATATTATTGCGGATGTAGAGCAAGCACTAGCGCATGCGTGTTAATGCGGTCATTGATTGAATAAAAGGTTAGCAAGCTTGCTAACCTTTTTTGTTTCAACTCAGACTATTAAATGGTTAGTTTGCAGCATTGATAACTGAAAAATGACCTTTTAACCAAATTATCATGTCGAAACGAGCTTGTTTTTCAATATAATAAATTGACTATATAATGAGACGCTAAGGCAGGTAAACCTTATTAAATCAACAAACTATACAAATGTCTCCCATGTGTTACTCTGAAAAATAATTACACTTAAAAAGTCTGTTTTACAGGGCTGTATATGCATATGAAAATGATAATTGCGGCCTTTAGCTTCCTTATCTCTATCTCCATGACTTTATTTTCTACAGCGCAAGCCAATGACATTCTGACCCAATTGGAAGTATTGGTTAGCAAAGACTCCCCCGCGGGAGGACTTAAGTTACTGGATAGTTTCGACATTGAGGCTAATCAGCTGACACCCAATGATAATGCCCGCTTGTATTTTCTCTATGGTCAGTTGTATGAGAAAACCCGTCAGTTAGATTTAGCGATCGCAAGCTATGATAAGGGAATTGCTTTAGTTGAATCATTAACGGTTAGCGATATTCTGATCGATAGCTATTTAGAGCGCTCCTTCGCAGTATATTTACAGACAAATGATCCCGCCGTTTATTGTATCGATCGTCGTAAGGCGCTGGCTTTTGCAAGACAGAATAATAACCCAACATTGCTGGCAAAAACACTCACACAAAATGCCTTTTGCTATTACACCGCGACGACAGTGCATAAGGGGATTGCGTTACTCGACGAAGCCATGATGATTGTTGATAAGAGTGACAAACTCGATGTTCACCGCAAAGCGATGATTTATAATGCAACCGGTACCCTGTATCGTACGGTAGGGCTACATAAACGTGCTTATGATAACTTTAATAAGGCCTATCAAACGTGGCAAACCGTAGACGATAAAGAAGACATGTTTAACATGCAGCACAACATGGTTAGCTCTGCGATCAAGTTGAGTGATTGGGATAAAGCCAAGGTGAATATTGCCGCACAATTAGCATTAGCAGAAGCCGCACCAGAATTTAAAGATTTCTATTTTTTTGCCTATCTCAATGCTGGACGTGTCGCACTCGGCTCCTTTGATTACCCCGTGGCCGTCACCTATCTAGAAAAAGCAATTGCTCTTAAAGAAACAACGCAGGAGCGCTATTTTGTAAGCTCTAGTCATCTGTTTTTAGCGCTAGCTTATATGCGAATTGGTGAGCCTGACAAAGCGGCTAGTATGGCGCGAGTGTTCCTGCAAGATAAACGTTTTCCAGCCAATATGGGCAGTATGCTACTGACTGCCGATGCCATTATTGCATTCGACAATAAAAATTATTTATTGGCGGTGAATACCCTTTTAAAAGTGATAGATGAAGAGCGAGAGCACAATAAGAACATCATCGATAACGAAGTTATCGACTCTGCACTTGACCATAACTCTAAATTGGCTGATTTTGAGAACGAACGACTTGCCAATAAGTTAGCAATCAATGAATTGAATCTCAAAGCTGTGATAGATAAAGAGCGCATTAATGAGCTTAAAATGAGTATTGTTGTGTTAGTGGCAGCAGTGCTATTGGCGGCAGTCTTCTTTTTAATGCATTCGCGAAAAGTCTTTAAGCATCGTGCTCAAATCGACTTTCTTACGGGTATCGCTAACCGAGGTTATACCTTTAAAACGGGTGAGAAAATGATTGAAAGGTCGATTAAAAAACAACAGTCGGCATCGGTTATTATTTTTGATATTGATAACTTTAAGAGTATTAATGATCGCTTTGGCCACCATGTTGGCGACTTGGCTATTCAAGCCGTGACTAAACGGGCTGAACGTTGGTTAAAAAAGCATGATTTAGTCGGACGAATTGGTGGTGAAGAGTTTATTATTGTGCTGTCTAATACTTCAGAGGAAGAAGCTTTTTCAATATCGGAACGCATCCGAAGTGCTATTGCATCGCAGCTGTTTGAGTTTGATGATGTCAGCATTGAAATGACGATAAGCCTAGGTATTGCGGTACTCAATGAACAAGCCACTAGCTTGACAGCATTACTTAAAGAGGCTGATAAAGCGCTCTATAAAGCTAAATTTTCCGGTAAGAACAAAGTCTATCTTGCACGGCTATGTGCCTAGTTTTTAGGATTAAAACCTAACGACCGTAGCGGCTCGCTGCGGTCAATTTAATCCCAAGTAAGTAGTGATCGACTTCGCCATTTTCTTGTTAATGCTGAAGCATGCACTGTCAAATATGTAAACCCCTCCTCTAGAACACCAATATTAAAAATCTTCACTGGCTATCAACTTGTATTTACCCAATTTTTTGCTATGTTTTCTATTTAGCGAGTGCAGTTTTTAAGCGACCATCTCGGATCATAATACCCAGAGCCGCTAGCGAAGTACGCTAAAGCTGAATATAAAAATAACCAAAGTTGGAGATTTTATGAAAAAAGCGCTAGCAGTATTGCCCCTCGCAACGTTGGTTTTTATGCCGACAAGCTTCGCGGTTGAGGTATTTAAAGACAATAAAAATGCATTTGAGATTGGTGGTTTCGTTGATGCACGAGTTATTAATACACAAGATGTTACAGAGGTTGTGAATGGCAGCTCAAGAATTAATTTCGGCTTTACCCGTGAAATGTCCAATGATTGGAAAAGCTATGTCAAGCTGGAGTGGGGCGTAAATCCCTTTGGTAATGCAACGATCTCCTATAGCAGTGAAAGTAACTTTGAGACCAAAAGCGGTGACTTTTTAAATAACCGTTTAGGCTATGTTGGCGTCAGTCACAATGACTATGGGTCGATCTCAATTGGTAAGCAATGGGGCGCATGGTACGACGTTGTGTACAACACCAACTATGGTTTTGTATGGGACGGTAATGCATCCGGTACTTATACGTATAACAAATCCGACGGTGCCATTAATGGTGTCGGTCGTGGTGATAAAGTGATTCAGTATCGTAATAGTTGGGGTGATTTAGGGATCGCGGCGCAAATGCAGTTAAAAAGCAGTACCACAGATATTGAAGATGATGGTAGTAATAACCCGAATCGATTGGTGATGACAGAATACGATAATACTTATGGTATTGGTTTGACCTACCAAGCGACAGAGATGTTAGTGCTTACCGCTGGCGGTAACATCGGTGAACCAGAAGGCACTACGGCCAGTGGTCGGGTTATTTCCGAGACCGACTATATCTATGGCTTTGGTCTAACCTGGGGCAGTTGGGATGAGCATGGCTTATATGCGGCGATGAACCTCAACCAAAATGAATTCCACGATACAGATAACTTAGGCCGTTTCTTGCAAGAGTCGGTAGGTTTAGAAACGCTGATCTCCTATTACTTAGACAATAATATCAAGCTGCTTGCCTCTTACAACGTCTTAGAGGCCGGTGATGACTATGAGGCAGAACATCCTGGTGATGTTTTTAAACGTCAGTTTGCCGTGGCTGGCGTGCACTATGTTTGGGATAACAGTGTGGTGATCTACTTGGAAGGCCGTGTTGATTTTAGTGATTTCAGTAGTGATAACCCTGAAAATGAAGCGATGCAAGCAAAATCAGAAGATGATGGTGTCGCGATTGGTATTCGCTATACCTTGTAAGTGTCCGATTGATTAATAACGATTAAGGCCCCTCAAGCTGTTATACAGTTTGAGGGGCCTTTTGATTAGCTGACGTTATTTCAATCGATAGGTGACTTCTACTCTATCTTGAATAGTGACTTGGCCTTGTTGGTAGCTTTTAGGCACATTATAACTGTCACTTTCAGCATTCATTCTCATCATCACTGGCTGAACTGGACGTTGGTCGAAATAGCGAATTTGCCATACACCATCGAGCTCTTCGCCAAAGCCTTGGGCTAACTCTGCCGCTTTGTGTTGTGCATCTTTAATCGCTGCAAGCCTTGCTTGTTGAAGATAATGCGCCTCTTTGCTTGATTTGAGCGCGATATGATTAATACGGTTAATACCCTCTTCAAGCGCGGTATCTAGAATGCTATTGAGGTTGGTTAGATCGACAACTGTCACAGTTACGCGGCGGCTCGCACTGTAGCCAATCAGTTTGTTAGGCTGATCTTTTTCATAGTGATATTGAGGTTGTAGGTTGATATTGGCACTTTGGATTAGCTTGCTGCTAACGCCTGCTTTTTCTAAACGTTCGATAAATTTAGCCACGGCGATATCCGACTCGACTTTGGCAGCTTTTGCTGTTTCCGCTTTAATCACGACTTCCACGTTTATTTCTGCCATGTCTGCTTCGGCGAGGATATTGCTAGTGCCTATGGTTTCAAGATGCGCAAAGCTAATATCGGCGGCAAGCGCTGGGGCGGTAATGCTGGCCGATAGGACTAAAGCTGAAATAAGTGCTGCAAGAGATGATTTAATCATAGTAACTCCAAAAGTAAGTCTAAAATTCGCCAAGATAAAACGGGGTTGGCTTCTAATAGCTATAAACGTGAGCTTTTGGGAAAAGGGTTATATTTTTAATTTATTATTCACGGTTGGCTAAGCTCACTCAAGAAATTGAACCTATGAGCTAGGGTATCAACAGGTGCTAGCTGAGGTGGGTGAACAGACAAAGCTGAAAAAGTCGTCTAATTAAAGCCGTCTTTGAAGATAACCTCAGCAGCAGACTTGGTTTGCTGCCAACCTTTTTGCTTAAGTTCTGGTTCGGCCAGAAATTTATCGACATAGCCTATACAGAGATAACCTATCAGTTCAGCGCTTTCGGGGGCATTTAACGCTTGCTTGACCTTTAACGGGTCTAAAATACTGACCCAACCGACACCAATATTGAGCGAACGCGCCATTAACCACAGGTTTTGAATGGCACAAACAACACTAAACTTACCCATCTCTGGCATGCTTGTTTGCCCTAGAACTGCAGTTTCACTGGGTTGATAAAATACCGCTAAGTTAACTGGAGCCTCTAAAATCCCTTCGAGTTTGAGCGCATCATACTGAGCGCGTTTATCCCCCGTAAATTGCTCACTGCCAAGGGCATTTGCTGCAACAAACGTTTGCTGCACTGCTTGTTTAATGTTTGAGTCGCGAATAACCACAAATTGCCAAGGCTGCGAGTATCCAACTGAAGGCGCTTGCATGGCGGCATTTAGCAGCGTATCGATACTCGCATCTGAGACGGGCTTATCATTAAAACGATTACCTCTAACATCGCGGCGTAGTCGGATAATATCGGCTAAGACCTCGCTGTCACTCTCACTAAACATTCGACTCATACCGCTCTCAATTTTTCTATAGATCGATAAGGCGCCCTTTGAGGACGCCTTTAAATGCTATCTAGAGTAACAATAATTAGCCTAATTTGAAGCTGTATCGACTGACTTAGTGATCTAGCTGTTAATTAATGGTCATTGAAATGAAGTAGCCGATAAATGTTGCTGTGCCGACGCCAATAAAACCAGGCACAATAAAGCTATGATTCAACACATATTTACCAATATGGGTGGTGCCGGTTCTATCGAAACTAATCGCCGCTAAATCACTCGGGTAGAACGGGAAGAAGAAATAAGCATAGCAAGCGGGTAATACGCCGATAAGCACTGGTGCCGGGATCCCCAAAGAGAAACCCAGTGGCAGCATTATGGTTAAGGTTGCAGCTTGGCTCTTCAAGAAGATGGACGCGACAAACATCGCAATGGCGAATGACCAAGGATGAGCATGGACGATGTCACTCACAGACTCAATTAGATAGCTCTTGTGATAGCTAATAATAGTGTCGCTAAGCCATGCAATACCAAAGATAATGATCACTGCAGTCATACCTGCGATGAAGACATTACTGCTCACTATCTTTTTAGGATCTACCTTGGTGACAAGTAAAATCATCGCGCCAACGGAAAGCATCATAAACTGGATGGCGACAGACATCTTCACGCCTTCAGGCAATAACTCTTTGCTAAACATTGCCAAGCCAATGACGGCTAATATGCCGAGTAGAAAGATACTTAACCCTTTTTTGGCGATGCTGTTACTTTTGGCGACATCATCGGTTTCAATATCCGGATCAATGAGACTATTCTTAAACTCTTCATCCAGCAATCGAGCTTGAAACTCTTCATCTTTATCGAGATCTTTACCACGCTTTAAGCTCCAAGCTGAGGCGACCAGTACACCGATTAATGTTGAAGGTATGGTGACTAACAACACATCCATCAAACCAATATCAAGATTGTTTTCCATTGAGGTGGCAATAACAACGGCGGCAGCGGCGGCAATAGGGCTGGCTGTGATCCCCATTTGCGAAGCAACGGTTGCGATAGCGAGTGGACGCTCAGGCCGAATGCCTTTCTTGTATGCGACATCGTAGATCACTGGCAGTAATGGATAGACTGAGTGCCCCGTTCCCACAAGTACAGTTAAGGAGTATGTGCATAAAGGACCCAGAAACACGATTTGGTTTGGGTGTTTACGCAGTAGTTTTTCGGCATAGCGGACCAGTAGCTTTAGACCGCCAGTCGCTTCTAAGGTGGCTGATGCGGCAACCACGGCAAGAATGATCAACATGACGTTGATTGGCGGTGAACCTGGCGCAACGCCAAATACAAAGGCAAGAATGGAGACACCCAAGCCACCTAAAAGGCCAAAGGCAACACCGCCGTGACGGATCCCGACAAAGATGATGGCCAACAATAACAGCATATGCACAAAAAACATGGTGTGTCCCTTTAAGTAGTGAGCTGAAGCCAGTGTTTTACGTAAATGATGGTGGGTATTTGATAAGCAAATAACCCAGTGATAACTGACTTATACCGTATGTTATGGATTGCTTAAATAGTCTGTGTTCAGCAAGGTGATACAGCGCATTGGATCATGGCTGTTATTGATAAGAAACGTGAACTAACTTAACGGCAATATTTTAATCACATTTCTGAGGGCTTGAATATAGGCAGTGATTTCTACGATTGTTGGGGAGATGCAACAATAAAATAAGAAAAAGTGATGCTGTCTATTTTATAGACTGACTTTTAAGTGTAGAATCGCGCCTTATTATAATTTAAGAGGAAATTACTCATTGTGTTAATGACGCCACCTTAACGTTTCGCCCTCCCTATAGCTTTCATTGCTAACTAAGCATCACGCTTACTTCTTTGCGCTTGTTAATTCGTTGTCGATTACTACGGCAGTTTTCCGCGCCAAAATTTTATCAAAAAAGCACGCATATCACTCCAGTCTAATCTCTGGTGCGAACTGCCGTGCGTAAACTGAGAGTTCAATGTTTAAAAATTTCAAAATTGATTGGTTATCTAATATCCGTGGCGATCTGCTTGCGGGTATCGTTGTGGCGTTAGCCCTCATTCCAGAGGCTATCGCATTTTCGATTATTGCGGGTGTCGACCCCAAAGTCGGCTTGTATGCCTCATTTAGTATTTCAGTGGTAATAGCTTTCACCGGTGGCCGTTCAGGTATGATCTCCGCGGCAACGGGAGCAATGGCGCTGTTGATGATAACCCTAGTTAAGGATCATGGTTTGCAATACTTGTTGGTAGCAACAGTATTGACGGGATTACTACAGATTTTAGCGGGATATTTAAAACTCGGTAATTTGATGCGATTCGTATCGCGATCGGTAGTGACAGGGTTTGTAAATGCATTGGCTATACTGATTTTTATGGCCCAATTACCAGAGCTTACCAATGTGACTTGGCACGTATATGCGATGACATTAGCCGGTCTTGGAATCATATACCTGTTCCCTTATCTGCCTGTTATTGGCAAATTAATCCCCTCTCCTTTGATCTGTATTGTCGGGTTAACAGCATTTGCTATGATGTTTAATGTCGATGTGCGTACCGTGGGTGATATGGGAGACTTACCTGATACCTTACCGATATTCTTATGGCCTGATGTGCCGTTAAACTTCGAAACCTTACTGATTGTATTGCCTTATTCCATGGGACTCGCGGTCGTCGGACTATTAGAATCAATGATGACGGCGACGATTGTCGACGATCTTACCGATACCAATAGTGATAAAAACCGTGAGTGTAAGGGGCAAGGACTTGCCAATGTGTTTACGGGTTTTCTTGGTGGTATGGCGGGTTGCGCCATGATTGGTCAATCGATGATTAATATAAAGTCCGGCGGACGTGGACGTCTATCGAGTTTAGCGGCGGGTGTATTCTTGCTCATAATGGTGGTCTTTCTTGGACCCTGGTTAAAACAGATCCCTATGGCCGCCTTGGTCGCGGTAATGATTATGGTGGCCATAGGTACGTTCTCGTGGCAGTCCATTCTCGATATGAAAAAACATCCACTGTCGACCAATGTTGTGATGCTGGCAACGGTTGCTATGGTGGTAGCCACTCATAATCTGGCTATCGGTGTATTTGTTGGAGTGCTGCTTGCTTCCTTATTCTTTGCCAACAAGATTAGTCGCATGATGGTGGTTAGGAATAATATCGGTGAAAGTGACAGTTGTGAATATCGGGTGATTGGCCAAGTGTTCTTTGCGTCATCGGATAAATTTACCGATTCATTTGATTTTAAAGAAGTATTAGAGTCAGTCACTATCGATTTATCGGCGGCTCACTTTTGGGATGTGACGGCGGTATCTGCATTGGATAAAGTGGTGATTAAATTTCGTCGAGAGGGTACACATGTGAACCTTATTGGTATGAATCAAGCGACTCGCACCATTGTTGATAAATTTGGGGTACACGATAAGCCCGAAGAAGTTGAAAGACTACTGGCTGGACACTAAGAGGATGATACAGATGAAGAATATAGTTGCGTGTATTGATGGTTCTAAATTGACTCTAGCCACCTGTGAAGCCAGTGCTTGGGTTGCACACAAAGTGAAAGCACCGTTAACGTTATTGCATGTGCTCGATAAAGCCACCAGACCTGTGGTGAGCGAATTGTCGGGCCAAATTGGCTTTGGTAGCCAAGAAGACCTACTCAATGAACTGGTAGAGCTTGATGAGCTGCGCAGTAAAGTGGCGCTTAAGCATGGTAAGCAGTTACTGATAGATGCAGAAGAGTTAGCGCAAGTGCGAGGCGTGAGTGATATCCATAAATTACAACGCCATGGCAGTTTACTCGACACATTAATGGATCTAGAAGATGATTTGAGGGTGTTAGTGCTGGGGAGGTCGGGTGAAGATCATAGCAGCACTAAAACAATAGGCTCACAGCTTGAAAGTGTGATTAGAACGATTAAGGCCCATACCCTTGTGGTCAGCGAAAGCTTCGAAGTGCCAAGCTCCTATATGATCGCCTTTGATGGTAGTGCAACCAGTGACAAGCTGATTGAAAAGGCTATCAAGACGCCTTTGCTTGTCGGTTTGGAGTGTCATTTGGTGATGGTTGATGGCTCTGGTGACAAGAGCGCAGCTTTTCAACAAGCATCGCAGCAGCTTACTGAGGCAGGGATCATGGTGACAGAGCGAGTGTTAACTGGAGATGTAGATAGCGCATTACTCGATTACCAAGAGCAACAACAGCTTGGGATGATAGTGATGGGGGCCTATGGCCACACAAAGTTACGCCAGTACTTTCTCGGCAGTAACACCACGCAAGTGCTGATAAAAAGCAGCGTACCCTTGTTGTTAATCCGTTAATTATGCAGAGATAGAGGAGCCGATAATCAGCTCCTCTATTTTTTAGCCGCACCACAGCGTCAGCCATATTTAAAAGTGAGTTAAACACGAGTTAACTGACAAACCCCGCCGCAATTGGTTAGAATAACCTAGATTTTTTAAACTCCAGAGCGACCACTATGCACGTACATATTTTAGGGATCTGTGGCACCTTCATGGGCGGCCTCGCGTTGCTGGCTCGAGCTGAAGGGCACAAGGTAACGGGCAGCGATGCCAATGTTTACCCGCCAATGAGCACTCAACTAGAAGAGCAAGGTATTGAGCTGATCCAAGGTTTCGATCCTACTCAATTGGGTAAAAATGAAGATGATGCGCCCGATCTTGTGGTGATCGGCAATGCTATGAGCCGAGGTAATCCTTGCGTTGAAGCAGTGCTTAACCGCGGCCTTAAGTATACCTCTGGCCCGCAGTTTCTAGCAGAGCACATCTTGGCTGAGCGCTGGGTATTAGCGGTTGCTGGCACCCATGGTAAAACGTCTACCTCGAGTATGTTGGCGTGGATCCTCGAAGACTGTGGCTATGAGCCGGGATTTTTGATTGGTGGTGTACCGCAAAACTTCGGGGTATCGGCTCGCCTTGGCGGTTCGCCGTTTTTTGTGGTTGAAGCTGATGAATACGACAGCGCCTTTTTTGATAAACGTTCTAAGTTTGTCCACTATCAACCGCGTACTCTGGTGATCAACAACTTAGAGTTCGATCACGCCGATATATTTGATGATCTTAAAGCGATCCAACGCCAGTTTAATCACGTAATACGGACGGTTCCTGGTGAAGGAAAAGTGATCTGGCCAGCAGATGCGATAAGTGTGCAGCAAGTCATCGCGCTAGGTTGCTGGAGTGAGCAAGAGACATATCATTTAAATGCCGTGACTAACGGCTGGCATGCTCATAATCTTAGCGATGATGCTCATCAGTTTGAAGTCTTCTACAATGGTGAGTTGCAGGGGGTTGTCGATTGGGAACTCATTGGCCAGCACAATATCGAAAATGCGGTGATGGCAATTGCCGCAGCGAGGCACGTTGGGGTTAAGCCTGATGCCGCCATTGAAGCGTTAGCCAAGTTTGCACCTCCTAAGCGCCGCATGGAGCTGCTTGGTACTATAAGCGGTATCGAAGTTTATGATGACTTTGCGCATCACCCAACGGCCATAGCAACATCTCTAGCGGGTATGCGAGCCAAAGTGGGCCAGCGTAAGGTGACGGTGATTTTAGAGCCGCGTTCGAACACCATGAAGAGCGGCGTGCACAAGGACACCTTGGCAAACTCATTGGCTTTGGCTAGCAATGTCTTTTTATATCAAGCGGGCAATATTGACTGGGACATTAGCACCGCAATGGCCACAGCCTCGGTGCCAGTTGCTGTGTTGTATGATATTGATGAGATTATAGAGCAGGTCGTCGCTCAGGCGAGCAGTGGAGATACTATTATCATTATGAGTAATGGCGGCTTCGGCGGATTACATCAAAAGCTGCTGGCACAATTAAACACTAAAACAGGTAAATAACTAGCCATGAGTGTGACATACCATAAAGCAGACAAGTCTATTAGCCTGGCGTGGACTGGCGCCTCGGGCGCTCCATATGGCCTGAGATTATTAGAAGCACTGTTGAGAAGTGATTATCAAGTGTTCTTGATGATCTCATCAGCCGCGAGAGTGGTATTGGCCACAGAGCAAGGCCTGCAGTTAAGCGCCAATAGCGATAAAGCGCAAGCACAGTTATTAGCGCAGTTTGGCGACGTGGCTGGCGAGCTCATTGTATTGGGTAAAGAGGAGTGGTTTTCGCCGCCAGCTTCGGGTTCTGCGGCGCCAAAACAGATGGTCATCTGTCCGTGCAGTACAGGGACATTAGCATCGGTTGCAACGGGTATGAGTAATAATTTACTCGAACGAGCGGCTGATGTTGTAATAAAAGAGCGAGGCCAATTAATCTTGGTTCCTCGAGAAACTCCTTTTAGTGCCATACACTTAGAGCATATGTTGTCGCTCTCTCGCTTAGGCGTAACCATTATGCCTGCAGCGCCAGGCTTTTATCATAATCCCAAATCGGTTGAAGATCTGGTAGACTTTATGGTCGCCCGAATTCTTGACCATTTGGGCGTTGACCATGCATTAACGAATCGTTGGGGTTATGACAAGCATAATACCAACGACATCGACTATTGAGAGTTTTATGAAACACACCATTGAAGTGATGATCTCTGCAGAAGAGATCGATCAAAAATTGGATATTTTGGCTGAGCAAATTAATACGCATTATGCCGAAAGTGACCGCCTGTTAATGGTAGGTCTACTTAAGGGTTCTGTTGTGTTTATGGCAGATCTTTGTCGACGTATTAAAGGCCACGTAGAGATCGATTTTATGTCGGTATCAAGTTATGGCAATGCGATGACAAGCAGTCGCGACGTAAAAATCCTTAAAGACGTACAGTCCGAGATCCAGGGGCGTGATGTACTGATTGTGGAAGATCTTATTGATTCTGGTAATACCCTTAACAAGGTGCGTGAGATCCTGATGATCCGCGAGCCAAAAAGTTTAGCGCTATGTACCTTACTTGATAAGCCTCAACGTCGTGAAGTTGATGTGCCTGTCGACTTTATCGGTTTTACCATCCCTGATGAGTTTATCGTTGGATATGGCATCGACTATGCGGAGCAGTATCGTAACTTACCTTACATCGCGAGAGTGATTCCGCTAGAAGATTAATATTGTCTCTATAGCTTAGGTCGGGTTTTGATGCTTATTGGCGTTAAACTGATTATTGAGCTAGAAGCGCAATCGATACTAATGACTCTCGCTATTGCGGGAGTTTTTTTTACTTAATACAGAGTGATTGGAATAACCATGGCAAATACAGAAGCCGCCTTAGTTATCGACTCCTTAAAAAAAACCTATAAAGGCGGAGTTGAGGCAGTAAAGGGCATAAGCTTAACAGTGAATAAGGGCGATTTTTTTGCGCTACTTGGGCCTAACGGAGCAGGTAAATCAACGACGATTGGTATTATTAGTTCTTTGGTGCAAAAGAGTTCGGGAAAAGTGTCTGTATTTGGACATGATATTGATAACGAGCTTGAACTCGCCAAACTCAGTATTGGCCTAGTGCCTCAAGAGTTTAATTTTAATCAGTTTGAAACGGTACAGCAAATTGTTGTCAATCAAGCGGGTTACTACGGCGTTAAGAAAGAGGTGGCACTAGAACGTGCTGAAAAACACCTTAGTCAACTTGACCTGTGGGAAAAACGCAACAGTCCAGCGCGTGAACTCTCTGGCGGCATGAAGCGCCGTTTGATGATCGCGCGCGCGTTAATGCATGAGCCACAATTGTTGATTTTAGATGAACCAACAGCGGGTGTAGATATTGAATTGCGTCGCTCTATGTGGACCTTTCTCACCGAGCTAAATGAGCAGGGCGTGACGATTATTCTCACCACTCATTATTTAGAAGAAGCCGAAATGCTTTGCCGCAATATCGGTATTATCGACAAAGGTGTGCTGGTGGAATGCACGAGCATGAAGTCGTTGCTTAGCCGTTTGAATATGGAAACGTTTATTCTTGATTTGGGTTGTGACTTGAATGAAAATCCCGCGCTTGAGCAGACGGTGTGTCGCTTAACAGATCCACATACCTTAGAGGTTGATGTGGCAAAAGAGCAGAGTCTTAATGATGTTTTTGTACAGTTGAGTGCGCTTAATATTCAAGTGCTGTCGATGCGTAATAAGGCCAATCGCTTAGAAGAACTGTTCGTTGAGTTAGTCGAAAAAGGTAAAGTGTCTGGGGGCGGAAAATGAATATGAGAGCGCTGTATTTTACAGCTTTTAAAAGTATCTTAACCAAAGAGATAAACCGTTTTACCCGTATTTGGATCCAAACTTTGGTGCCTCCGGCGATCAGTATGACCCTGTATTTCCTGATATTTGGTAACTTAGTGGGTAAACGCATTGGTGAGATGGGCGGTGTCTCTTATATGGAGTTTATCGCGCCAGGTTTAATCATGATGGCAGTGATTACCAGCTCTTATTCTAATGTGGCATCCTCCTTTTTTAGCGCTAAATTTCAGCGTAACTTGGAGGAGCTTATCGTTGCACCTGTGCCGCACTATGTCATTATCGCAGGCTATGTTGGCGGCGGTGTTGTCCGTGGCTTGTTTGTGGGCGCTATCGTGACGTTAGTGGCGATGTTCTTTGTCGATATCACCATACAGCATGCTGGATTGGTGGCGATTACGGTGTTCTTAACGGCAGTTTTATTTGCCTTAGGTGGACTCATTAATGCCATTTTTGCAAAAAGTTACGATGATATCAGTATTGTTCCTACCTTTGTTTTGACCCCATTGACCTATCTCGGTGGCGTGTTTTATTCGCTATCGTTACTGCCCGATTTTTGGCAAGCGGTATCGGCATTAAACCCTGTGGTATATATGATTAACGTATTCCGTTTTGGGTTCTTAGGCTATGCCGACATCAGTGTTCCTTTGTCAGTTGCAGTCATGGTTGGCTTCTGTGTCGGGTTATGGAGTTTAGCTTACTACCTTATCTCGCGCGGAATAGGCTTGAGAAGCTAATAGAGAGTGTAATGACTTTAAAAGCCAACAATTAAATTGTTGGCTTTTTTATTGGTTTATTTTTGTGTTCGACTAAGCGCTAACTCTGCTCGATAAATTCGACGATATCGAATCAATACGCAATGGTATTGAGTGTATAACGATACGAGTGTGTCGCTATCCGTTTCGATATAGTTGGCTTTTTTATGGGTTTATTTTTGTGTACGACTATGCGCTAACTCTGCTCGATAAATTCGACGATATCGAATCAATACGCAATGGTATTGAGTGTATAACGACACGACTGCGTCGCTATCCGTTTCGATATAGTTGGCTTTTTTATGGGTTTATTTTTGTGTACGACTAAGCGCTAACTCTGCTCGATAAATTCGACGATATCGAATCAATACGCAATGGTATTGAGTGTATAGCGACACGAGTGCGTCGCTATCCGTTTCGATATAGTTGGCTTTTTTATGGGTTTATTTTTGTGTACGACTAAGCGCTAACTCTGCTCGATAAATCCGACGATATCGAATCAATACGCAATGGTATTGAGTGTAAAACGATACGAGTGCGTCGCTATCCGTTTCGATATAGTTGGCTTTTTTATGGGTTTATTTTTGTGTACGACTATGCGCTAACTCTGCTCGATAAATTCGACGATATCGAATAACTGCGCAATGGTATTGAGATTTAGTTTACTGGTACAGCAATGACCGTTAAGACTAGCGTATTGCTGAACAGACTGACGCAGTTCTGCTAGTGTCAGTTGCGGAGAAGCCAAGTGGATCTTGATGGGGCTGTCCTCGGCAATCAGATAGCTGTTACCGCTATAATCGACAATAAAGCTCCCTGTTAACACACCAAGCATGCCTGTTTGTTCTAGCCAGTCATGCATTGTTTCAAGTCGTAGCAGTTCACTGCTGTTTTGTTGTCGTAGTACGATAGGCCAGTTAACTTGCGCTAATGTGATTGTCATTAGTGTTCCTGTTTTAGAAGCCAAGAGTATTGTGTTTGGCAGGCGTAATCGTCATAAGCTTTTATTTTATCTTTGATGCTATCAGCGACGCCAAAAGCGTAACCTTTAATATAAACCAACACATAAAAGGCGCGTTGATGACCGTTATCATAAGGTTTTAGCAGTGTATTTAAGCGCATATTTAAACTTATATTATCAATCTTATGACCAGCATTCATTGCCAATTTTGAGCAGATTAACAGTTCGGTAATCTCTCGTTGTTGAAGTACTTTATTTGCCGTGGCAACAAAACCATGCATCCCGATTCCACCGCGACTAGCGATAACCTTTTGTAAGGTGATGTAGGCGAGACTAGCCCCCAATAACAGTCCAAATATGAATAGGGCGATATAACTGAGTTTGCGCATGGTGTTACCGAGTGTTTGCTACTGGACTCATAGAATATTACCCTAGCGTTGTTCAAAATATGCTGTTGATATCTATTTTGTGGCGTTTATCTGCAAGCAATATTGGTTTATACCCCAGCCGTTACTGTGACTCTGTGGTTTCTTGGGTAATTTGTTCTTTACGATCATCCAGAAGAATAATTGTGGTGGTATTATTGGTGATGAGGTTGTCGAAGTGCAAATTCATCTTTTGAATTGATTCGGCATATTCCGGATCGGTGCTTTCCTTTTTCTGCCAATATCGATTACGTTCTAGCTTTTGTAACTCGCTGGCTCTTAATATTTCAAAATAGCTATTCTCTTGCTTCAAGCGATACATTTCACTCTCTAATAGCTGCAGTAAACGCTCTTTTGAAATGGTTTCTTTCTGTAATAACACTTGCAGAGGGTCGAGTGTGCTGAGGCGTTTGTCTGAATCCGTTTCAGTGGTGATACCCAGTACATACTCTATTTTATGTTGACGAAACTCTTTTGGACAGGAGTGCTGACTAAAGACAATCTTGTCATCTTTAATGCATTTAAAAATACTGTTTGCTTCAACGTATCCGCTAAGTATTAAGCAAATTATTGAGAATATAACTTTCGCCATTGGGCTAAATATCCTTTTCGACTCAATGATTATTAATCACTATAAGCGTGTGTTTCAGTCTCTAGGCTACAACACTTATTATGTATAAATGATTACTGGATGACCAATATACTATGGCTTAACTCAGACCATAACACCAGTTTTTTGACACTCGACTGATATGAATCAATGTGCAGTGGCAAGCGCACTGCTGATAGGGGGCGTGAGTTATTGAGTCACTAATGTTCAAAGTATTGACGCGTTATTCCCCCGTAATCAGTCTCTTTGGATTCAGCTCAGCTTCGCCCACTTCTTGCATCTGACTTCCTGCTTTCAATTGACGGTATATGTCGCGCGATGGGGCTTAAAATCTGAGATAGTCATGCTTGAATCAGTTGTTGATAAATCGATGGGAACATTTTTAATGGGAGGGAGTATTAAATGGCTCAGAGCAGGTGCTTTGAGCCAAATATAGTCAAGATAGGAGTGCAGCGTCTAATTAATCTGCAGCACTAGGTTATCGATTAATCGCGTTTCGCCCATATAAGCGGCGACCAAAATAACCAATTCATTGTCGTTACTCAGCGCTTTGTTGAAGGATTTAGCATGACGAATATCGAGGTAGTCGTTTCTAAAGCCTGCTGAGGCAATAACTTGCTGCGCAGCTTTTATAACCTCATCAATCTGCTTGCCTAAGCAAAGCTCATTCGCCATCTTGTCTAAGGTTTGCTTGAGTACCGCCGCTTGCTGCTTTTGTGCTGACGTTAAGTAGCCATTACGCGAACTCATCGCAAGGCCTGAGGCTTCACGTATGGTTTCTACGCCTACAATCTCAATCGGCATAGACAGGTCTTCGACCATGGTTTTTATCACGAGCAGTTGCTGAAAGTCTTTTTGCCCAAAAACGGCAATATCGGGTTGAACGATATTAAACAGCTTACACACAATGGTTGCTACACCGCGAAAGTGACCTGGGCGACTTTCGCCGCACAATTGATCAGAGATTAACGGTACTTCAACAAAAGTCTGAACGTCCATTCCCTTAGGATAGATGATGGCTGGCGTTGGCGTGAACAGCAGCTCTGCACCCGCCGCAATCAAGGCCTTTTGATCATCTATTAAGGTTTTTGGATACGCGTCTAAATCTTCGTTTTGGCCAAATTGCATTGGATTGACAAAGATAGAAGCGATCACATGATCTGCGCGTGATCTCGCTTCTTTAACTAAGGTAATATGCCCAAGGTGCAAGTTGCCCATTGTCGGGACAAAGGCAACCGTTTCGCCTTTGATACGCCATGCGCGGACTTGCTCGCGAATAACGCTAATCGATTCTGTGGTGATCATGATACTCGTGCTCTAACACTGACAAATATGAATACTGAAATAAGCTGATAGTCGAACCACTTAGCTAAAAGTATGTTCTTCAGCTGGAAAAACACCTTGTGCGACTTCGTCAATATAAGCACGAACAGCGCTGCGGATCTCGCCAGTTTGCTTTAGATAGTTTTTCGAAAAACGTGGAATGTAACCACTTGAAATGCCTAAGACATCATGCATAACTAAGATTTGACCGTCAGTATCTGCGCCTGCACCGATGCCGATAACGGGAATAGTTAATGCGTTAGTAATGGCTTTAGCTAACGGCGCGGGAATACACTCAACAACGAGGAGTTGTGCCCCTGCTGCTTCAATCGCTTTGGCTTCATCAAGAATACGCTGCGCATTATCGGCATCACGACCTTGAATTTTAAAGCCACCAAATACATGTACTGATTGCGGCGTTAAGCCTAAGTGGCCACATACAGGAATGCCGCGTTCGGTTAGCATCTTGACACTTTCGAGTAGCCAGTGGCCACCTTCAACTTTTACCATATTGGCGCCAGCTTGCATAAGCGTCGTCGCGTTAATCATGGTCTGTTCAGGTGTCGCGTAACTCATAAAGGGCATATCGGCAATAAGCAATGCACGTTCAACGCCACGACGAACACAGCGAGTATGGTAGGCAATATCGTCAACCGTAACCGGGAGTGTGTCGTTATGTCCTTGGAGTACCATTCCCATTGAATCACCGACTAATAGTACGTCAACACCTTCGCTATCGAATGCGTTCGCAAAACTGGCGTCATAAGCCGTTAATGCAGTGAATTTTTTGCCTTCACTCTTGAAGGTTCTCAGTGTGGAACTCGTAATTTTGGACATAGTGGTAATTTTAAAACCTAATTTGTTGAGTTGTTATATGCCAAGTTGGGCTGAACTTCAATGATCTCGGAATCAAACTTCTGTACTAACGTGGGTATTCTATCAAAAAATTAACTTAAAAATGACTTATAGGGATAGGTTTTGCATTTGTGCCATTAAGTCTGTGAGCTATTTAGCGTTCTCAGCGCTTTAATTCAAACCTGTTTGCAGGGATGGTGTTCCTTGTTGAGGTCATCAACAGCGGCAGTGCAAGTATGCTCATCGAGTGTGGGTTCGAAGCATTTGATGGCATGGCTATTAATGTGCCAGCTGCAGTTCTGCGGTTAAACAATCGGTGATCAAACTGCCCAGCGGTGTTTTGTCTGGCAATATGAGTGTTGGAGTCAAATCAAATAATGGCACTAATACAAAGCTACGTTGTTTCATTCCATAATGGGGAACGGTCAGCCGAGGTAGATTGATGTGCTCATTACCGTATAGCAGTAGATCTAAATCCAAGGTTCTAGGCCCCCAGCGCAGTGTTCTGAGTCGGCCTTGTTCATTTTCAATCTTTTGTAATGCATCTAACAGATGGATGGGGGCGAGATCTGTTTTAAAGCCAGCAACCGCATTAACGTAATCGGGTTGCTGAACGTCGCCCATGGGCACTGAGCGATAGTAAGGGGAGATGCTAAATGAATTGTCTTCGGCAATGCTCAACAATGCTTGGCAAGCATTGTTGAGTTGTTCGATGGGTTGGCTTAAGTTAGCCCCCAATGCAACATAGACCTGAATCATTACTCTGTAGGTTTAGGTGCTGCTTGGTCTGAAGGCTTAGAACGACGACGTTGAGAAGTACGATTACGGCCGCCTTTATTGCTCGACTTAGCAATAACATTACGCTGATCTTCACTGCCTTCGACAAAGCTCTTCCACCATGCTGCATTCTTGGCAACGGAACCACCTTCGGCTTCGCCACGTAATAAGAGTAAATCATAAGCGGCTCTAAATTTAGGGTGTTCAATAAATTTAAAGGCTTTGGTGCCTTTGTTACGCTCAAAACGTAGCTGTAGTTGCCATATATCTTTTGTCACAGAGCTAAAGCGGCGCGGGAGACTAATTGTACGACACTGCTGCTCCATTATATCGCCCATAGCTGCGGTATAAGCATCGTAGAGGCTTAAGCCACTTTCGAGTGCGATATCGTCCGCACGCTGTGTTAGTGGATACCAGAGTAGCGCAGCATAAAAGAATGCGGGAGTGACTGGCTTTTCTTGCTCAATACGCAAGTCAGTATTTTCCATCATCTCTTGCAGCAATTTAGCAATGGGCCCGTGAGGCGCTTCATCCAGTAGTGAATCTACTAACGGAAATAGCGGCGCAAATAAACCGAAATCTCGCATCATGTTGTAGTTCTGGGCTGCTTTTCCAGCGAAGAATAACTTTAGCACTTCTTCGTACATACGCGCCGCAGGGATATCTTTTAGCAAAGGCGCTAAGCCTTTTATTGGATCTGCTGCTGCAGATTCAATTGTCATATCGAGCTTGGTGGCAAAGCGCACAGCGCGAAGCATACGTACCGGATCTTCGCGATAGCGAGTATCAGGGTCGCCAATAAGACGGATTGTGCGTGACTCTAAATCCTGTAATCCACCGCCGTAGCTATGAATAGAGAAGTCGCTAATATCGTAGTAGAGCGCATTGACGGTAAAATCACGACGTTCAGCATCTTCGTCGATAGTGCCGTAAACATTATCACGCAATAGTCGACCCGATTCATTGGTCTTAGAGATCTTCTCTTCGCTATCAACGTGATGTCCACGCAGTGTAGCGACTTCGATAACGTCACGACCAAACACAATGTGCGCCAGACGGAAGCGTCTACCAACGAGGCGACAGTTACGGAATAATCGCTTAATTTCTTCTGGCGTGGCATTGGTCACCACATCAAAATCCTTAGGTTGCATATCCAATAGAATGTCGCGTACTCCGCCACCGACCAAGTAAGCTTTAAAGCCTGACTTATGAAGTCTGTAGAGTACTTTGATCGCATTGTCGCTGATCTGTCTACGAGAAATTGAGTGCGCTTTTCTAGGCACAACTTCTAAACTCAGACCGACCTGAGTATTTTCTTCAGCTTTTGGACTATCATCAAATAACTGCTTACAGAATTGGCTAATACGGCGAAAAATGGGACACCTCTGATTTGGATATTTACTAAGGTAAAAACAAGTGGGCTATGATAACCCAATTAAAGCTCAATGAGTATACGATTCAGTTTACGTAACAAGGAGTATTTCAGATTGCCTTGGTACCTTACTTAAATCAAACTGACTGATAGCCTGTTCTAGCATCTTGCTGGCTTGTCTTTCTGGGGTCACTTCTGTTTGGCCCAAAAAGCGTAATGCCGCATTAATGCTGGCTTGCGGCTTTACAACATCAATTGCTGCCGCATGGTTTTGCTTGGATAACTTGCGGCCTTTTTCTGCACATGCTAACGGCAGATGAAGCCAATTTGGACTTGGATGCTTCAACAGTTTAAACAGACTTTCTTGACGGCAAGTGGGCTCGAGCAGATCTGAGCCTCTCACCACCTCGGTGATCTGTTGGTGGATATCGTCAAGCACCACCGCTAACTGGTAGGCGTAGAGGCCGTCACTGCGTTTAATAATGAAATCTTCAGCAGCAAATTGACTATCGACTTTAACCACACCTTTTATCTGATCTAAAAATTGTGCCACGCCATAGTGGTTGCGAATACGGATAGCGCCCACTTTATGCGGCTGCGCAAGTCTTCCGCAACGGCCATCATAACTGCCCCCCATGGCTTTTATCTGCTTGCGGCTACATTGACAATAATAAGCTTGGTTTGTCGCCAGCCATTGGGTGATCTGTTGCTGATAAATATCAAGGCGTTGGCTTTGATAGACTACTGAGTTGTCCCAGTGCAGGCCGTACGCTTCTAATGTGCTAAGAATTTGATGACTAGCACCGGCAATCTCTCGTGGTGGATCGATATCTTCGATACGCACCAACCACTGGCCATTCATGGAACGCGCACGCAAAAAACTGCCGAGGGCAGCAATCAATGAACCAAAATGAAGTGGACCAGAAGGGGACGGTGCAAAGCGACCGATATAAGCTGTTGAGTTAACCATTAGAGACATTTAGAAACAAAAGAGCGGAGCATAACGCTCCGCACCTTAAGATAGCGATTATCCCGCCATCTGCTTTTCTTTGATCTCAGCAAGCGTCTTACAGTCGATACATTGATCGGCTGTTGGACGAGCTTCTAATCGACGGATACCGATTTCGATACCGCAAGAGTTACAGAAGCCGAAATCATCTTCTTCGATTATCTGTAGCGTCTTTTCAATCTTTTTGATTAGTTTACGTTCTCTATCGCGAGCACGTAATTCTAAACTAAACTCTTCTTCCTGAGCTGCACGATCGACAGGATCTGGGAAATTAGCCGCTTCGTCTTGCATATGGTTAAGAGTGCGGTCAACTTCTTCGCGCAATTGGTTACGCCAAGCTTCAAGAATCGTCTTAAAGTGACCCAACTGGTCCTCGTTCATGTACTCCTCACCGGGCTTTTCTTGGTAAGGTAATACACCTGCGATAGCGAGCACACCGAGTTTTTTAGTGCCTTCTGGCATAACGCATCTCCTGTTAATCATTTGCGTTGTAGGGCGTCTGTATAATAACGGGCGCTATCTATACCAGAAACCCTCGAGATAGGCAAATAATTTATATTATCTGCACTCGATTCTTTGACTATGTCTTCTATTAAGAACAATTTCAACTGTATATTCTGAATTAGAGCTTAACTGGACAGGATTTAACCAAACGGGACGCTGAGGGCGACAGCTCGGCACTATAGGCTAATATCTCTACTCCAGCTGAATATGCTTCATCGAGTAATGCAGCATAAACAGGATCAATATGCGCTGCAGCTTTAACGGAATCTATTCCTGTATGCTGCACAACGAACAATAATACAGCTCTATGGCCCAAGGTCACCATTTCCATCAATTCGCGTAAATGTTTTTGGCCACGAGTGGTCACCGCATCTGGAAAGTATCCTTGCCCATGCTCAAGTAAGGTGCAACTTTTAACCTCTACATAGCAACTGGCTTTGTTGTTACCTTCTAATAAGATGTCTATTCGGCTGTTTTCACTACCATACTTTACTTCGCGGCGTAATGACGCATAACCGGTTAGTTCTGTTATTACGCCGGTATTAATCGCTTCTTCGGCTAAGGTATTTGCACGACCAGTATTGATGCCTATCATATCGCCACTTGGCGTTTCAGCGAGCTCCCAAGTACGGCTATATTTTCGCTTTGGGTTATCAGAGACTGAAAACCACACTTTGCTATCTGGAAATAAGCAATTACGCATCGAACCAGTATTAGGGCAGTGGATAGTCACTTCGCTGCCATCCTCGAGAGTGATATCGGTTAGAAAACGTTTATATCGTTGAATGAGGATCCCACTATCAAATACGGGGTTAAACTCCATTTTAGCTACCTAATGACGACTATATTGCCGCTAGATTAACAGAGTTTTTCGGGAGGATTGGAGAATAATGCATAGGTACGGGTTGAGATTAAATAATTAAGAAACGGTTAGTATTCTAAAATGAGCTCAACTATTTAATACCCGACTTTAGATATTACAGGCGATCCAGTAAACTCAGCTAAAAATAATACCAATCTCATCAAACATATGAGCATTCAGCGGGAATTCAAAGCTCTGTAAGCCAGGCGGATGATTGAAGTTAATAGTTATTCTATACCGAGAGCATCTAACGTAGCATACAGGGCTTTGAAACCCGCACTACGTGAGCCACTCAGGCATTCCACTTCTACGTTACATTGAATTAAAAGGGAATAACCATTTCTTCATCAATGTGCCTTGAATTGAAAAGCTTGAGTGGCTCTGAATTGACTAGATGTTTAATAGGATTGGTATCATAAACGAGTCGAGAGCACCCTTGCTGATCGATTCACATTTTAAGGACCTAAAATGACGAATTTAATGAAAGTTACCCTCACCCAAGAAGTACCTGCTGCTCACTGGGGAAAAGCCAATGTTACTTTTCAAAACGATGTGGCTTCAATCCATATCAAAGCGGGGGATATTCAGCGTCAAGTGCAACAAGCTGCCCGTAAGCTTCAAGGACAAGGCGTTAGTGCCGTTGCACTAGAAGGCAACTTATGGACTGTTGATGCGCAATGGGCCTTTGCTCAAGGCTTTGCTACCGCTAAAAAGCAGCCACAAATACAGTGGACCGGTGACGATTCGGCAAAGACCTTACTTGCCAACCGTTTAGAGAGTGCCAACTTTGCCCGTAAATTGATTAACGAAACGCCGGAAAATTTGTCACCAATGGTGTTAGCCACTGAAGCGGCAAAATGGTTGAGTGATATTGGCGGCGACAACATTAGCTACCGCATTATTGAAGGCGAAGCATTATTAGAACACCAGTGGATAGGTATCCACGCGGTAGGCCGTGGTAGTGAACGTCCACCTGCATTGCTTGAAGTTGATTTCAACCCATCGGCAGCCGATGCCGACGTTGCTGTAGCACTCGTGGGTAAAGGGATCACTTTCGACTCTGGTGGTTACAGCATTAAAGGTTCAGAAGGTATGCTCGGCATGAAGTGCGATATGGGCGGTGCAGCCACCGTAACCGCCGCACTTGGTTTAGCGATTAAGTCAGGCCTTAACAAACGCGTTAAGCTCTTTTTATGCTGCGCTGAGAACTTAATCAGTGGCCATGCTTATAAGCTGGGCGACATTTTAACCTACAAAAATGGCGTAACTGTTGAAGTGGTTAATACTGACGCTGAAGGTCGTTTAGTGCTGGCTGATGGTCTGCAAGCCGCATCAGAAACGGGCGCGTCATTAATTATCGATGCTGCCACTCTAACGGGTGCTGCCGTTATGGCGGTTGGCACTAACTACAATGCTATTTTCTCTCCTAAAGCTGAAATCTTGGCATTAGCGCAACAAAAAGCCATTGCCGCTTGCGAGCGAGTTTGGCCTTTGCCACTTGATCCTTGGCATATGGACAGTTGTCCAAGTCCTTATGCTGATACTGCTAACAGCCGAGCGATGAAGGGTGGCGGTGCCGGTGGTGCTTCAAATGCAGCGGGTTTCCTATGGCGCTTTGTTGCCCCAGATGCTAACTGGTTGCACGTTGATCTCGCGTCGGCATTCTCAGACTCAGGTGATGCATTATGGGCTGCAGGTGCAACGACTCATGGCGTACTGACGATTGCTGGATTATTGGAAGACTAGTCTTTAGAGTATTAGGAGCACAACATTGATTGTGTCTTTACTGTAGCGCAGGCTATATACAGTAATATCTCTATTATGAAGCCACCTTATTTATAGGTGGCTTTTTTATAGCTGACTTTTTAGCGTGATAGGCCGCTGATTATAAAAGTTAATACTTATCTTGCTGAAATGACCATGATTCAAATTCCCGCTCTTTTAAGTGAGTCCCCCCTGAAAACAGTCTTTGCTAAAACAGCACTTATGTTGCATTATTGTTAACTATTGGTTTTTTTACTTAAGTGTTGGTTTGCCGTCCATGAAGCTTAGTTTTAGTGAATTCTCTATCGATCGTGAAACAGCCGAAGTGTTAATTAATGGCACTATTTATGCTATTGATGAGCGTAATATTATGCTTATTCAGTTGCTCGCTAATAGTTATCCAGAATATTGTTCAAAACAAGATTGCTTAGACAAAATATGGGTAGGCACAGTGGTGTCGGACATGTCATTGTCTAAACTGGTTTCAGATACGCGTAAGATTTTTAGTAAAGCAGGTTATTCAGAACCATTGATTCAGACTGTTCATGGTCGAGGTTATCGGCTCGAACATGTACTCGGAAAGCAGCTCTCACTGCAGACTCAACCTTCAACTGCAGATGGTCTTGCTGCTAGCTCTCAAGCAGCACAAAAGACACCCTTCACTTCGGCCCCCTTTATTGAGCGACGTAAAAAAATTGCGCCTATTTCATGGTGGGAAATTTTTGCTAAAGTATTGATTGCATTATTGCTGGTACTCGCGTTGATTTTCCAGTTTTGGTTAGGCGGAGCCAATAGCGATTCAGTCACGACACAAACGAAAAATCTCAATTATAGTGAGCCAACAAAAGCCCTGGGTCGAGTACTTTGGGTTGACGATCACCCTGAGAATAACTTGGCTGAAAAAGCCTATTTAGAAGAGAAAAATATTGGTGTTTATAACACTGTCACCTCAGAAGAAGCGCTCATGCTGTTATCTATGTATCACTACCAAGCGGTGATTTCAGATATGGGACGGCATGGTGATTCACTCGCGGGGCTTAAGCTGCTGCAAGCCATTCGTGCCGCTGGATATGATACTGACTTTTATCTGTACACTTATGTGGAGTCACCCGGCGTGATTGATGCCATTGCTCAGAGTGGTGGTCAAGCCGTTGTTATTGATAGCGATGCCTTGTATGAGTTGATATTGGCTCATTTTTAAAAGAAGCAGATGATTCATTAAAGCGAATTATCTAAAGAAAAAGTAAGACATTTAAGTATTTAGCCTCGTAATAATTAAAAACCTATCGAAACAATACCTATTAATACCAGCCAAAGCTAAAAATAATTTAACATTCAAAGCGTTGATTTAAATGTATTTAATTAAAATTCATAATATTTCAAACTAATTCAGAGTTTCTCAATGGGTAAATTGAGATCTCTATGATATTTATATGGTTAACAAGTCATTAAGACTTAGCGCTAATACTTCCTAATACCCTTCTATGGTCTTAAAAGTTACTGACCATTAAATGAAAAGTTTTCACAGTTCTTCGATTAGCCACCTACATATAGGTGGCATTTTTTTGCAAAAAAGTTAATGTTCAGTACTTGTTTAAGTCGCTCGTTCAGTACCGCATTAACTCTCTAATCTAGGGGGGCTGTTGATCTTTCGAGCTTAGTTTTTGTTCGACTCATTCCCGTAAAGAATAATGATTTTAGGTCAAGGATTGCTAGCTAAGCGAAAAGCGCGTAACGCGTTCTAGTCATAAAAGACTAAAAGCATTGAAACGAACCCTAAGGGCCGCGCTTCTGCTATTTTTACGGTGTTGTAGGCTATTTGTGGAGAATGACTAAACGACATAGTCTCCGTCTTGTCAAAATAGCCAATAAACGGCGGCAAAAACAACCGTGAAAGATCAACAGCCCCTAATGTTTAATCAAGAAAACCATCGTGGATAAATAGATGCTTAGTTTGATTGAAGCTTGCTTCGCTGCAATTGACAAAATCAATAGCGTGCTGGGCATTGTCTAAGCGAAATTTGTCCGTTTTTGCAATTTCATATTCGTTCATCACGATATTCATCGCTTCTTGAGTCCATTCCGGCTCACCTTTACCAATAACCACTTCTGGTGGATCGTAATGCGTCACCATCCAATTTTGCAGCTCTTCGGCTGAAATTTTCCCGAGTTTCCAAGATGATAAAAGATCGGTAAGTTGTACTTTAGTAATTTGCGATGTTGTCATGATTTAACCCTATTGACGCTGATGCGGCATAGATTAGCTTACTTTGCGAAAGCGAGAAAGATTAATACTTGTTCCCGCTGAATGAGCAACTATTTAATAGAATTGATATCGCTCAGTGACCAAGAATGCAGTATCGGATATTCAACGCCATTTGTACCCGCAAACGATTCAAAAAGGTGCAGTACCGTTGGCTGTAATAATATCGGTTGAAACGTAACATCATTGAGCATGACTTTTGCTTTTCTAGCCAGTGTTATATGTGGATTATAGTGATGTTCACTTTGATGAAGGCCGTGCTGCTGAGCAATCAATTGCGCTGTCTTAGCCAGCGCCATTAGATTAGGATCAGATGCAGTTCCTTTAAGGCAAAGTATTTTGGGCTTTTGCCAATGCTCAATAAGATCGAGTGTAACTTTAAAACGAGGTTTGTTGAGGGCGTCAACTCTTAAGATCAGTGCATCAATGGTTTTATTGCTGGCTTGTCCTAAAAAAGCCAAGGTCATGTGCAAGTTGTCACGAGGCACCAATCTAATGCTTATCGGCAGTTGCTGCTGTATCGCTTCAATATACTGAGCTTGTTTCGGCGTCAATGAGAAGCCTAAAAATACTCTTTTATCTGCCATTTTTTAGATCCGCTGTGTTTTGTTGAGAGAAAAGATCTATGGGTAGTTTAGCCTGCAGAGGCTTTTAGCGTACACTGCGGGATAATTATTACTTCAATATGCCATGATTTAAAGTGTCATATTGAGCCGCATAACGAAAAGAACCCTGTGACTTCATTACCCATTCAAACGTTACTACAACCAATCAGATCCGCCTTTAATCAGTGTAATCAAATTATACTTGAGGCGCCGACAGGTGCGGGTAAATCAACAGCACTGCCGCTAGCGATGCTAGATTGGGATGAAATTGACGGCAAGATTTTAATGCTAGAGCCGCGCAGAGTAGCGGCGCGTAATGTCGCCCAGTTTATAGCGCTCAAGCGTGGCTGCACGCTGGGCGGTGAAGTGGGTTATCGGGTACGAGGTGAGTCAAAGATTAGCCGTGATACTCGTTTAGAAATTGTCACAGAAGGCGTGCTCACTCGGATGATCCAGCGTGACCCTGAGCTCACTGGGATCGCATTGGTTATTTTCGATGAGATCCACGAACGTCATCTCACCACAGATCTCGGCTTGGCGCTGGCGTTGGAGATCCAATCGAGTTTTCGCGAAGACTTAAAAATATTGGCGATGTCAGCAACCTTGTCGGGGTTACCACTTGCTAAGCTCATGCCTGATGCGACCACGCTGAGCAGTGAAGGCCGCAGTTTTCCGGTCGAGCAAAGCTATCGCGCCGCGCCAGTACAATCTTTATGGCTAGATCATATGGCCAAAGTGATCCTTGAGGCGTTAGCGTCGCAAACGACAGGTTCTTTACTGGCATTTTTACCAGGGCAAGGTGAGATCAGAAGATTACAAAATCTGCTCACGCCTCGTTTGGACCCGATTAAATTTAGCATCTGTCCTTTATATGGCAGCTTGCCTGCCAAGGTGCAAGATCTGGCGATTGCACCGCCAGCCTCAGGGATACGTAAAGTGGTACTGGCCACCAACGTTGCCGAATCGAGTTTGACCATTGAAGGCATAACACAAGTCGTCGATTCTGGTTATAAACGGCAAGCCAGTTTTAACCCTAGAACGGGCGGCACAAGACTGTCGCTTAAACGGATCAGTCAGGCCTCTGCTGCGCAACGTAGTGGCCGTGCAGGACGTTTAATGGCAGGTTTTAGTACTCGACTCTGGAGCCAAGAGGAGCACGGCAGGCTGATCCAAGCCGATGAACCCGAGATCGTCCACACCGACCTAATCTCGATGGTGCTTGATGGCGCCTATTGGGGCGTTAAGTCCCTAAAAGAACTCCCCATGCTGACACTGCCATCCAAGGCTAATGAGAATATTAGTTGGCAGTTACTCACTTCCCTTGAAATGGTAGACAGCAAACGCGTTATAACCGCTCATGGCAGGGCCGCTTACGAGTTGGGCTGCCAGCCGCGTTTAGCGCATATGTTGTTGAAGGCTAAAAGCTTATCAATGCAAAATGGTGACGATGATTTAGCAATATTGGCATGCATTATTGCGGGCACATTAGAGTCTAGAGGTCGTAGTCGCAAAGGCTGTGATATTAGCCATTATTTTGCCGAAGCATTAGCTTCTGAATCTGCAAAGCAGATCCGCCAATGGCTCAAAACTTTGGGTCTTTCAGTAGGATCAAACCACACGCTAACGACTGTGGCTCGACAGGCAGCGAGTGATGATATTTCACTGTTATTGGCGTTCGCCTACCCAGACAGAGTAGCCCGTAGGCGCGGAGTGAGTGGTTACCAACTTGCAAGCGGTTCAGGCGTTGAATTGGCCGCTGATGATGCACTCTCTGGGCAAGCTTGGTTAGTGATTGCAGACTTTCAAGAAACTGAAGGCCGCAGCCACGGTAAAGTGTATCTCGCTAGCGCGTTGAATGAACAATTATTGGCAGGCCAACTGTCAGGTTTAGTTGAAACCATAGAATATTGTGGTTGGGATGACAGTAAAGGCCGATTCTTTGCTGAAACACAGCGAAAAGTGGGACAAATTTTACTGAGTAAAACGCCGATAAAAAATCTCGACAAGCGGCTTATTAAAAACGCTATTGTGGAACAAATCAGCCTTAACGGTCTTGGCTTACTTAAGTTTGATGAGCGCATTGAGCAGTTACGCTATCGAGTGGCTATCGCCGCTAATTTGGATACGTCGCACGAGTGGCCATTACTTGATGATGATACGTTAATCGTTCAGTTAGATGACTGGCTTAAACCCTATTTAGATGATGTGCGCAATTTGACGCAATTGCAGCAAGTCGATTGCTACACGCTACTGCTAAACCAAATGCCGTGGGCTACTCAAAAGCACCTTGAGACTTTATTGCCGACCAAGTGGCTTATGGCGACAGGTACCCATGCCAAGATTGAATACGACAGCGACGGACGTGGGCGACTCAGTGTTAGGCTACAAGAGGCCTTAGGTATGCAGGAAAGTCCTAAACTGGCGCAGGGAAAGTTAGTGGTCACTATGGAGCTATTGTCTCCAGCACGTAGACCTTTGGCGTTAACAGCTGATCTTGCCAGTTTTTGGCAAGGGCCTTATGAACATGTCAAAAAAGAGATGAAAGGGCGTTATCCTAGGCATCTATGGCCAGATGATCCGGCTAATACTCAGCCGACTAAATTTACCAAGAAGAAGACGTTCGCCCAAAAGTAATTTTGGCTAATTAGAATTGGGTTTAGTTAAAATCAGCATTTAGTTTATTGCTTTTAAAGCTGCGGCTTCGCGGCCGAGAACGTTGTGGCGTTTTGCCTACATCAAAGACAGAAGTAATCAAACTTCGTTTGATAAAGGTCGTGAGTTTCCAGCTCACACTCGGGCAAAAGGGGATCAACAGCAATCCCCTCTTGCCTAATTCTTACAAAAGAAGTCCCGTGCCGCCCCGACGAAGTTGTTTATCCTCCGTCATTTTCGAAAACCCCTATCGCCTCATATTCGCCATCCATGGCTCACCTAAGGCTATCTCGGCATTCATGCCTCAATCACGTGATTATCTTCAATGACCTCGGCAACTTCGATGGGGAATCAATGTTTTCTGATAGTTTTGCGGCGCGGTGATTTGTTTATTCTTAAATTGAGAACTCAAATGGTGAACTGTTGTGCTTTTCAAACTCAGTGTAGATGCGGCCAAGGCCTTCGGAAACAGGGCGTATTCTGTTCCATACAGGATTTGGTATTCCCTCCGTCCATGGAGGTTAAATGTCTCAGGGACCCTCTCTTTTATAAAGAGCTGCAGCGAACCTCAGCTGCGTCTGTACATACGCAGACCGCAGTTCATAGGAGCCACTTTGGTCAGCAGCTAACGCATTTATGCCCCTTTCCAAGTTAGAGTATTAGCTCATCACATTTCAATTCTAGGCATTTCAACTACTTTTTCTAATCGGTGTCGTGCTCTGAAAAGAGGGCTTACCAAATAAAAAGCAGAGTCCTATAATCGTCCTCTGCTTTTATTCAATCAGTTAGTGCGTGATTATCCTTGAGGTGTAATTAAGTACTTCTCACCTGTCGCTTGTTTAGAATAAGACGCTATTGATTGTAATTTTAATACTTCTGCTAATGACACTTCATGTGTGTAGTGGCTAGCAAAAGTGGTGCTGATCTCTTCTGCAACGCGTTGACGCATCGCAATCACTGTTTTAGTTCCTAGTTTACCGAGTGCATTGAATAACAAGAATCCATTGATACCCCATGCAAAACCGAAGTTATGATTTAGCGTAATAGGTCTACGGTCTAATGCGCCATAGATGTAAACTTGTTTGAAAATGTCTGAGCCATATACGCTGTGCTCTGTCATATCACGTGCAGCAGCAACTTCCATACAGTTAAGAATGTCACTGGTTAATTGACCGCCACCAATGGGGTCAAACGCAATCGTTGCACCCGTTTCAATAATTGCCGCGGTTAAGTCAGCAAGAAAGGTATCACTACTTGAGTTAACAACATATTTTGCGCCCATATCACGCAACAGCGTTTCTTGTTCTGCTTTACGTACTATGTTAATTAAATCGACGCCATCGGCAATACAAATACGGTTTAACATTTGACCAAGGTTAGACGCAGCTGCCGCATGAATGATGGCCTTATGGCCTTCAGCGCGCATGGTTTCAACCATCGCTAATGCGGTAAGCGGGTTAACAAAAGAAGATGCGCCTTCTTTAGCCGTAGTGCCTTCTTTTAACTCTAAACAGCTTTGCACATTAGCGCATATAAATTGACGATAAGTCCCACCACCAATCACTGCAACAGTCTTACCCATTAATGCTTGTGCCGCAGGTGATGAACCTGCTGCAACTACAGTTCCAGCACCTTCATTGCCAACTGGAGTTGATTTACCCACACGGGTTTTAACCGCAGGCATGAATTTAGCGGGAACATCAGCTGTAATGACAGGGCTTTGCTCTGAGCCTGATTGTGTCGCTGTTGTCATATCAGCAGCGCTGAACAAAACGGCTAAATCTGACGGGTTCAATGGTGCTGCTTCAATGCGAATAACCACTTCATCGGCAGAAGGTTGTGGCATGTCGATGTCTTTTAAAGCCAGTGTTAATTTATTATCTTGGCTGATTGTTGAAGTCAGTTGAATGTTGGTATCTTTCATGCCGTTTGCTCCTGCAAATAACTAAATTCGTTGAACCAATAACGTGATTGTATTGGCCGTAATTTGTTCGTAATTAATTTAAGTCAATATTTTAGTATTGGTTGTTTTTATCGCTAAGCACTATTGTGCATTTGCTGCTTGAAACTGAGCTTTTACCTTTTGGAGAAACTCGGGCATGTTTGCTAGGCGATCTGCCTCTACGCTTTGGGCAATGGCGGACTGACTCATTGAGGTGTTCCACTCTTTCATTCCAGGAACCTCTGCAAGTATGTCCCAATCAAGTTGGCTAGAGCCAAAGGCGCTAACGATGGTGTTTACGTAATAAACGTAGATGTCAGCCATGGTGAATTGTTCACCTGCTATCCAAGGTGAAAACTGGCACAAGCGACTTAAGGACGTAATTCCACGGTTTAATACTTGGCGAACTTCAACCTTAACTGCGTCAGGTGCTGCCGTGCCTGACAACGCATAAGGTATTAGTCGTCTGCTTGGCAGTTCAAAATAAAGCTCTGCTATTTTCATTATTTGACGCACAACCGCACGTTCTGTGGCATTTACAGGGTAGAGAGGGCTGACAGGGTACGTCTCTTCAATAAAGTCACAAATCACACTCGACTCTGAAATATGAAGGCCTTCAGACGTTGTGACTACAGGAACCTTGCCGGCAGGACTAATTGCCATTAACTCATCACTACCACCGTAAATCAGGTTTTCTTCAAACGGCAGTTCTTTGTGTAGCAGTACATGTTTCACTAGGTTGTAATAGTTGCTAGCGGCAAAACCGTGCAAAGTCATCATAAATAAGTTTCCGTCATAAACGTAAAGGTGGTTTCTTTTGCCAGCAAAGCGCAATTAACGTCCAGTCTTTATCACGCTGCAACAAGGTCATGGTTGCAATGTTTAAGTTAAACCTATTATTACTTGTTTTAATCAGGTTATATATATGGGGAAATACCAATCACTATTGCTTTAAAGACAATAATGAGCGGTAATAATTAAATACTCAGATATTCATTTAATGGAGAAGCCTGTTGGATCATCTACGTGCAATACGCTATTTCAGTAAAGTCGTCGAAACGGGTAGCTTTACCAAGGCTGCAAGTACTTTCAATGTGCCGCCATCTTCGTTGTCGAGACGAGTTGCTGATCTCGAAAAGAGTCTAGGAGCGACACTGTTAAAGCGTTCGACTCGAATCGTGAAACTGACAGAAGTGGGGCAAATTTATTATAACGATGTCCAACAAATATTGAATCAACTAGAACAAAGCAATGAAACGGTTCGGTGTTACCAAACAACGCCGATGGGGCGTTTACGTATCAGTTCGATGGTGGGTTTTGGTGACAAGATATTGCTTCCTTTGTTAGATGAATTCAGTGAGTTATATCCTGAAATTGTATTAGATGTCAGTTTAAGTGACGAGCTATCGACACTTGGACGTGACGATGTGGATATTGCTATTCGCGGTGGTTACGCTCCAAATGAACGAGTGTTAGCGATAAGACTCATGGACAATGGTTTTATTCCTGTCGCTTCACCAAGTTATTTAGAGAAGTACGGAGTGCCTAATAATGCGATGGAATTAAAGCAACATAATGGCCTTTACTTTAAAGCGCCATCAGGGCCAACGCCTTGGTTATGTCATATGAACGGTCAATGGCATGATGTTTCAGGGCCAGCGGTCGCGATTTCAAATAACGGACCTTGGTTGGCAAAAAAAGCCTGTAGCGGTGAGGGTATTTTAATGTCTACTCGATGGGCGTTAGCGCCATATCTAGAGTCTGGAGAATTACATGAACTTAAGTTTGAGCATGAGTTAGCTATCAATCAAAATGCTGATATGGCCGTTTATCTGTTGTATCAAAAACAGCGCTACTTAGTTCCAAAAGTAAAAGCGGCAGTAGACTTTCTAGTTGAAAGAATAAAAGTAACAATTGAGAGTTGAGCAAGTACTTTGGGGTCAGTTTTTGTATTTTGCACGATACAGAAGGGGCCTGCAGATTAAGGACTTAACATAAACTAAGTTACTTTTTCTAATCAATGTCAGGTTAACTAGAACTAATGCTCTAACGCACTTTTGTTCAAAAACGTGTTTAGCAACTCTCCAAAAACAGTATCTAACAATCATCAAACCCTGCATCGAGAAGAAAAAATTCGCCGCCGAATAACCTTTAACTCTCTTGGTTAAAGGCCCCCTAATTATCTTGGTTAAAGGCTCCTAACTCTCTGGTTAAAGGTTTCTAACCCTCTTAGTTAAAGACTTCTAACTCTCTTGGTTAAAGACTTCTAACCCTCTTGGCTAAAGACTTCATTAAACACTGTTTTTAATAGCTCGATTTTACTGGTCTCTCGTGGATTGTGCTTGGACACCATCGATAAGCTGAACTGATAACGGGCGCTGCTGCGGTGAATAATCTTCAGTTGGTTGGCTGCTAACTCTTGTTTTATGTAACTGAGTGGCAGATAGCCGATATAGCAGCCAGAGAGTATTAAGGTTTTACGGGTATCAAACTGATAAGCCTTGGCTGATAAATTTAACTGTTTTAATTGCTCTTTACCCTCCAAATCAATATCAATCCCGGGGTGAACTGCGGGGGTTAACGCCAACATTTCAGCGCTGATCTCGGTGTCACTAAGTTGGAAAAATGGATGAGAGTCGCTGCAACAAAGGTACATAGGTTCGTTGTAAATCGTTTGGTAATCTAGCCCTTCGACCTGCTGATAACTGGGCAGTAAACCGATATGGGCTTTTTCTTTAAGTAGGCATTTTTCAATATGTTTAAGCGCTTCATTGTCGAGTACAAGGTGCAATTGAGGTTGGGTGGTATGGATCCTTCTCACCACTTCGGCTAACTTAATCTGCATGCGAGAATCGAGTTGGTCGGCACATAATATAATGAGCTCACCACTTAACTCTTCTCCTAAGCCATTAATGAGCCTTGAAAAATCATTCAGCGAATCAAATAGCTCGATGCAGGCATGATATACCGCCTGACCGTCTTCCGTTAATGCAAACCCCCCGCGGCCTCGACTGCATAATTTAAGCTTCATGCGACTTTCTAGGTTTGACATATGCACGCTAATGGTTGAGCGGGTCACACCAAGTTCAACTTCCGATGCTGAAAAACCGCCGTTCTCAACCACGGTTCTGAAAATACGCAGCAAACGTAGATCATATTCAGTCACCGCTTTTGGAATGATGGAGCTTTTATGCGTCGTCTTAATCAAATGATCACCTACAGAAATATAATGTTTGATAGCGGTAAAACATAAGGTTTATTGTTTTGTATTTAACCTGAGTTCATTTTGCTATTCAATAGCAATATGAATTTTTAGTATCCGTTTCATTTTTAATGAACAAACGGGTGCCACCATCAGATGAAACAGCCCGCTGGAGTGATTATGCAACAAGTTAACGATTCTGGATTAGTTAAGCTCAGCTCATACATTGACGGTCAATGGATTGAAGGGGCTACGCGTTTTGATGTTATCAACCCTGCCAATGACCAAGTTGTGGCACAAGTCAGTAATGCTGGCATCGAAGAAACTAAAGCCGCGGTATTAGCCGCTAAAAAAGCGCTACCTGCTTGGTCTAAGAAGTCAGCCAATGAACGCGCGGTTATTATGCGTCGTTGGTTTAATCTGATGATGGAAAGCCAAGATGATCTCGGTCGAATCTTGACGTTGGAGCAAGGCAAGCCTTTAGCCGAAGCCAAAGGTGAAATCGCCTATGGTGCCGCCTTTATTGATTGGTTTGCGGAAGAGGGTAAACGTGTCTATGGCGATACGATTCCTGGACCCGCGGGTGATAAGCGCATCATAGTGATTAAGCAGCCCGTTGGCGTCGTGGCCTCTATTACACCTTGGAATTTCCCCAATGCCATGATTGCTCGTAAAGCGGCGGCGGCGCTGGCTGCAGGATGCACTTTTGTAGTGCGCCCATCACCTATTACGCCTTTATCGGCGCTGGCGATGGCAGAACTTGCACAGCGTGCTGGTGTGCCTGCAGGGGTATTGAATGTGGTTGTGGGTGAAGATGCTGTTGGCATGGGTAAAGTGCTGACTCAGCACCCTGATGTCGCCAAGTTTACCTTCACGGGATCGACTGCCGTGGGTAAGATACTGATGACCCAAGCTGCTAGCACAGTGAAAAAAATCTCTATGGAGCTAGGTGGAAATGCGCCCTTTATTGTGTTTGATGACGCCGATATTGATGCGGCGGTGCAGGGGGCAATGATCTCTAAATATCGAAATGCTGGACAAACCTGTGTGTGCACCAATCGTATTTTGCTGCAAAAGGGCATAGCCCAAGAGTTTACCGATAAGTTTGCCAGTGCAGTGGCTGAGCTTAAGATGGGGGATGGATTTACTGAGGGCGTCAATTTAGGCCCGATGATCACATCACAAGCGCTGGCTGGCGTACATCAACTGGTGCAAGAAACTATCGCGGCGGGTGCCAAACTCATTGCTGGAGGCAAGCATGGCGCTGCGGGCAATAACTTCTATGAGCCGACTATTTTAACGGATGTGACCAATGATATGCCATTGGCAAGTAATGAAATTTTTGGACCAGTAGCCCCCATTATCACCTTCGATACCGAAGAAGAGGCTATTAAATTGGCCAATGACACTGAGTACGGCTTAGCGGCGTACTTCTATTCCAGAGACATTGGCCGAGTATGGCGCGTCGGTGAAGCATTGGAGTACGGCATGGTCGGTGTAAACGAAGGGATTATCTCAAATGCAGCGGCGCCGTTTGGTGGTGTTAAGCAATCGGGAAATGGTCGCGAAGGTTCTAAATATGGCCTGGATGATTATATGGAAATCAAATATCTGTGCATGGGTGGCTTAGACCGCTAACGGCTTAGATCGTTAATGATGGAAATCGAATATCTGTGCATGGGTGGATTAGACCGCTAACGGCTTAGATCGTTAATGATGGAAATCAAATATCCGTGCATGGGTGGGTTAGACCGCTAGTTCAGGCAGTTTCGATAATAGGATAGTAGTAATGACAAACAGCAGCTTACAAGATAGAAAAGTGAAGGTTATCGCCCGTGGTCAAGGCAATGTCTACCCCGTTTATGTGGACAAGGCACTGAATGCTGAGCTTTGGGACGTTGAAGGTCATCGCTATATTGATTTCGGTACCGGTATTGCTGTTTGTAATACGGGTCATAGTCACCCTAAAGTGGTGGCTGCAGTTAAAGCGCAGCTTGATAAGTTTAGCCACACCTGTGTAATGATTAATCCCTATGAATCCGCTGTTGAGCTGGCTGAGAAATTAACAGAGCTAGCGCCAGGTGATAGTGACAAAAAAGCCATATTTGTCACCACGGGGGCGGAGGCGGTTGAAAACTGCGTCAAAATAGCCAGAGCCCATACTGGCCGCCGTGGCGTCATTGCCTTTAATGGTGGCTTTCATGGGCGGACTAATTTAACCATGGCGTTGACGGGTAAAATAAGCCCTTATAAACATCTATTTGGTCCGTTTCCTGGTGATATTTACCATGCGCCTTTTCCAATGGCTTATCATGATGTGTCGGTTAAAGAGTCACTCAAAGCGTTAGACAACTTGTTTAAAGTCGATATTGCGCCAAGCGATGTAGCGGCGATTATTGTCGAGTCAGTTCAAGGCGAAGGTGGTTTTTATATCGCCCCTGTAGCATTTTTGCAGGCATTACGCAGTTTGTGCGATCAACATGGCATCGTGCTGATTGCCGATGAGATCCAAACGGGCTTTGGCCGTACCGGTAAAATGTTCAGTTTTGAACATGCCGATGTCGAACCCGACTTGATCACCATGGCCAAAGGCATCGCGGGTGGTTTTCCTATTGCTGCGGTTGTTGGTAAGAGTGAGATCATGGATGCTCCTTTACCTGGCGGTCTTGGTGGCACTTACGGTGGCTCTCCAGTTGGCTGCGTTGCAGCACTTGCTGTGCTTGAGATCATTGCAGAGGAAAAGCTGGTTCAGCGCGCAGATCAGATAGGCCAAATTTTTAATGAACAGCTAACGTTACTGCAATCAAGCTATTCGCATTTGATTGGTGAAGTGCGAAATCAAGGCGCTATGATTGCCATCGAGTTGGTGAGCAATGCTGACAGTGAACAGCCTAACCCTGCGCTGACGCAAGCGATTATTGCCAAGGCTGCAGAGCATGGGTTGATCCTGCTAGCCTGCGGATTTTATGGCAACGTGATCCGCTTTTTGCCTGCTTTGACCATATCTGACGAGTTGATCTATGAGGGGTTAAACAAGTTTAACCAGTTGTTTAGCAAATTAGCGGATTAATCAAGCGGCTTGAAATAAGTAACTTGGCGGATCTGTTCTGCCAAGTTCTACTTTTTTAAAACAGCCCCCCTCGTGGCATTGATCATCGATGTTCGCATTTTTTACGCCGCCGATTAAATTGAATGTCGCTACTATTTTTTGATTAAAAAGGTTTACCATATAGCTAAAGTAAATTTAGTTTTGTCTAAAAGGCTATTAACAAATGAGTCAACTCACCAGAATTCATTATTTCAATACGGTAGCCGAATTAGGAAGTATTTCAGCCGCGAGCAATTTTTATGATATTCAGCCTTCTTCCATATCGAGACAAATAGCCGTACTGGAAAAAGAACTGGGGGTGAGATTATTAAACCGAAATACACGAAATTTGGGGCTAACGGAGGCCGGAAGGAAATACTTCGAATATTCCCAAAGAATAATTTCTGAGATTGACTCGGCGAAAAGAGCCGTTAGCGATTTGCAGGATAAACCTCGGGGTGTTCTTCGAGTGAGTTTGACCGTTGGATTTGGTGAAATGGTGATCTTACCGCTAGTCACTAGGTTTATGGAGAAATACCCGGAAATAAAGTTGGAGCTTGAGCTCACTGAACGTGTAGTGGATATGGTCGATGAAAATATCGATATCGCGGTTAGAAGCGGACTGCTGCATGACTCTAATCTGGTTGCGACACATCTGCAGGATAATAATTTTATACTTTGTGCCAGCCCGATCTACTTGAAAAAATACGGCGTACCTCTGTCATCAAATGAATTAATAGATCATACGTGTTTATGCTATGGATTCGCGGGTTGGAAAGAGTGGTATCTGTTAGGCGATGCCGCACAGCCAATCCCCTTGTCTAATCGCATCACGATAAACTCTGTTAATGGTCAAAAGCAACTGATCATCAATGATTCCGGTATCGCGCTTATCCCACGCTGGGCGGTTAAAGAAGATGTTAAGCAGGGAAAATTATCGGTCATCATGCCTTCACTGACTTTTAGCCCATCTGAAAAGTTAACCTCAACTTATGCCATTTATCAAAATCGGGAATTTGTTTCACCCAAAATAAGAGTTTTTTTAGATTTTATAAAACAAGAGTTACTCCCGTAAAATCCATAAAAACGTATCTAATGGAATGGGTATCGCATGCTCTTGTGCCGAAGATATAGTAGAATCCAGTCTCATTTTTTCATTTTCTTGGTTGCCAGCTTATTGTGATATTTTGCATTTGAAATGAATGTGAGTAAGAGGGTATAGCGTAATTCAATCATTTGTTGCCAAGTCTTTTTGGCCAGATGCCCTCGCCATAATGCAACCGAGTATATTTACCCATAAAGACCTGCAGCTCTAAATCATCTAGAGCTAGGCCGCGGAACCGTCATGACAGATAAAGCCACACCTAAACCAAAAGTTACACCGAAAAAAGCGCCAAAACGAGCGCCGGTTAAACGAGTTTTAGCTGCTAAAGGCGCTAAAAAATCGACAAAGGCAACACCCAAAAAACCATCATCGAATAAAACCACTTGGGGCCGTAAATTGTGGTCTATCAGTTGGAAACTAGCAGTCATTGGCGCGGTGGCTGTTGCAGCTTATGGCATCTATTTAGATCAAATTATTGCACGTAAATTTGAAGGACAAAAGTGGCACCTACCGGCGCAAGTGTTTAGTCGCTCGATGGCATTGTATCCTGGAGCGGCCGTGAGTCATGGTCAACTGATGTCTGAGCTTAAGTTACTCGGTTACCGTAAAGTGGCTAATCCGCGTCAAGTGGGTGAATTCTCCGCCTCTAAAACCAAAATTGATCTTTGGCGCCGACCTTTCTTACATCCTCAAGGTGATCAAGCAGAGCAAAGAGTGATGCTCACCTTTGACTCGAATGGTGTGAGCTCGGTGACGAGAAGTAGCGACAAACGCCATTTAGCCGTGTTTCACCTAGAGCCGGTTTTATTGGACCGAATGATCACCGGTGATGGCGAAGACCGGTTATTTGTGACAAAGGCAAAGATGCCACATTCGATTATCGATGCACTTATCTTGGTTGAAGATCGCAGTTTTTATGAACATCACGGCGTCAATCCGTTTGCGATTGTACGTGCTGCTATGGTCAATATTAGTGCTGGACGAACGGTACAGGGGGGCTCAACTCTCACTCAGCAACTAGCGAAGAACTTCTTCCTGTCGAGCGAGCGTTCGATTATCCGTAAACTGCGCGAAGCACTCATGGCGATTATTATCGATTTTCGCTATCAAAAAGATGAAATACTCGAGGCTTACCTCAATGAAGTCTACATGGGACAAGATAAGTCTCGTGGAGTACACGGTATGGGGCTGGCATCGCAATTCTATTTCGGCCGCCCAATCGCTGAGCTGACAATGCCACAACAAGCCTTTTTAGTCGCAGTGATTAAAGGACCATCCTACTATAACCCTTGGCGTTATCCCGAGCGGGCACAGAAACGACGTGATTTGGTATTGCGCTTGTTAATGGAGGCGGGTGAACTTAATGTGACGCAGTATGAGGCCGCGGTTGAATCGCCATTAGGCTTGAGAAAATCAAATAAACCAGTGCACCAAAAACTGCCGGCATTTTTTGCTGTGGTTAGGCATGAATTAGCAACGCGATATGGTGATGCACTGTTACAACAATCAGGGATTAAGGTGTATACCACCCTGGATCCTATGGCGCAGGAAGCCGCTGAAAAAGCGGTTAAACAAACCCTTGAACAGCTAGGTAAAAACAACAAGTCCTTACAGGTCGGCATGGTGCTTACTGATAAATATTCCGCCGGTATTGCCGCCATGGTTGGCGATAAAGTGCCGAGTTACCAGGGCTTTAACCGCGCCGTTGAGATCCGTCGACCAATAGGCTCTTTAATCAAGCCGTTTGTTTACGCCACCGCCCTCAATCAACCCGATAAATACACACTTGCCACTCCACTAAAGGATCAGGCAATTACCCTTAAAAATGGTCAAGGCAAAACCTGGTCACCACAAAATGTGGATAAAAAATTCCGCGGTCAAGTGCCTTTGCTGACAGCCTTTAAAAAGTCGATGAACGTACCCACGGTTAATCTTGGTATGGCAATAGGTGTGGCAGGCGTTGCAACGACGCTCGATCGCGCTGGTTGGAAAGATAAGATCCCAGAGTATCCGTCAATGTTACTCGGTGCGGTTAATGGTTCGCCCTTAATGGTGGCGCAAGTCTTTCAAACCATCGCTGATAATGGTCGCTATCGCCATCTAAATTCAGTGACCACGGTATTGGATGCTAACAACCAGCCGCTGGTAGCATCAAGACCTAACGCCACTCAAGCTATTCCAGCAGCGAGTAACTACTTGGTTAAATATGCGATGACTCAAGTGGTAGAAGCTGGCACCGCTAAACGTTTAGGCAATGCTTTTCCGCGTACCACTCTCGCGGGTAAAACCGGTACCAGTAATGATTCCAGAGACTCTTGGTTTGCTGGTTTTGATGAGCGTAATGTCGCAGCTATTTGGGTGGGGCGAGATGATAACGGAAAAACTAATCTCTATGGTAGTAGTGGCGCGATGGCGGTATACCAAGCTTTCTTGAAGAATCGTCCACCTCTGAGCTTGCGGATGGCGCCAGTCGATGGCGTGGTACAGGGATACTTTGAACGTGATACCGGAGTGGCAAAAGAAGCTGATTGCGGCAATGTCATGCGTGTACCAGCATTGCGGGAGAGTTACCAACCCGCCGCTAATTGCGGCGAGCCATTGCCGTGGTGGAAAAAGCTGATTGGCAGTTAATTTTAATAATGACATAGCGTAGTGTGGTTATGTTTTAGCAAAGTCTACGGAGTCGCTATTGAACCTTTTTCAAGAATACGAAAAACAACAATTATGGCGAGATTGGCCGCAATATCTGAACTTCATACCATTAACGTCGAGTGATGCTGTTGTTGATCTTGGTTGTTCTGTAGGAGACGTGTCGCGTACCTTTTCAGAGCAGGTCGAACGTGTGGTCGGTATCGATCTCAATAAGGAGTTTGTACAGTTTTGTCAGGCAAGCAAAACCAATAACGAAACTTTCATTCATAGTGACTTTCTGAATGTTGATTATTCGTCTTTAGGGCTAGTTAACGGCATTTGGGCAAGCTACTCACTATCTTATTTAACTCGCCCAGAAGAGTATCTAAAGCAGTTGCATTCAATAATAGCGCCTGACGGTTGGATAGCCTTATTAGATGTCGCTTGCTTTATCTCTGGAAATCTAAGTAAAGACAGTCTCTATTATGAAAGGGTGCGGCAGTTTGAGTTAGCGTCATATCAATCGGGCTTATATGACTTTAATTTTGGTGACAAAATGCAGAGTATGTTGCTGGCAGCCGGATTTGAGATAATCCATGTAGATAATAATGTTACCGATCCCGAGCTTAATTTTTCAGGCGCAGCGAGCCTAGATGTTATTCAAGGCTGGTCAGCAAGGTTAAGCCGAATGCAAAAACTGAGTGAACTACTGGGTGACAAGTACTCAGATTTCTGCGTTGATTTACTATCCAACCTTGGCTCAAATAGCCATGAAAAACGAGGTAGTGTGCGGTTTGTTGTTGCCAAAAAAGCTGATTAGTGGAGTGAGTCGGTCAAGAAGCACATATAAGATATTTATCTGCAAGGCTCTAGCTTAAAGCTCTCTGTATAAGGTTTTCTACTTAAGATAACGGCCAATTGAAATTGGACTTCAGCAGGGCTGCTTGTACTTGGCTGCTTTTCATCCAGGGTTACTGCCAATTATTTTTTACGTCGCTTAACTTTTACTGGTTTCTGCTGCAGCCAAATATAACAGCCAGTCAATGACATGATAATAAGGGCGATGGCAACTAAGTCCATCAGCCAAGGGCCTAACGCACCGAAGAAACGGCCACTGTGTAGATCGAGTAATACCCGCTCCCAATGCAGGCGACTGGCGCGTATTTGCTCCGCTATGTCATTGCTATCGGTATTATTTAAGGTCTTAACCCAAGGAATAGCGGCAAGAGGTTGAGATTGTGACCAATCAATAAGATCGTTATCAGCGACAAACAGTCCCGATGGTGTTTTTAGCCACAGATTGTCTTGCAACCCAAGTGCTTGTATATGAGAGGGCAAACCTGTCGCGCTATCTTGCGTTTCCAGTAGTTCACCTTGCTGAGACAGCAAGTAGAGATGGCTAGTATCCACAGCCACAATCATCGAGTTATAACTGACAACCGCCAATACGGATGCATTTGCTTCTAGAATTAATTGCTCATCAAGCCACACTTGGTTACCAGCACTAATGAGTTTGTGTGGCGTTTGCTGATAAAGATTAACGTCTTTTGGTGCTTTTACGCCGTAGTAATCAAGCAGCCAGCTTTGTTTTACTTGAGCGGTATCGAGGGAAAGGTGATTACTGTGGTTGATCAGTACGCCTGAAACGGCCATGAAAATGACGAATAAGGTCGAAAAAATACCTATTCTGCGGTGCCAAGGGCGTAATTGTCGTAACAGTTTTACTCTTAAGCTTGGATGTTTTCGCGTCATTCTTTATCTTTTTTAATCACATAGTCGTTTAGATACAGGGCTATTCGAGATAACTTTGTTAACGCTCGAACGGATAACGTTGCGCCTGTTATGCCATCGATATGTGTATCGAGTTGCAAGTCTTGCTTGAGTTTGGCTGATTTAAACTGATCAGTAAAGAAGTCATGCCTGACTTCATCGCCGCGACTTTCTCGATAAACCAGTACTTTTGTCTGGGCAATCGCACTGTCTTTGACATGAATGGCGACGGTGATGGCGGATTCTTTGCCTATTTCATCCATAATCCAAACGCTTTCATTAGCTTGCTGCCAGTAGCGTAGACGCATTTTTTTATAGCTATGGGCGAGGATAGATTCAATTGCTTGTTGAGCGGGTTCGTCAATCCAGAATACTTTAGCTTTAGGCACTTCAGCATTAAAGGCTTGGCTTATAAACTCTTCTGGCTTTTGGTAGGTCCCTCTAGCATTTACTGCAGCGCTCATCAATGAGCAGCTTAATAAGACAGATAATATAACGAGAGGTAGTTTCATGTTGATCTAGCTCATGTGGTGGTAAATGTATGAGTGCTCGAATTTGAGCACTCATTTTTAGCTGAGTTTACATTAGAACTGGTAGCCAACGCCTAAGTTAAATCCGTCAGCATCTTTAGCGCCACCCACTTTTTCATAGTCGGCTTTAAATACCACGTTTTCGTGCAACCAGTAGTTAATACCCACGTTGGTTTGCTCTACTTTAGTATCATCGCTGTTGCCTGCATTGTTGTCATACTCGTTGTAACGAGCAAACACACCAAAGCTTTCGTTGAAACGATATGAAGGTTCAATGTAGTAACCGTTTTGATCATCACGACCTAAGGTTTTTGCTTCTTGACCATCGATATCCCACTGAGCGTATAGTGCTTTAACAGTGAAACCTTTGATAGTGTAGATAGCATGAGCCGTTAACAATGTTGCTGATGCAGTTTCAACACCAGCACGGCCTTGAGTTAGATCTGACTGGTACTGAGCTGTAGCGGCTAATTCTAGACCCGGTACGGCGGTGTACTTAATGCGTGCGGTATAAGCTAAGTCTTCCGCTTTTGCTTTAGACACTTTTTGACGTCCGCCACGAATACTGTATGACTCATCAACGTACAGGCCTGAGGTCACTGCACCATCAAATGCAAGACCTGGAGCTGCTTGAATGTTTAGGTTTAGACCCGCTTCCCACCAAGTGGCTGGTAAGATATTTTTCTCAACAGGGTTACGCTCAACACCGTAAAATGCTGGTGGCTCGTGAGTTTCGTTAATGATACCGACAGGCATTAAGAACAAACCTGCTTTAGCAGTAAACATGTCATTAAAGTCATGCTCAATGTAAGCTTGTTCGAGTTCTACTTCACCGTTTTGTCCTTCACCAGAGATTGAGTGCTCAACTTCTAGCTCAGAGAAAAAGCGTGTGCTGTCATTGAACTCATGGCCAACAAAAAGCACGAAACGATGGAAGTCGAACTCTTTTTTATCTTTGCCAGTTTTGTTATTAGTGATGTTGTTATAGTGAAGTTCACCATAACCACCAATCGTTGTAGCACTCTTAGATTCAGAAGCTGACTCTTCAACAACATCAGCCGTTTTTTCAACGCGCTTCTCAGTTTCATCAAGACGTCTTTCAAGATCTTGTAAGACTTTCTGCTGTTGTTCAATAATCTTACGTAGTTCAGCAGTTTCATCCGAAGCATAAGCCCCTTGAGCCGCAAACATGCTAATTAGCGCAGTAGCAAGTAACGTTTTTTTCATCATCATTCGGTCCCTTTGTTAGAGCGGGTTATAAATTTTGTGAGGAGTTTATCAACTGAGTAACATAATGCAAACTATTCTCATTCAAATTATGATTAAGATCAAGGTTTGTAAATAAACTGTATCAGTGGTCCGTATTCGATATTTGTAACGTTTGATTTTATATCTATTAAAACAATGACTTGAGTGTTAGTCGTGGAGGGTGCTCGCTGTTACACTTTTCTTTACGTTACTCAATGTGTGAAATTGATACGCTTGGTTTAAGCTAAACAGATGGAACAAAGGCATAGTAAAAGTAAGGTTTTAGTGATGTTTTGAGCTGTAGATTCTTAAAGTAGCGAATTTTTTGTTAACGTTTATGGTGATATAAACGTGTTAAAACCTAGACTAATTGGGGGTGTGGGGCCATCATGCTAAGTCATCGGGTGAGTCAATTTTTGATCGTGGTATACAATGCTTGCCCATTTTACAGGCTAACAAGATTGTTGAGTGATTATGTTTCTAAGTTCTTTCTTTAAAAAAACAAACCAGTCTATTTTAATCGCTCCTGAACAGGCTAGTGAGTTTGCTAAAAGCGTTGCACAAGATTTCAATCCTATTCATGACGTTGCCGCAAAGCGCTTTTGTGTACCAGGCGATCTGCTTTTCTCTCTGGTATTGAATGAATACGGTCTTAGCCAAAAAATGACGTTTAATTTTGCCGGCATGGTTGGTGAAGGTGTAAAGCTACAGTTTCCCGTTACCGTAGATGAAGATTTCGATATTCACGATGACAAAGAAAAGTGCTATTTAAACGTACATCGCAGCGGTGATGTTAGACATTGTGATGTTCAGATTGAATCATTTATTCGTAAATATGTCGCATTTTCAGGCCTTAACTTTATGCATATTTTGGTGCCGATGATGAAACAGCGCCAAATGATGATCAACCCCGCAAGGCCGCTAGTTATTTATGAAAGCATGTCTTTTGATTTAACCACGCTCGACTTTACCGAAGTTGAGCTCACGTTAGTGAAGGAAGATTTACAGATCCAAGGTAAGCGTGGCGATGTCACATTAACGTTTGAGCTCCACAGTGGTGACACTTTGGTAGGCACCGGAATTAAGACATTGGTGATGAGCGGCCTACGCCCATACGTTGATGACCAAGCACAGCAGATGTTTGATAAATACGAAGAGCGCCGAATCAGCTATAGCGCTTAGAAAGACAGGCCCGTTATCGGGCATAGCATTCAGACCGATTGATCGCACTAGCGATTAGTCGGTTTTTTGTTTTAGGCTGCTGATTAAATCAGCAGCCAATCGATTGCGGGCTTTTTAGTGATTAAAGTGTGAGTTAGCTCACTTGAGGCTAGCGGTGAGATAACGCATTCTATTTAACCCTATTGATCGTGTTTAGATGCGGTTATTAGTGGATCCGTTCGGATGAAGGTAGCAGGAGAGTAGGGATAAATACCACTTCCAATAAATATGTGCTCAATTCAGAGCAACTATTCAATGGAATTGGTATACCTACACCGACGAGGCAACTTAGTTTCGAGCCCTACTTCACTATATTAATGTATAGCGTAGCGCTCAAATTAAGGACTCTTTCAGGTGCCACATTGTGGTGAGGACTGTTACTGGACGAGCCTCTGGAGAGACTGTGAACAGATAAGCGTTGCAAGCTTTATTTGCCACACAGCGCCGAAGGCGAAAGTGCTAACAGAACATTGTTAGCGCGAAACGCTCAGGCAAAAGGACAGAGGAGAGGATGACTGTGTTAGCTATTATCAACCCGATATTAGTCACTGTCGTTTGCTGCTGCGCCTTTTCTGCCTTTTATTGGGTTAGATAAACCGCTCGCTGCGATCAGCAGCGGCCAACACCAGCCATTTCTTTTCTCCTCCGATTATTAATAACTTTATACCAAGTTACGTTGTTTAATATTCGAGGAACACCATGAATTACCACGCACTACTAGCCGATATCAACGCCATTGTTTGGGGGCCTGTTACCCTTTGCCTACTGGTCGGAACCGGTCTTTATTTCACGATTAGACTTAAACTTATTCAAGTCTTTAAACTCCCGCTAGCCCTGAGTTTGCTGTTTAAACCCGCTACAGGCAAAGGCGACTTAACCTCTTTTGCTGCGCTTTGTACTGCATTGTCGGCCACCATAGGTACCGGCAACATTGTCGGCGTTGCTACCGCGATTAAAATTGGGGGGCCAGGGGCGCTTTTTTGGATGTGGCTCGCCGCCTTTTTTGGCATGGCGACTAAATACGCCGAGTGTATGTTGGCAGTAAAATATCGTACCACCGACGCCCGTGGCAACATTGCGGGCGGGCCTATGTATTACATTGAACGCGGACTCGGCCTTAAATGGCTGGCGAAAATTTTTGCCGTATTTGGTGTCGGTGTAGCATTCTTTGGGATCGGTACCTTTGCCCAAGTGAATGCCATTAGTGATGCCATGACTATCGCCTTTGATGTCCCGGCGTGGGTAACGGCCATTGTGCTGACCTTAATGGTGGCAGCGGTGACATTAGGCGGGGTTAAGCGCATCGCCAATGTGGCGCAAAAGGTCGTACCGACAATGGCGTTAGGTTATGTGTTTGCTTGCCTGTGGATTTTAGTGATGTTTGCCGATCAAATACTGCCTGCACTGCAACTTGTGCTGCACTCGGCTTTTACCCCAATTTCAGCCGCTGGTGGCTTTTTAGGGGCCACAGTGGCGCAGGCGCTGCAAATAGGTATCGCTCGAGGGGTGTTTTCAAATGAATCGGGTTTAGGTAGCGCACCTATAGCGGCGGCTGCCGCTAGAACCAATGAACCTGTTGAGCAGGGCATGGTGAGCATGACGGGGACATTTTTCGATACTATTTTAATCTGCACTATGACTGGGCTGGTGTTAATTATCACCGGAGTGTGGAGTGGCGACACTGCCGGAGCAGCAATGACCAGTGCCGCATTTGCCGCTGGTGGCTCAGCTATTATTGGCCAATACGTGGTGACTATCGCACTGGTTTGTTTTGCCTTTACCACTATTTTGGGCTGGAATTATTATGGTGAACGCTGTTGGTATTACCTCACGGGTCACTATTTGGGTGAAAAAGGCGTGAAACTATATCAGTTGACCTTTTTAAGCTTGATTGCCGTAGGTGCTTTTATTCAGTTAGATCTGATTTGGATGTTAGCGGATACAGTCAACGGCTTGATGGCGATCCCAAACTTGATCGCGTTAATTGGCTTAAGGCATGTGATTATTGCTGAGACGGATAAGTACTTTGCCAAGCGTCGCGCTGCTGTGCTTGACGAACTAAAACACTAGGGGCTAAGCACTAATCATTAATCTGGGTTTTAAGTCACTTCACTGCGCGTTTATGGGGAGTAAAGTGACTTATTATGATGTCTCGTGTTAGTGCCGTGGCGTAACGAGTTAAGCATCATTAATTCTACACCGTTCGCTAAATTGCTTAAATAAGTCCTTTATGCAGCCGCATAACGGAATAAAGTTAGCCAAATACCTGTTCAAGTAGGACTTGGCTATCGACAATATAGCTCAATCCTTATAAATTATCCGGCTTACCCTTTTTTACGTTGTAATGGCGTAAAAATCGCTCATATGAGGAATGTTCATGGCTCAACAAGGCTACTCTTTACTGCGTATTATCATCATTGACAGTTTTTGGAAGGGGCAAGTTAATGAGCTTGATTTAAGCGGCCACACGCAGTTAGAGGGAACCAATGGTGCAGGTAAAACTTCATTAATGCGCTTATTGCCATTATTTTATGGCATGCGGCCAAGTGACATTGTCAGCAAGGTTGATCAGGCACGTAATTTTGTCGATTATTATCTGCCACGTGCTTCAAGTATGTTGATCTATGAGTATCAACGTCCCCATGGGCAAACGTGCATGGTACTCGTGTGTAGCGATGGTCGCGGCGCGCAGTATAAATTTATTGATGCGGCTTATAACAGTGAACACTTTATTGGCGATAATCATCAACGTCGATCAATGAAAGAAATTGAAGGCTTTTATCGGCAGATAGGCTGTGACTCAACCAGCTATCTGGCCGTTGAAAAGTACCGTCAAGTGATCCAAAACCTCCGCAGCGGCCGAAAATTAAAAGATGTACGCCAACTGCAAAATCGCTACAGCTTTTGTGAACAGTCTAGTCCGCATATCGATAAAGTGATTAACGGCACCATCGAAAAGAACCTCGATTTTGAAGCTGTGAAACGTATGCTGGTGGCTATCGCGAGTGACTATCTTGCCCGAGGTACAGGGGAAGAGAAAGAGCAAATAAGCCTCAATAAAGAGGACATCAGCAGTTGGTTGGCTGATATTCAAGCGAGCCGTGCGGTACAAAAAGTAGCAGATAAAATTGGCCTGTGGCAGGGTGAATTTAATAGCCTAGATAGTCTATTGAACAAGCTTCAGCACCTGCATTTTGAAATACTAGCCCATCAAGTAAGCCTCAATGAACAACAAGAGACCAGCGCTGAAAAGAAAAGGCAGGCACAACAACAGCTTTCAACTTTGGTACATGAACTAGAAACGACCAAGCAAGCATTGAGTAAGCAGGTGTCTAACTTAAAGGCAGATATCGAGGGCGATCAAAGCCGGATTGATCTACTCGATACTGACAAGATGAAGTATGACGATGATGATGCGGCAAATTATCAGCTGCAAGCAGACAGAGCACCGCATATCCAAGATCAGCTTAATGAGATCAATGCGATTATTAATGCCTTTGAAGGTAATATTAATAAGTTGCAGCAAAAATTTGCCGATCTGATCCAAACATTAAAATTTCAACACCTTCAAGATCAAACCAACAATCAAACGAAAGTCACCAGTATTCGTGAGGTTGCCACCCAAAAGCTCACTAAAATCATTGATGTTGATCGGTTACAAAATCGCGAACTAGAGCAGCAACTGAATGGGCGCAATATTGCCCTGCAGCTGAAGAAACAGCAGCTAGAAAGTGATCTTAAACTAGAGCAGCAAAAATTATCCCTGGTGCAGCTCAATCAAGTGCAGCTCGCCCCAGAGTTGCAGCAAGATATCGAGCAAAACACGCAAGCGTTAAGTGATGCTAAAGATAAACAAAACAGTTTGTATAAAGCGCATTCTCAAGCGCTGCAGCAATATAACGGTCTAATCAAGCGCCGCGATAATCAGTTAGAGAAATATGCTCAAGAAAAACGTCAGTTAGAGGGGCTCTCGACGGAATATGAGCAGGTACGTGCACAGCTTATTCCTGCTGATGGCTCGTTACAGTATTTTCTTGATAACGAAGCACAAGCAAAAAACTGGAAAGATAACATTGGTCGCTTACTGACAAGCGAGCAGTTAACGCGTTGTGATCTAGCCCCTACATGGGTCGGTGGCGACAGTTTTTATGGTCTTTCTCTCGATCTAGCGCCTTTACAGAGCAATGACTCACTGTTTCTCGATGAGATCCAACTACGAGAAAAGTGTGAAGCCTTGGGGGATAAAATAACTGAGCAGGCTGCTCGAATTGAACAGCTCGATGAGCATATTGGCTTATTAACCAAAGAGATCTCTGTAGCGGAAGCTGATTGCGCAACGGCGACGCAGGATCTGACCAAAAATGAACTCAATTTGCAGCAGCTAAATGTGCAAAAAGAGAATTTTGAGGTTAAAAAAGCCGTGGCGATTAAGGCTTATACCGATGCTGTTAATCAGCAACTCAAAACGCTAGAGTCTGAACAGAAGCGCTTAGTCAAACAGCAACAACAGTATACAGATGATGCTGAAGAACAGCGCCATGAACTGCATAATCAGCTACTTGAAAAACGTATGGTGGTAGAAGGCGATCGTGATAGCCAGCTGGCATTGCTAGTGGAGGAGAGCACAGAGAGTGACGCGAACTATAAGCAACGTTTAAAAGATCTGAAAAAGCAGCAAAACACCGATCTGGCCAAACTTGATCCAGACGGAGAGGTCGATAAACGCACCACAGAGCGCAAGGCGATAGAGCAAGCGTTGAAGCAGTGTGCTGTGTTTGAGCAAAAGGCACATCACTACCAGCACTTTATGAGTGACCGCTATTGTCATCGTGATGGTTTAGTTGAGCAAAATCAGAATCGATTAGTACAGCAGCGGAGTATTGAGACTCAGCTTGAAGATGCTAACGTGCGACTCAATAGTGACATCACAGCGCTACGCAGCGATATTAAAAAACTGAATGATAAAAAAACCTATGCCGAGGAGTTGCTCAATCAATTAGCGGACAGCCAACGTCACTGTGAAAAGCAGGGCATTGAAGCGTTGGAGTCTGCTGGTCAACCGCATAATCAAGCGGATCTTAGTGTGAGTTTTTGCGCCGATTGGCTCAATCAATTTAAAGTGATTGAAAAACGCTTAGGCGAGCAGCTGAATAAGTTTAACGACGGTTTTAAAAAGAAACATGCCAGCAGCGATCTGTACGATAACTGGCAAAAGCTGGTGGCTGAACACGATAACTTTAGTGCCGCAAAAAGTTTGTTTAAATACCGAGAGCCCATCGTCGAGCTGTTAAGCAGTGCTCAGCAAAAGCAAAAAAACACTTACCAGTTGGTGTCGGTTAACGCCACCATGATCAATGAGTTTTATCAGCATGTTGAGAACTTTGCTAGACAAATTAAAACGATAGGTAAGCAGCTGTCGACTAAGGTAACAGGGCTTGCTCATTTTGATGCGTTAGCAGAGATCAGCGTCACCACAGTGATGAAGCAAGAAGAGTTGGAATACTGGGGATCGTTAAAAGAGTTTTCAAAAGCCTATGATCTATGCCGCGATCAATTAAGCGACGGTGTTGGTGAGATCCCTGACGATCTTGTTTATGCGATGCAAAAATTGGCGACGTACTTGCCTAGCGAAGGTTTTGTATTAAACCACTGCAATCTGTTTGATATTGAATTTACCATCACTGAAAAAGGCCAGGTTAAACATGCGCGTAATGCACGTCAGCTCAAAAAAGTGAGCTCGACGGGTCTATCGTATTTGGCGATGTTGTCGTTGTTTGCAGGCTTGCTTGGGATGCTGCGTGGCGAAAGCCAATTTGGCAGTCAGATCATTTTACCAGTGGATGAGCTGGGTGAATTGGCGGCTGAAAATATTGATCTGTTATTGAAAATGTTTAGTGATAATGACATTCACATTTTATCGGCTTCGCCGTCCACCGATCGTCATATTTTATCCTTATACGACAGACACTATAAGTTGAAAGATAATAAAATTTATCATGCTGAAATACCGCAGTCGCGCCTCGATGAACTTTTGGCAAACCGAGCCAGTCAGCAACAAACGGCGACCGCTAAGCAGGAGTTATAATGTTTAAACAGACGATTCAAAAACTGCTCACTGGAGAAGTGATTTGCGAAACCGCTTTTGCTGAAGAGTTTACCTACCTTAAAGTCGACAGTGAGTTTGAACGAGTCAGTGATTTTTTGTCAAATCTCGATCGTAACCTAACTTACCTCGACAGTGCGGATGCCTATTACTGCACCTTTATGCAAGTGGATCAAAGTAATTCTGCCGAGTTGTCAGCGCTGTTTAATGAAATGCGCAGTGTGTTTAGACCGTTAGTTGAATTCTTAGATTTACTGCTGACTGCGACCCAAGCCGATCTGCCCTTGCATGGAAAATCAGTCGTTAATATTAACGCACTATTCGAACCGTTCGAGCAAGATCAAACCTTACGCGATCAACTTAGACGGTTGACCTCGATTAAGCCGTTTAAAACCAATAAAGAAGAAACCAGAGAGCAGCTTGCGACCTTATTTAATAAGCTCGAAGATATGCACTATTTCGTTAGGAAAAACCCCGGTAGTAGTCGTTATTTCGCCACGGCGCGGTTTGATCTTATTTACTGTTTAATTGAGTTTTTAAATGATTCAGAGCAAGTCGAATTGCCGGATGAGCAGACCGAACAACAAGATGAGTTATTGTTCTAATGGCAGGCTTTGATGCAGGACAGGTTGCAGCGCTGCTGAGAAAAATAGGCGCTAACGATGAGCTATTGGCTAACGCTTATGTCTACGGCTCGATAGCAGCAGACAGTCAAGATGGCAAAACCATTTCGACCTTACACAAGGCGGGTCTACTGCGCCCTGATGATGAAGCTGGTGAGTTTAGGGTCACCACAGACTTTAAACGTATGCTTAATCGTTTGATGCGCAAGCAAAGCAGTTATCGTCAGTTAACCGACATGGGCAAGGTGATTGAAGCGCTGGACGAAACGGTGAAAGACTATCAACTGTCGGTACAGGCTAATCATTCTGAAGATGCCGATCTGTTTTTAGAACAACTTGACGATCTGTTATATGAAACCAAAGATGGTTTAAACAATAACCTCGACAATATGCATTACGGTATTGTGAGCCAGTTTGGTTTTGTCAGTAGCCTAGCGAACAAGATAAGACAAAACGAGCGCTACTTGAACCATGCACAGAATCTACTGACCGAGCTGCAACAAATTGATCCAGAAGCTTGTTATGAGTGGATAAACTGGCCGTGTCCAAATGAGTTCGCTCGTAAAATTACCGGTTTTGTCTATTGGTTTAACCAAGTGTTGCCAAGGCTACGTTTCATTATCGACAACATGCGTCTGAGCCTGTTTCGCTTACGTCGTGATGAGAAAAAGGCCAATCAACTGCGCAGCATGGCGCGTTTTTTACGTCAGCACCCTGAGTTTGATCTAAGCGATAATCTGTATGAGCACCCTGAATTGCCTGAGGGCTTAAAATTAGCCCCGGCGATGGCGCTTAAATCTTATGTTGATACGCGTAATACCGCGTTAGAAGCACCGCTTATTCAGTTAGTTCAAGCCTTGCGAAAGCAATCTATGGCTCAGGATATGAAGGAGCGAGAGACTGCAGACATTGAGCTTAAGCCGATAGAGCGAGTGCGCTATCAAAGTGACTTTTTTGATCTGCAAGCTGAATTGCTGTTTGAGCAAGTCATTACGACTAATGCCCCCATCTCCGCCTTAGTATTTTGGCGACAGTCACAGAATGATTGGCAAGAAAATGCTCATAGCATCAAGCCAAAAGCCTGGATTGAATTGGTGTTTAGCTGCTATTGCAAGCTAACCAATGAACAACAAGCCGCGTTTAGCATCAATATGAAAGGGGTCCAACTTGCGGGGACATCCGATAACTTCAGCTACCACGATGTGGTGATCGGCTTAAATTAATCGCTGTGCTCTCTATTGCGGTTGTTCAATTTGTAAGAGTCTGAATTTTATCCATCTGAATAAAGTAGGTCTTCATCAGCATGGATGTAAGGCAAAGCCCCAGGGATGGGGTTACGGCGGCCTTGCCGATGAATGACAGCAGTGCTAAATAAACAACGTTTGAAAATCGCGCTTTGAATATAGGTTATGTATGCAAAAAGGCTTGTTTAACGATACCCAAAAACTGCTGCGTAAATATTCTGCAGGTGACAAGATTCCAAGTAAAGAGTATTTAAAACGCCTAAAGTCGGACTATGATTTTGGTGTGTTTTCAGCTGGCTATTTCACTTACGCCATCGCTGATAAAATACGGCTCATTAATAAAGTTAAACAGCAGTTGGACGCGCATCTTGAGTTTGACCCCTATCCAGAACCACAAAGTCGACATGACAATTCAAAGACCGATAGAAATGAGAAGTTAAATAGCTACCCTGTTAGCCGTGACTTTATTCTCATTAACAGCATCAATGGTTTGAAAATCAACAAACAACTGATCGCTAAATCGCCATTTTCTTCATTGGGACTGTCAATAAAAGCTGACGAAATCGACAGTATTGAACACCCATACATCGTGCTGGTGGAGAACCTGACATTAATGGCTAACTTGGCGCAGCTCATCCTACCAGAGGCTTTAAAAGATGCATTGTGGGTATACCGTGGTGACGTAAAGCCCAGCCAGCAAACCGGAACTGCCTATCAATTTTTTAGGCGTTGGCAACATAACGCCAGCTATAAACTGGTCTGTTTTAGCGATTTAGACCCAAAGGGCATTGAGATCGCTTACACCAGCCAAGCGGATTACTGGTTGTCACCAGCAGATTGTGAGGCGGCGATAGCGATTACAGTAGGGTTAGAAGGAATTGAGCAAGAGTGGCATAACCAAAACGAAGCACGTCTTTATTTGGGCCGTCAACAGCCGTTACCCGCTCAATGTCAGTTGGCTTTATTGTTAATGAATCAGCAACATCTAACACTGAAGCAGGAGCATATGCTAAGTCATCATTTGCCGTTGCAGCTATTTGCTTTGTAGACGAAGGTTGTCTATTAACCGTCATTTGTTGAGATGTTCTTGCGATAACTATCCTCTCCTTGAAGGCTCCTTAAAGACGTTATCATTATTGATTAGCGTTATAGGGCTGTATCGTTCGGTATCACCTCAGTATTAAGCTGCAACATTTGCTAGCGATGTAATCGGCGCTAAAGTGTGCGCCAAGTCGCTGCTCGAGTATAAAATAGACTGGTAATCACTTTATATAAAACTGCCTAACACCACAGGGTAGTGACTTAGTTTGCTTGCTATGGTATTGGTAGTTTTTAGCTCTGCGATCCACGCCGTTTCAGGTGATTTAAACTGCTTTTTTTTGAAAGAAAAATAAGTCAGTGTTGTGTGAATGTTGCCTCTGTAGGTATTTTCTTGGGTTACTTGTATTTTTTGAGGGTTTTTTTTGATTTTATACAGTGCTTTAGTGTAGGTATTCTAATTTGTTATAAGTTTGTTTTGTAAAGTAATTCGGTGTTTTTTATTGAATTTATTGCCAGCATGTTTCACTATCCTAACCACAAATAGGCGACTAGTACTAAGTCGTCATGATTGAAGGCAATAGAAGACATGCGATAAGACATGTCGAATATAAGGCAAGTTAATGACTAAATCACTTTCAACGCGGATCTTTATGGGTCTGTTTACCGGTCTGATCCTCGGATCGATTATTCAATATTCTCTCGCAGATATCAGCTTCTTTACTGGCACTGTTGTCGATATCGCCTCTGGCGCTGGCACCATGTTTGTCAACATGATCATGATGTTAGTTGTACCGCTGGTTTTTGTTTCCATTGTATGTGGGGTTTGCGAGCTTAAAGATCTCAACAGTTTTGGTCGCTTGGGCGGAAAAACCTTTGGCTTCTATATCATCAACACGTTAGTGGCCATTTTTGCGGCTTTGACGGTAGCCTTGTTATTGGCTCCGGGTAAAGGGGTTGATATGTCTAGCAATGGTGGCGTCGATATTGTCGCAACTGAGTTACCAAACTTAGTTCAACTTATCGTCGGCATTGTACCGAGCAATCCAGTCGCCGCCTTTACGTCAGGCAATATGCTGCAAGTTATTTTTATGGCTCTGCTGCTGGGGGGGGTGATTAAGTCGCTTGGCGAGACAGCTAAAAGTGCAGTCAGTGGCTTTCAGGTTGCTAACAACATTATGATGAAGTTGATTAGCGTGGTGATGCAGCTTGCACCAATCGGTGTGTTTGCATTAATGCTTAAACTCGGTGCAACACTTGAAGCTGCCATATTTGGTAGCGTGCTTGAATACCTAGTGGTGATTTTAAGTTTGCTACTCTTCTGGATTTTTGTGGTATACCCATTTGCGGTAAGCATGTTTACGCCTGTATCGGCGAAAGAGTTCCGCAGTAAGACCCGTGAACAGATCCTGTTTTCACTATCAACGGCAAGTTCAAATGCAACAATCCCAGTGACGATGCGCACCCTGACCGAAAAGCTTGGCGTTAATCGTGCTGTTGCTGGATTTGGCGTTCCGCTCGGTGCCACCATGAACATGGGCGGGGTATCGATTTACATCACTATTGCTATTTTCTTTGTCGCAAACGCGTTTGGTGCTCCAATCGGCATGGATCAGCTTCCTGCACTACTGTTTAGTATCTTCTTGCTCTCTGTTGGCGCTGGTGGCGTTCCTGGAGGCGGAATGGTGATGATTGGTGTGCTTATCCATCAGATGGGTTTACCAGTCGAAGCATTTGCTATTGTTGCAGCGCTAGACCGCTTAATCGATATGGTACTGACCTCATGTAACGTGGTTGGTGATACCGCAGTGCTGACTATTGTTGATGAGACAGAAAAGCGTGCTGAAGCTAAATTAGCGACAGTTTAACGCTGAAGGTTATTACATTTGAAATGTCAGCTATTTAGCTGGCATTTTTTTTGGCTAAATTTTTACTTTTTTTTAAAACTATTTTAGTTCAGTGGCTCTAACATCAATATAAATGTTGCCAATGTACCTCTTCCATAACTCATCGAAACTGATTCTAACCCAAGATGTAGAGGGGGATTTTAGTGAAGCTCTTGCCCCATATTTTTATCTTGTTCTGGGTCACAGCCTTCGCTAGATACAAACGTCGATGCTGAGCTTTGTCCACGCATTTGGCAGTGAATATGATTTAAATTAACAATCAATAAACTATCATCTTTGTAGTAGGCATAAGGAGTGCTAATGGTAAGAGTTGTTTTAACCATTAAATCTTGGTGTTTCCTGTTGAAGCATTTGCTATAACAGCAGTGTTAGATCGCTTAATCGATATGGTCCTTAACTCATGTCACATGGTTGGCGATACCGCAGTGCTGACCATTATTGATGAGACAGAAAAGTGCACTGAAGCGACATTCGCGATGGTTTAATACTAAAGGTTATTACATTTGAAATGTCAGTAATTAGCTGGCATTTTCTAGGGTGGTATTTTGACACTGATTGAAAAAGGCTTTTAGTTCAGCAGCTTCTGAATCAATATAAAATGTTGCCAACGAACTCCTTCCTGAGCTCATGGAAACAGCTTCTAACCCTAGATGTAGAGGGTTATTTGACTGGAACTCTTTACGCAGCATTTTACTTTTCTCTGGCTCACAGCCTTCGGTAGATACAAACGTAGAGGCTGAGCTTTGTCCACGCATTTGGCAGTGAATACCATTTAAATTAACAATCAATAAACTGTCATCTGCGTAGTAAGCATAAGGAGTGCTGGTGGTGAGAATTGTTTTAATCGTGGTATCGATAGAAGTGCAGCTAAGAAGTAGAGTGTTACTTTCTTGTGAAACAAGCAGAGACGAATTTGACGCAGATGAGCTAATCATTAAATTGCTATAGGGTTCAGCTTGCGTCATAAAGCTTGGTATAGCGATTAAGATATAAACTAATATATGGAGAGGTTTCACTATTCATCCTTGATTTTTAAAGTGCCCATCCTATGAGCGTGTTCTAATCCGCCGCATATTACCACAGCAGAAATAAATTTGAATAGTTAAGCGATAGAAACCGCTAGTTTTATAAAAAATGTTGGTGAATCATGCCATTTGTATTTCATCTAGCTTGAAGATATAGGAAGTCGTGATTAAAAGCGGTTTAAACTTTTCATTGAAAGTTGTTGACAGTTTTTTCGTAATTCGAGCATCGCTTTGTCAAGTTGATGAATGTTAAAACTCGCATTACTGCTGATACCTGAGCTTAGTGATATAGCTTCGAGGTTAAGTACGCCATCTACAGAGCTATTGATTTCATCAAGTATCGTATGCAAGGGTTCATTATCACAGTCAAAACAGGATTTAAACATTGAATCCGAACCTTCACCACTCAACTGTCGTCTTAAACCATTGAGTTCGAGTATTAGAATACTTGGATCGTCATGGTAAGCATAGAAACTCTGAGTATCTAAGATTGTTTGTATCTCTGTATTATTTGTATCACATTGAAATAATAATACATTACCGTTTTGTACCGTTTGAAGATGGTGTGATTGGATATCACTTTCTAAAACGAAATCGCCAAAGAATGCTGCATTTGCGGGAACCACGATAAACAAGCTAAGTAAAAGCATAAACGTTTTCAAAATGATGTCCTATTAGGTAAATATATATTGCAAGGAGAACTCAGAATTTCGGCTAAATACGATACGGCGCAACTGTATCAGTTGTTATAGATGTTATCTAGCTGTTGGTGTCACAATAATGGCGTTAGTCGTATTTTTGACGAAATAAAGTGAGTATCTTATTGGTAGCGCTTTAAATTATGACTAATTCAAATGAAAGTTGGCTTATCGTTGTAATTTAGAAGATGTTTGTTGTTGTATTGTTGATTCTCGTTGTTGAGTGAAGCACTAGAGTTAATGTGCCGTTAGCCTCGTAGAACTCGAAATATTTAAAGTAATCGGAAGTGATTTTACGATTGGTTATGTGTTTTCAAAAGATAATTACGGTTGATTTAATCATCGGGGTAATGTTGAGAAGTTTGAGTTATAGCAGAGTGTTCGGATCTATACGGATTGATATTGAACCTGATTAGAGACGGATTTTACTATGCTGACAAGGCGGAGAGCTCTCTACCTAAGTAGAGAGCATTAGCTATAAATGTTCAATAATAGTGAAGTCTATTTATCTTGCTTAAGTCGTCGACTTAACGCGCTTTGGCTAATGCCGAGCATTCTTGCTGCTGCAGTTTGGCTATTGGCTGTGCGGCTCATGGCTTCATTTATCAGTGCGTCGCCCATCTGCGCTAATGTCGGCAGCTCTTTTGGAAAAACCAACTGGCATTTATCATCGGGAGCGGCTTTATTGAGATTTATGGCTTCCATAAAGGGGGTAATGTTGAGTTGAATACCATCGCTTCTGCTGACCGCATCAAACACCATTCCCTTAAGTTCGTGTAAGTTTCCAGGAAACTCATACTCGGCTAATTGTGCGGCAAGGCTGCTGGGTTGTTGTGGTCTAGACAAGTTCATCTCATCTGCTGCCAGGGTGATGAAGTGATTAATCAACATGAATAGGTCGAGCCGACGTTGCCTTAATGGTGGCAGCTTTATGGTGTGAGATCGTAACCGGTATAGGAGATCGTTTCGAAACTTGCCGGCTTTGCTTAGTGCGAGCAGATCATGCTGTGTCGAGGTGATGATTTTACACAGTACGGGATAGGCTTTATCACTGCCAATTGGATAGTATTGTTTATGCTCAATCACATCGACCAGCTTTGCTTGTGCTTCTATCGGTAAATCACCAATCTCATTCAAATACAGTAAGCCTGATTGCACTTGATGTAATACACCTGCTTGCGCGCTGACTTGGCCATTTTCGAGGGTCTTGATCTGCCCAAATAGCTGCAGTTCGAACGCAGAGGTGCTTATTCCTACAAGGTTCACATTAACAAATGGCGCGTCAGGGCAACAAAGTAGATGGCCTGATTTGGCGAATTCATCCTTGCCGGTGCCGCTTTCTCCTTGGATCAAGATTGGCTCTGGGCTGGGTGCAACGGCTTCAAAGTAACGGAACTGGTCGATCAAGGAGGGCTCGCAAGTCAGAATATTATTGAACGCTTCGGGCTGACTTAAGGTTTTACTTAGAAAGCTCTCTTTTATTCTTAAATAGTTGCGTTCCAGACCGACAACCTCTAAGGCACGACGAACGGTTCTGGCCAGATCATTAACATTGTCGGTTTTAATAAAATAATCGTACGCGCCATGTTTAATGCAGCGGACTGCGGTATCGACTTCATTAACGCCAGTGACAATGATGACCCGTGTATTAGGGAACGCATTGCGGATCATATCCAACAGTTCTTCACCTGAGTGAAATGGCATCGTCAGATCCAGTAATACCAAAGCGTAGTCACTCACCTCAAGACGGTTCATCACTTGTCTGCTGTCAACACAGGTATCAATTTTTGCTTCGGGCACTAACCGATTGAGCGTAATTGATAAGGTGCGCAACCAAGATGCTTCATCGTCGACAAGTAGGATATTTCTGGCAAGTTTCACGTTTGAGACTCCAATGGAAAACGAAGGGTAATGACCGTACCTTGGCCAATACGTGATTCAATCTGCATATCGGCTTTATGTTCTTTAATAATGCGGCTGCAAACGGATAAACCTAGACCACTGCCACCATTGGAGCGTCTGGTGGTGAAAAATGGCTCGGTGATCCGTTGCAGTGTCGCTCTGTCCATTCCTTGGCCTTTATCTATCACGGTTAGGCAAGCAAATTGCTCCTCTACGCTGGTCTTTATCAAGATATGCTGGTCATGCTCATAAGTCTCGGCATCAAGTTCAATGGCATGGCAGGCATTTTGAATCAAATTAATCAGCACTTGGTTGAGTTGCTGTGCATCACCTTTAATGATTGGGCTTGGATTGTGCAGTTCAGTGGCGACATTCAAGAGTTTTATTTGGTTAGCGGTTAAGCGTAAAGATACCAGCACCACTTCATTAAGTGCGATAGCTTGATATGCATCGGTGAGCGTTGGCAAAGCGTAACGCTTTAGGTCACTTACGATGCGGCTAATTCGTCCGGCGCCTTCAAGGATCGACTGACTACTCAAACTGAGTTCTGCCATGGCGGATGTAGGTTCTAGGCCGGCAATATTCCAAAATGGATTTTGTTTTTGATAGCTATCAGCGGCGCTTGAAAGGTCGGTAAGGGCATCATTAATAAACGCAATGGAGTGGACGATAATACCGGTGGGATTATTAATTTCATGCGCGATACCCGCAGATAGCTCGCCTAGTGAGGCCAGCCTACTGGCTTCGTTATTGGCTTGGCGCAGCCGCTGCTGTTCTGTCGTTTCTTCAAGCAAGATAACCGCTTGATTATCACCGATAGGATGCAGCTGTAACTGCCAATACTGATTTTCAATCATCATATCTGCAATGGTCGATTTATCCGTATCGAGTGCTTCAATCAAGGTTGGGTAAAGTGTAAAAGGTTGACCATCTTCATAGTGAAACAGAGGATTACTCAGCAGCTGGTTATTGTCGTTGCTCCATAAGCACTCACCCTCTCGATTAAATAGAGTGACCCCATGAGGAATACCATCTAACACCGATTGGAACTGTTTAGAGAGATTAGATATAGCCGTTTCTGCTTTTTTTCGCTGTGCTAACTCAAGGTTTAGCGCTGTGGTGCGTCTGCGTAAGTTCAGACTGATGTAACCCGTCAGTAACATGCCTATCGCAGAGATAAGGCTGACGAAAATAGCCAACGACAGTATTTTTTGTTGGGCAGAGTTAAGATCCACTTTCTCACGGCCAGTACCAAACCACTTATTGACGAGACGGTCATATTCTCCTGACAGTTTTAGCTGCCTTAATGCATCATTAATTTTATCCATTAACACGGCATTTTTATGGTTGCTTATAAAATTAAACGCGCCGTAAATGAGTGGGTCGCTAGAACTTCGAATTGAGGGATATAAAGGCATTAATCGTCTTGCGACAAAGTTTTCGGCAATCACCACATCGACTTTGCCTTTTATTAATAGCTGAAAACCCGTTTCATAAAGATCGACATCGACTCTTTTAAAATTTTGCAGTTTTCCTGATATGTACACATCGACACAAGCGCCTTTTTTGATGGCGACACGCTTCCCTTTTAGGTCGTTCCAGCCGTCAATAAATGACTTTCCTTGCAGGGTGTAGGCTTTTGCATGGGTGGCATAAATGGGATCTGATTGGCTGAGATCGCGATCGATCGTCACCGGACTCACCACGGCAATCACATCAATCAATGATTCAGGATTGTGTACATCGGCAAGTAATTGCTGAAATGTCTTACGTCTAACGACGATGCGCTTGCCTATTAGTTGACCAATCCTATCCATCAATTCCAGGTTAAAGCCTTGTTCGACGCCATTATTACGCCACTCTAGCGGAGCTGTTTTTGAGTGAACTCCAAAGACAATACTTTGCTTTTCATGGGGGGCTGCGGCCTGTGCAATGAGAGGGAGAGTCAAAAGACTGAGAGTGCAGAATAAGTTAACTAATATTTTCATAAGCCAATTTTAGCATGCGCTTATAGAGCATAACTGTGCTGAGATTCTCGCTTTAACTACCTATTTACATATCGTTTGGCTATACATCACCTTAGGTGTTCAGCTTTATGCACTCTATTTAGCTACGCAGAGGTTTCTATTGTCTATCATTAACTAAAATAGTTGGGTGCTGTCGGCATTGATGTGTGAGCGGGATAACATAGAGTTATGCATTTTTGCATAACTGACCATGCAGTTATGCATCTTTGCATGAGGTGATTTACAGGCTGTGATCAAGTGTTCAGTTTAGCGTTGTTATCACGGGATTCAGTTGAGCAACGCCTGTATCAGCCGCAATATAGTGATGAATTTAAAAATTAACGACAACACTTTTGATTGTCGAAATTATAGTGATGACTTTTGTTCGCTGCGATGCAGTTGGGTAAAGGTGAGGATTTGAGATGAAAAACTTTAAAAAAGCAGTGTGTATTGCCACACTTCTCGGCTCAACAGGCTTTATGGCAAGTGCGATTGCCGCTGACAACTTGGCAGAATTCCACGGTGAAAACCAAGAGTGTGATAGCTGCCACATGCCAGATGGTGAACTATCAAACGATAGCTTAACTTTCGAGAACGCTCAGTGCGTATCTTGTCACGGCACGCTAGAAGAAGTCGCTGAAGAAACCAAACATGAGCACTACAATGCCCATGACTCTCATTTCCCAGGCGAAGTGGCTTGTACCTCTTGTCACAGCGCTCACGAAAAATCGATGGTCTACTGTGATTCTTGCCATAGCTTCGATTTTGATATGCCGTATACAAAGAAATGGGAACGTAACGAACCTAGCATCAAAGAGTTGTTGAAAGACAAGTCTGAGCGTCAAGCAGCACTCGCTGCAGCGCCTCGTGATACTGTAGATGTTGTTATTGTTGGTTCTGGTGGTGCAGGTTTCTCTGCTGCCGTCTCTGCGGTTGATAACGGCGCTAAAGTCATTCTTGTTGAAAAAGAGCCCGTCATCGGTGGTAACGCTAAGTTAGCCGCAGGTGGTATGAACGCCGCTTGGACTGATCAGCAAAAAGCCAAAGGTATTAAAGACAGTGTTGAATTGATGGTTAAAGACACCATGAAAGGTGGCCGTAACTTAAACAATCCAGCATTGGTTGATGTACTTGCATCTCACTCTAAAGCTTCAGTTAACTGGTTGACTGGCATGGGTGCTGATTTAGATGACGTTGGCCGCATGGGTGGCGCATCAGTTAACCGTTCTCACCGTCCAACGGGTGGCGCTGGTGTAGGTGCTCACGTTATTCAAGTGCTTTACGATAATGCTGTTAAGCGCGATATTGATATGCGCATGAACACTCGCGGTATTGAAATCCTAAAAGACGATGAAGGCAATGTTAAAGGCCTACTCGTTAAAGGCATGTATAAAGGCTACTACTGGATCAAAGCAGATGCTGTTGTATTAGCAACAGGTGGTTTCGCTAAGAACAACGAGCGTGTAGCAAAACTTGATCCTAAGTTAAAAGGCTTTATTTCAACTAACCAACCAGGTGCTACTGGTGACGGTATCGATGTTGCGGAAAATGCAGGTGCAGCTACGGTTGACCTTCAGTACATCCAAGCTCACCCAACACTTTCTGTTAAAGGTGGTGTGATGGTGACTGAAGCTGTACGTGGTAACGGTGCAATCTTGGTTAACCGCGAAGGTAAGCGCTTCGTCAACGAAATCACTACACGTGATAAGGCTTCAGCAGCTATCTTGAACCAAACTGGTAAGTCTGCGTTCCTAATCTTTGATGACTCAGTCCGTAAGTCACTAAGCAAGATTGATAAGTATATCGGTCTAGGTGTTGTACCAAGTGCTGATTCGCTAGTTAAGCTTGGCAAGTTAGAGAACATCGATGGAAAAGCACTGACTGAAACTGTCGCTCGTTACAACACCCTTGTGACTAGTGGTAAAGATACTGACTTTGCACGTCCAAACCTACCTCGTGCATTGAACGAAGGTAACTACTACGCAATTGAAGTGACTCCTGGTGTTCACCACACTATGGGCGGCGTGATGATTGATTCTAAGTCTGAAATTATGGACGCTAAGAAGCAAGTTATCCCTGGTCTATACGGCGCTGGTGAAGTGACTGGTGGTGTTCATGGTGCTAACCGCCTAGGTGGTAACGCAATCTCTGACATCGTCACCTTCGGTAGAATGGCTGGTGAGAACGCAGCGATTTACTCTAAGAAAAACTAACTTTTAGTTACTCTTAATATGAAGCCTTCATCTGTATAGATGAGGGCTTTTTTGTATGTGCAACTTTTGTCATAAGTTGCTTAAGGGGTTAGAGATATCAAGCTGCGCTTAATAAAAGTCGCGAGCTTCCAGCTCACACTCGGCCAAAAGGGGATCAACAGCAATCCCCTCTTGGATCGCCCGTGCCGCCCCGACGAAGTTACATGCATTAGATACGGGCCTCATACTCCAATAAAAATCGCCTAACGGCTCAGATGGTACATCCATGTACCCCCGAGCCTGAACCTGAACCATCAACTGATAGGCAGGATGCCTGAATGTCTTGAAGTGCATGGATGCGCGGGAAAGACCATGATGGTTCCACGGCATTTTCATCTGCGTACTTCGGCAACTTCGATGGGGAATAGGTGTTTTCTGTTAGTTTAAAGTGACGGTAACTTTTGCATTCTTAAATTGAAAACCTAAATACCGAATGATTGTGCTTTTATAACTCGGTGTAGAAGCGACTGAGGCCTTCGGAAACAAGGCACATTATGTTACCGACATAATTTGGCATTCCCTCCATTCCTGGAGGTCAGATATTTTGGTTGAGCCCACATGGACCCTCTCTTTATAAAGAGCTGCGGCGAGTCTCAGCAGCGTCTGCACATGGCCGACCGCAGGTTATTGGATGAGGACAAATTATCAATATGCAGAATTTAGCTTTGTCCAAATTAAAGCCACAAAAAAAGCGCAATCCCCAAAAGGAACTGCGCTTTTTCATTTAGAGTTGCTGCTAGAAGCTGCTAATGCTCAAGCATAGAACCTTCTTTAATCTTTTCCGTCTCAGATTTTCCGGCCGTTCCGTCTTAACTTGTGCCGTCTTAGCTCTTCCTAGCTTCTAGCTCCTAGAATCTTATATTGTCGGCTCTTCGCTGTAATCTTGAGTGTGATATTCAAGACAAACGTCAACTTCGTTAGCTGAGCCTAAGATCACGGCAACACGCTGATGGATCGCTGTAGGCTGAATATCCATGATGGTTTCATAACCGGTAGAAGCCTTACCGCCTGCTTGTTCAACAAGAAAAGACATTGGATTCGCTTCGTACATCAAGCGCAATTTAAACGGCTTGTCAGGGTTCTTGTTGTCTGTTGGGTAAGTAAAAATTCCGCCGCGACAAAGCACGCGGTGAACATCGCCGACCATGGCGGCAATCCAGCGCATGTTAAAGGCTTTTTCACGCGGTCCAATTGTCCCTAATAGCAGATCGCTGATATAGGTCTGCATTGGCGCTTCCCAGAAACGCTGGTTAGACATATTAATAGCAAACTCAGCCGTGTCTTTGCTGATGCTCATCGCTGGATCAGTTAACAGGTACTCGTTAGTGTCTGGGTTTAGGGTAAACAACTGCACCCCTTTACCCGTCGTCAGTGCCAACATGGTTGATGGGCCGTAAAGCACATATCCGGCAGCAACTTGATTGCGGCCTGCTTGTAAAAAGCTCTTTTCTGAAAACTCGCCAGCGGGTGCAGGTAGTACTGAGAAAATAGTGCCGACTAATGAGTTGATATCGATGTTTGATGAACCATCAAGTGGATCAAAACACACTAGATACTCACCGTTAGCATCGGCATCAACGACGTAATCTTCCTCTTCAGACGCAATGCCACGTACTGTACCGTCAGCTTTTAGCGCATCTTTGAGCATATCATTGGTGATGATATCCAGTTTCTTTTGGGTTTCACCTTGAACGTTCTCTTGTTCAGTTGCGCCCAGAATGCCGGCTAAAGCACCGTGGCGAACGGCATGGCTGATCTCGATTGAGGTTTCAGCTAAGGTCAGGATCAGTTTTTCAAGAGAGGGAGAAATCGCTTGCGATGTCAGGTTTTCAGCCAGAGTCTGCATGTTGTTTCCTATGACAATTTAATCACACTAAATTGAGTTAGAGATTTGAGGGTTTAAACTTATTATTGTCGGCGATGATACCTGAGAATGGCAGTTTTTTCAGCTGTAAAGCACACGCGCCTGTGCATATTGTGTGCATTGTTTTTGTTTTAGTGATGATTGAGGCACAATGTAGGCGAATTTTCAGTCAAAGCACGTTTTAACAACGTGTTATCCAAGGAATAATAATGAAAAAAAATTGGATGAACTTGCTGCTTGCTACTCTCCCTATGGTGATGGCATCGACAGCAGTTGCACAATCTACAGCATTAGCGGGCGGTGATACCCCGCTCACTATCGAACGTATGTATGCTTCTCCTGCACTTGCGGGCACCAGTCCTCGTGGACTTAAGTTATCGCCAGACGGTAAGCGGGTAACCTATTTAGCGGGTCGTAAAGATGATCAACACCTTTATGACCTATGGCAGATGGATGTGGCCAGCGGTAAGCAGAGTTTATTGCTTGATGCTGACAAGCTGGTAGCGGGCGAGTTATCGGATGAAGAAAAAGCACGCCGAGAGCGCCAACGCATCTATGGGCAAGGGATCATGGAGTACTTCTGGGCCGATGATAGCCAAGCTATCCTTATCCCTGCATCTGGCCAACTGTATTATTTCTCCGTTAATAGTAACCAAGTCAAACTGCTTAATACCAGTGAAGGCTTTGCAACCGATGCGAGGTTGTCTCCTAAGGGCAATTTGGTCTCTTTTGTGCGTGAGCAAAACTTGTATGTGCTTGATCTCAAAACCGAGAAAGTGACTGCGCTAACAACCGATGGCGGCGGGGCAATCAAAAATGCCATGGCTGAGTTTGTCGCGCAAGAAGAGATGGGCCGCATGACGGGCTATTGGTGGTCACCGGATGAGTCGGCGATTGCTTATACCCGCATTGATGAGTCTGGCGTGGAGCTGGTGACGCGCAATGAAATTTATGCAGATGGCATCAAGCTGACTGAGCAACGTTACCCTTATGCGGGTAAAAACAACGTTAAAATTGAACTTGGCGTAGTGTCGCTTAACGACAAAAAGGTCGCTTGGGTCGATTTAGGCAAAGAGACTGATATCTACCTGCCGCGGGTTAAGTGGTTACCTGATAGCAAGCAGTTGTCGTACCAATGGCAAAGTCGTGATCAACAATCACTCGATTTAAGAGTGGTCAATATTGATGACATCAAGCGCAATAAAAACTTAGTGCAAGAGCGCAGCCAAGCTTGGGTTAATCTCAATGATGATCTGCACTTTTTAAAGCAACAAAAAGCCTTTATCTGGGCATCTGAGCGTGATGGATTTAACCACCTTTATTTGATTGGACTGGATGGCAATGTTATTCGTCAACTCACCAAGGGGGATTGGGCGGTTGATGACGTCGAGTTTATCGATGAAAAAGCGGGCCAAGTTTACTTTACTGGCCGCCAAACTAAAGTGACTGAGAAGCAGTTATACCGCGTCGCTATTGCGGGTGGCAAGGTCGAGCCAATCAGTACTCGTTCTGGTATGCACTCAACGGTGTTTGCTGACAATCAAGCTGTCTACTTGGACTATTTCAGTAGTTTATCGCAACCACCTCAGGTGAGCTTACATGACGATTCTGGCAAGCGCCTTGCTTGGGTAGAGCAAAACGAAGTCAAGCCAGGACATCCGCTGTATGACTACTTTGGTTTATGGCAAGTACCGGAGTTTGGTGAGTTAACCGCTGAAGATGGTCAAGCATTGCAATATAGAATGTTTAAGCCAACCCATTTTGATGCCAGTAAGAAATATCCAGTGGTGGTGCGTGTTTATGGCGGCCCACATGCTCAACTGGTGACAAACAGTTGGAGTCATCAAGATTACTTTACTCAACACCTACTGCAGCAGGGTTTTATCGTTTATCAACTGGATAACCGCGGTTCAGCTCATCGTGGTACTAAGTTTGAGTATGTCATCTATAAGCAGTTAGGTGATGCTGAAGTGAACGACCAGAAGGTGGGGGTCGATTACCTTCGCAGTTTGCCTTTTGTTGATGGCGACAATATTGCTATCTACGGCCATAGCTATGGCGGTTATATGGCATTAATGAGCTTGTTTAAAGCGCCAGACTACTTTAAAGCGGCTATCTCCGGAGCGCCAGTGTCTGATTGGTCACTGTACGATACGCATTACACCGAGCGTTATCTTAGCCACCCAGAGACGAATGCTAAAGGGTATGAGGCGAGCAGTGTATTGCCGTATGTGAAAGGCTACGAGTCTGGACTGCTGATGTACCACGGTATGGCAGATGACAATGTACTATTTGAAAATAGCACTCGAGTTTATAAAGCTCTACAAGATGAAGGTAAGCTATTCCAGATGATTGATTACCCTGGTTCAAAACACTCTATGCGCGGCGAGAAGGTTAGAGTGCACTTATATCGTTCTTTAGCTGACTTCTTAGAGCGTGAATTGAAATAGTACTATCGCTAAGTTAAAAATAGGCATGGAGGTTTTTTATGACTCTTTGCCTATATTTTATTAACTAAAGATTAAACATCGTTAATAATAAGACTATTTATTCTAAAAAAGCCAAAGGCAGAATGGAACTATACTCCTAAATATATATAGGAGTATGGTTAGCATATTTGACAAATGGTGTTTATCTGCTACCAATGTTTAGCTTAGTGTTGAATACACTTAAGGTTTAATTAAGCATTATATTGTTTTTTACGCAGTAAATTTTACTATTTTAAAACACAAATTTTAGAAACAAAAAAGCCAGTCAAATGACTGGCTTTTATTTTATTCGATTATCGAATTAGTCTTCTAAGTTACCACAAAAACGGTAACCTTCACCGTGGATCGTAGCGATGATTTCTGGCGTATCAGGCAAGCTTTCGAAATGCTTACGGATGCGACGAATCGTTACGTCTACAGTACGGTCATGTGGCTTAAGCTCACGACCTGTCATCTTCATTAGCAAGTCAGCACGGCTAAGGATCTTACCTGGGTTCTCTACAAAGTGCAGCATAGCGCGGAACTCACTACGTGGCAGCTTATATGACTCACCCTGTGGGCTGACTAGAGAACGACTGTTTATTTCTAAGCTCCAAGCGTTGAAACGGTAGAACTCAACAGCGCTTTTCTCTTCAGACTCAACACCAGTGCTATTGACACGTGTTAGTAAGTTGCGAGCACGAATAGTCAATTCACGAGGATTGAATGGCTTAGTGATGTAATCATCTGCACCGATTTCAAGTCCAAGGATCTTGTCTACTTCGTTATCACGGCCCGTTAGGAAGATCAGGCCAATGTTATTTATTTCACGAAGCTCACGGGCTAATAAAAGTCCGTTTTTACCTGGTAGATTAATATCCATCACGACCAAGTTAATTTTATTGTCTTGCATAGCTTTATGCATTTCAGCGCCGTCATTGGCTTCAGATACCACATATCCTTCTGCTTCAAAAATACTTCTAAGTGTGTTTCTGGTAACGGCTTCATCTTCAACAATCAGAATGTGCGGGTTTTGCATATTAATTACCTAATTTCTGTCAATTCTATTCTAACCATGAGTATAAGTACTTTTATACTCCATCTAGTTATGCTGATATTTCACTGATACACGTTGGTGTTTTCAAAATATATTCTGAAACGGCAACACACTTCATGATAAGTAAAGTATGGGTATCTCACATATGGAAAACGTAAACTGTATTCTCTTCGATAAACAATAAGTACAAGAAGTTCCTTAACTATTGTTTTTTTTTGAAGTTTAAATGTTAAATCAAACATAGATCACATTTGATACAGCTGTGTGGATTACTCTTCTATCTGTTTCAGATATATGTAACAAAGTGTGTCATTACATGTATGCAGTGAGAGTCAATCAACAAGACCCATTGTACTCGTTTTAGGCATTTGTTAACAAATGAAATGTTAACAAATTTACGCCAAGGCATGACTTAGATCACTATATTACACCTAAGTGACTGATATTTATACAATGTAATTTTTTATTTACTGTGAGCTATATCACGCGCCTAGCGAGTCCTAACGATTTAGCTATAATAAAATCACCTCAAGTGGAGAGTTTGTTAGCAATGGACCAGTCAGTCGAATGCCTTTGGCGCTATTATCAAGAAACGCAATTCCTGATCACGCAAGGATTGTCCTCTAAAATATCTTTTGCAATCATCACTGCACACAATCCAAGAGGTAAGACGCTTACTCCTTGCCAAAATCGACTGCTAGATCGAAAGCTGCAGCAAGCTATCCTCATGTTACGTCGACCCTATCGAGCGATGGTGGGGGCATCGCAAGATCGTAAACACATGGAAAAGAGCTGGGCGGTGTCGACCGATAAAGCGTCAGCAATCGAATTAGGGTGTCAGTTCAACCAAAACGCTATCTATTACGTAGAAGATGATCAGTTGCAATTGGTCCCATGCTTATTGTCAGGGCAGGAAACTTCGCTCGGCGCTTTCTCGCCGCGGGTCAACGTGGTTCATGAATTTCCAGACCGGGTGTAATTCTTAAGTTGTATAAATTTCGTTTGACTTGAACGTGTTATTTATATACTTTTTACTCTCTTGGTTTGTGTACAAATTGAGTACAGAAGAGGAGCGTTAACTAGGTAGTGAATGAAAGGGGACCAAACCCCATTGACCATTCATGATGGAGATTAACGCCGAGATACTAAAGACGTTTTGGCACTGTCTTATGTATTGGTCGTTCAGGCTGAATCCTGACGATTGTCACCTATATTATGGTGGAGAGCTTCTGGTGACGATCGCTGTTTCCCATCTCTGGGGTGCATATCTTAGCACCAGGCTCTTCGAACGAAGTTAGTTCGGAGCTTATTCATGTTAGTTTTTCTCTCAGTTTTTATACCTGTTTCTATATCAGTATCTATATTAGTTTTTAACGATATGCAATCGACATTGTGTTCACTCCATGTGGAGGCATCTTTATGTCCGTAATTCATACGTTAACCGTTGCTAAGTTTGGCGGTACCTCTGTTGCAGATTACGATGCTATGCATCGCTGTGCGGATATCATCATCAATAACACCGCCACTAAAGTGGTGGTGGTGAGTGCTTCTAGTGGGGTGACTAATAAACTCGTTGCGCTAACCCAAGCTACAACAACGGATGAATATCGTAAGCAGTTAATTAAGCAGATAGCTTCTATTCAATATCAAATTCTCGATAGATTAGGGAACCCAAGTGATGTTGCTGCCAAAATTGATGCGGTACTCAGTCATATTTCAGATCTAGCTGAACGTCTAGTGCTAACTCGCCATAAGGCTGTTGTTGATGAGCTGTTGTCTCAAGGCGAAATGTGTTCATCGATTTTTTTTGCTGCAGTATTACGAGAAAAAGGCGCTTCGGCCTCAGCATTTGATGTAAGGCAAGTGATGCGTACGGACAGTCACCATGGCCGTGCCGAACCACAAATTGAGGCGATATCTGAGCTTGCAGCGCTGTATTTAACCCCTCTATTAGCATCGCAAGTGATCGTGACTCAGGGGTTTATTGGTGCCGATGCTGAGGGGGCTACAACGACATTAGGCAGGGGCGGCAGTGACTATTCCGCTGCTCTACTTGCAGAAGCACTGCGTGCTACCTCGGTTGAGATTTGGACTGATGTTGCTGGGATCTATACTACGGATCCAAGACTGGCCCCGAATGCTAAGCCTATACCTGAGATAAGTTTTAATGAAGCGGCAGAGATGGCCACGTTTGGTGCCAAAGTGCTGCATCCTGCCACTATTTTGCCCGCAGTACGCCAAAAAATCCAAGTCTTTGTAGGATCTAGCTGGGCACCAGAGCAAGGAGGTACCTGGATCCGACATCAGGTGTCTGACGAGCCAGTTTATCGCGCAGTTGCCGTAAGACGAGATCAAACATTATTGAATCTGCACAGCTTGCAAATGCTACACGCACAAGGCTTTTTAGCGGAGACGTTTGCAACGTTGGCACGGCATAAAATCAGTGTTGATCTCATCACCACCTCTGAAGTGAATGTGGCGTTAACACTCGATAAAACCGGCTCTGACTCGAGTGGTAACGGTCTGTTAAGTGAGCCTTTACTGCAAGAACTCTCTCAGCATTGCCGCGTGCGGGTAGAAGACGGTTTGGCATTAGTGGCTGTGATTGGTAATAGAATCGCTTCAACGGCGGGGGTATGTCGCCGGGTGTTTGAAGTATTAGAGCCGCATAACGTTCGAATGATCTGCCAAGGTGCGAGCCCTCATAATCTGTGTGTATTGGTTGAAGAGGCAGAAGCTGCAGATGTTATTCGTGCTTTGCATGAAAACCTGTTTGAATCTTAATTACTGTTTACCCAAGGAATAGACTGCACATGATGCAATTTACCCAATCTAGCTTAATCGTTGGAGAACTGGCGACGGGGCAAGAATTGAGAGTGCCTGTGTATCATCTGGCCGCAAAAGATCCATCTGCGCCAAAAGTGTTTTTGCAAGCGAATGTTCATGGAGCAGAAGTGCAAGGCAACGCAGTGATATTCCAGCTGATGAAACAGTTGGAAGCTATGGATGTTCGGGGGGAGATCACCTTACTGCCGCTGGCAAATCCATTAGGTATCAATCAAAAGAGTGGTGAATTTACGCTAGGCCGTTTTGATCCTATCACCGGTGTTAATTGGAACAGAGAATATTTAGATCACCAGATAGATATCCCAAATTGGTACTCAGAGCATTGCCATTTAAGTGATGAATTGCTCAACCAAGCCTTTAGGCTACAGCTTATAGCGTCTTGCCAGGCTCACTTGGCGAACCCTTGGGGGGTGACAACGGGTAAAAGACTGGCTATAAGCTTACAAATGTTGGCGCATCAAGCGGACATAGTGATTGACCTACATACCGGGCCTAAGTCTTGTAAGCATCTTTATTGCCCTGAATACGCACAAAGTTCCGCTAAATTCTTCTCGATCCCTTATAGCTTAATTATGCCTAATAGTTTTGGTGGCGCGATGGATGAAGCCGCATTCTGTCCATGGTGGGAGTTGGTGGAGTATGCCGCAACACAAGAGCGAGAATTGAATGTAGCAGTGTCGGCTTTTACATTGGAACTGGCGAGCCAAGAGCGTATCGATATGGATGACGCCCGAGAAGATGCACTGGGGATTTTAGCCTATTTGAGTCATCGAGGCGTGATGGCTGATCAAGTGGCTCCTGCGGTAATGGCACGTTATGGCTGCTTACTGAAAGACTACAAAAAATACCACTCACCGAAAGGCGGTATGGTTGAGTATTTAGCGCAACCCGGCGAACCGTTAAAAGCTAATCAACCTCTGGCCAATATATTAAGGCTTGATTGTTATGGCACTGAAGAGGAGTTAACCCCGCTATACCTCGAACAAGATTGTGTGCCTATCCTCCACTTTGCTTCTGCTTCAGTCTATCAAGGGACTGAGCTATACAAGCTGATGACCAATGTGTTTGATTTGTAGAAAGCTAAATCAGCAAAGGTTAGTCAATTGGATGAGTTAATAAGCAATAAAAAAGGGAGCCACTGGCTCCCTTTTTACTTTTTAGATTACAACTTACTTGTTACGACGACGTAGTGCCGCAAACGGAAGTAGTACTAGTGCTAACCAACCTAATGAACCGCCAGAAGTTTTTTCTTCTTTAGCTCTTATTGAGACAGTTGCAGTACCTGCTTCGCTTGAAAGTACACCGTCGGAAGCGACAACAGAGAATACAAGATCTCCAACATTTGAAGGTGCTGTAAATACGATTGATGCCCCGCTATTTGTAAATGTTACAGCTGTACCTGCTGTTTGGGTCCAAGTGTAGGTTAAATCATCACCGTCTACATCTTGACTTTTAGCCGTGGCAGTAACAACAGAATCTGCAAGAGCTATAGTCTCTGATGGACTGACAGTAGGTGCGTCGTTAATGTTGGTAACAGTGATAGTCGCTTTTGTTGCTTCAGTCATGCTGCCATCTTCATCTTCTGCTGTATAGGTAAAGCTATCAGTACCAAAGAAATCATCATTTGGCGTATAAGTAGCTATGCCATCTGCTGCGATAGTGACTTTACCATTTGCAGGTTCTTCAACGACAACAGCTTTCGAGAACATACCTGCTGGCATAACATCGATAATGCGTTGAGCATTAGCTGTCATACCGTCACCAGTAATTGAAGCGCGAGCTACTTTTTGGTCCATAGTGTCATTTTCTAATACATTGAAATCAACAGTACCTTCTTCTTCAACTTCAGCCATATCAACTTGACCTGCGTTGAATGTTGTTGCTTTAACCATGTAGTTAACTTCAACACTACCAGCGGCAGTGCTAGTTAGATCAACGTAGTCACCGGCAGTAACAGATCCGCCTTCACCGTTGTAATGGTATGTAGTACCCACTGAACCACCGATGTTTTCGGCACCAATAGTGACGTTAGCTGGCATTGTTGGCACGGCAAAGTAGTTAAATGAAACTGTTTCAGTGTCGCCTGTTTTGATCCAAATGCTGAAGCTATATTTATCGCCAGATGCATCTGCATATAGCTGAGCATCTTTCCATTCAACTACAATCCAAGTATCTGTAGCTGTAGTGACAAATTGGATACCCAATTCACCGCCACCAGTATCAGTCGCTGTGCCATCTGATAAGTCAAAGTCAGACCAGAATGGCGCTAGGATGTTATTTGGATTTGCGCTATCAGGTAGCTCTTTGTTGTTCCAAGTTCCAGATGTTGTACCACCACCAACAAGTGCTATACCGTTATCAGAGATAGTAATCTGAGTATAAGTTGCACCGTTATATTGATATTCTGGAGTATTGAAAGTAAATGATTTTTCATCACAACCTTCAGTACAAGCTGGAACGTAAGCTAAGTCGAGATCAAAGATACTTGGGAAAGTGCCAGTACCACTGGTTGTTCCCATTTCAGGTAAATCTAGGCTACCAACCCAAGTTACCAATCCGAGCTCTTCATTAATTTCTAAACCATTCTGAGTAGCACCATTTTTGGTAATAGTGACATCGTCAGCAGAAGTTAATGCAGTCCCTTCAGGAGCGTAAGCGTTAACCGTTACAGTGTTTTTAAATACTGAGTTGTTAACAGTTACTTTAATTGGGAATTCATCGCTTGCTTTGATATCTGTTGCGGTGGTGACAGCAGAGATGAGAGATGAATCACTAGACTCTTTTGCCATTACAGCTAAAGGTAGGTGAGCATCTTGTTTGCCATCATCGCTCTTGATCATAACGTTGCCGAAGATCCAAGAACCATATTCAGTAAAGGTTGAGTCAACAGTCACTGTAAAGGTCGCTGATGCACCAGCTTCAAGCGCTAGGCTAGTTGGAGATACAGATATACCTGCACTATCCGTTGCAGCAGAAAGAGTCCAAGAGGTTTTTTCATCGCTCTTATTGTATACAGTACGAGTAAAGGTACATGGACCAACACAAGAGTCTGCAGCAATAGAAGGCTTGTCGAATGTCAGTACAGCTTTAGCTGCCGCATCTAAATCCATACGACCAGCGCCCATAGCAAAAGGTGATGCTGGTGTTATTGCGTCGTCATCTAAAATCCCTTCCATCTTAGCAGTAGATGTAAGAGCAGTTTTGATGTCGTTCGCAGTCCAATCTGGATGTAGTTGAGCCATTAACGCTGCAGCACCTGCAACATGTGGGCTAGCCATACTTGTACCAGATATCATGTTGAAATCTTCTCCACCATCATCTGGAGAGAATGCAGACAGAATGTCTGTTCCTGGTGCCGCTAGATCAGGCTTAAGGATGTTCTCATTGCCGTTTGGACCACGTGAGCTTGTTGCTGCAATTGTGTCAGCTAGTGACTTAGCCACAATTCGCTGAACTTCTGCAGAGATAGTACCTGAAGCCGCTTCTGATTCCAGTATGCCCTCACCATCTTCTTGAGAGATCATGACTGCTGGTAAAGTTGCATCCGGCATGAACATGCTAATTGGTGCGCCAGGTTTGCTGTTATAAACAACCATAGCTTCTGCGCCAGCCGCTTCTGCGTTTGCAGCTTTATCAGAAAATGCACATGTACCGCGAGAAATTAACGCGATGCCGCCTTTGAATGCATCTGCGTCAAACGCTGTACAACCTTCAAAGTTATCAGCATCGACAGTCATTGATGCAATAATAGGTAGAGTGATATCCGTTTCGAGGAGACCGTTATTGCCTTCAATCGCGAGTAATTCATCACCACCGGCATTAAAGCCATTGGCGAAGAAACGACCAGTAGTGCTGTTAGCTACCGTTATGCCAGATTCGATACAAGCAGGGCAACCAATTGTTTTTGCGCCGTTACCATCGTTACCAGCAGCTGATACAACTACGATACCCGCAGCTTCAGCCGCTTCAAACATTGTCTTATAAGGACTGTTTGCTGGATCGCCGCCTGCACCGCCACCCCAAGAGTTGTTAATGACATCTGCGCCATCGTTGACGGCATGCTCAAGTGCTTCCATCAACATGATGTTTGAACCTGAACCACCAGAACAATCAGCTTTAGAATAAAGAGCTTTGTATGCCATTAAGTATGCAGCAGGTGCAACGCCAGATAGCGTTACGTTAACATCTTTAAATGTTGTTTTGACTTTATTACCAACAGCTGTACCCGCTACGTGAGTACCATGACCACCAAAACCTAGTGGGCTCATATATTCATCAGGACATACAGCGAAGGTTGGTTGTGACCAACGTGCCACAATTAGTTTGTTGTTACAAAAAGTGGTGTCAACCGTTGAGCAGTAATCGTCTGTTGGCATTGCCCCTGTTGGAGCTTCAAAACCAGTATCTGCAAACATTGGATTTTCTGGACGTATACCGCCATCAATGACAGCGACTTTGATGCCTTTACCTGCATTTTCCATACCCTCTACAGCTGTCCACATTGCTTGGCTGTTGATGACTTCGTGAGATGCATCCATGTTAATTTCATACATGGCTTCAGGGTAAACAGCTTTAACGCCAGGAACTGCCATGAGTTGATCAATTGACAAGCCTTGACCGACAACAGTTACACCGTTGAATAATGTTTTGAATTGGCGTTCAACTTTAGTGTTGGCTGATACTTTTGATAGCGCAGAAGTAAATTTGCTCTGCTCTTGAACTAGATGGCTTGAATAAGACTGAGCTTGTGATGATTGAACATTAATCTTCTGCCCTTTCTTTGCCGGTGCTGTTGCTGCAAGTTTTGAAATGCCGCCTTTGTACATAGAAAGTGAAGGTGATTCTAATTCAATGATGAACCTTTGAGGCGCAACTTGGCTTGGTGCTGACTGAGATTTCTTATACTGATCAGCAGAAAGAATTTCAGGAGCGTAAGACTTTGCTGTGTACTGTGTGTTTGCAGCGATTGCTGTACTGGAAATTAGCACAGCCGATATGGCTATTGATAGTTTTGTTTTCACAACGATTTTCCTTGTCAATTGGTCAACTTCCAAAACCATCATGGGCTTCGGTTATTTTTATTTTGTATTGATTTTTCGCCCACTTCATAGAGTGGAGTTAGCCGTTGTAGCACAAAAGATTCACTTTGGTAACAAATGTATCTAAAAATATCACTTTATGTTGCCAGTATGGTGTATTTGGCTGGTTATTTGACCGCTATAGGCAGCCGTAGTGCTTAACCATAGGAGCCGTGGGATTTTTATAACTTAGTCGGTATGGTATTAAGTGATGACATAATCCATGTTAATGATGAAATGTAATGATTTCTCAGCAGGTTGTAATGTTTTATTTACAAAGTAGGCGTTATGACGCTCATTAAATGTCGTCTCAACGCTCTAATTTAGTGTAATAAACTTTGCATTGGAGTAGGGGCAATTCTTTGCAATTGAATATGTTTTTCTATTGTTGAAGGCCACGATGTGAATCACTTTATTGAAGAATTTTAAGTGAGCAATGGGTTCTTCAAGTGAGTTGTTTTAATGCGTTTGAGTTGTGGGCCGTTAGCTGTTTTGTATTGGACCATGCTTAATAGCGCATAGTATCATCTCGATATATGCGGCTATTATTTAGCTAGCTGTCATTATTAAGGCTTTACCGCTCTAACTATTGGATTTTGTAGGCTAATGAGGGTTTCGGTAGATTGGATTTCATCAATCGATTGAATGCGATTAATGAGTACATGCTGCAGGGCATCGATAGATTGGCACATCACTTTGACAAACACGCTGTAATTACCCGTAGTGTAATACGCTTCAACCACTTCCTCTAGCGCATTTAACTTTGAAATCGCGGCAGGGTAATCACCCGCGCTTTTCAAATTAATGCCGATAAAACAACAGACATCATAGCCAAGTGCTTTAGGGTTAACCGTAATTTGTGCTCCTGTGATAATTCCGGCTTGTTTCATTTTTTCGACGCGAACATGGATGGTGCCAGCACTCACACCAAAGCGTTTGGCAAGCTCAGCAAAGGGGGTTCGCGCTTCTTTCATCAGTGCAGAAAGGATCTGGTTGTCGAGTGAATCTCTTTGAAATGAGGTTTCCATAATAAATACGCATATTTTTTAAAGTGAATTAAAACAATTTACGTATTTTTATATTGATAATCTAGTCTTTTCAGTATTTCCCTAAGGATTTACTGTTCTGCTTCCGCCGACATAAAAGGTGTTTCACAGCTAAATGTCATTGGCTCTTTCGAGTATGGATGAGTAATGGTTAGCGATTGGGCATGCAGTAATAAGCGTGGTGCTAAACGTTTTGCTAAAGGGTCCGCGTAGAAGTTATCACCCAAAATCGGATGACCTAGCGCCATCATATGCACTCGTAGCTGATGAGAGCGACCGGTGATGGGGGTGAGCTTTACCAGTGTTGAGCGCTTGGCACGGCTGATAACCTCATAATGAGTTTGTGATGCCTTGCCAATTTGATGATCAACCTTTTGCTTAGGTCGATTAGGCCAGTCGCAAATCAAAGGTAGGTTAACGGTGCCAGTGTCGGCTTTTACATGACCTGCAACGCGCGCATAGTAAGTTTTTGCGGTTTCTCTGTCTCTAAACTGTCGCTTTAATTCAGATTCAGCGCTGCGCAGCAGCGCTACCACAATGACGCCTGAGGTGGCCATATCAAGTCGATGCACTATCTTAGCGTCTGGATATTCGGCGAGTACACGGCTATAGGTACTATCATGATGTTCAGCCGCGCGACCAGGCACCGACAATAAGCCTGAAGGCTTGTTGAGCACCATAATATCTTTGTCTTGGTGCAAAATGTCGAGCCAAGGCGATGTGGGCGGAGCATATACGAAATCAGTCATGGTAGAACCTTTTTAAAAATGCGCCGCAAAGATACCTCTTTGGCTGTTCTCCATGCAAGCAGATTCACCCTGAAATATCATAAAGGGGTCATAATACGCAGATATGTAGGGCATGGCTGTGCTTGAGGGGCGTTAACGTAACAGTACCGATTGACGCCAAAGGAGGAAGGCTTAAGAGAACCCATGACCGTTGACGTGCATGATGCAAAAAGTCCATACCACGAAGGCAAGTGAACAATGCACGAGTGCATAGAAAGATTGATCGAGTCGGCCCATACTTCTGGCATCCCATATAAGTATCAGGTGCAATAATATGACCAGTGGAAATAGGGCTAATAGTGGATAAAGGCTATAGGTACTGGCATCACCAAATACTAAGCGACTTAATAGTGCCCATACAACCATGGCCCCGGTAATAATCGGAGGTGCAGCAACGCGGTAGTGTTCAGGGTATGGAAACATAAATTGCTATCAATCCTTTAGCAGTGCTTACAGAGGTTTTTGCGCGATTATCTGCGCTTTATAACTTGCGTTGGTTAATTCACCAAGCAGACCCTCAGAGTAATGTAGGCAGCGCCAGTTAGCAAATAAAGCTTTCAATTCACCGGTTTTTAATAAGAAATTTGGATTGCGTGGTCTACCGATGGTGGCTTGTTGGGTGGTAAATGTTTCGTAGATAATGAGGCCTCCAGGCTTTATAGCATCCATTATCTGTGAGAAGAGTGGCCGGTGTAAGTAGTTAAAGGCCACGATTACATCATAAGTGTTAGCAGGCAGAGTGTGCGCGTCGTCAGCTTCTAGATCCCATTGCAATAACTCGACTTCTGCAGTGTTATCACTCAGCTGAAGCCTGTTTAAATCGCGATCTAAATAGGTAACGTGGCAACCTTGCTGCGCAAACCAGTTGCCATTTCGACCGGTGCCACAGGCTAAGTCAAGCACATGGCTACTGGCGGCGACAAAGTCTTTTAGTTCAGTAAACTGGCTAATTAGCGGTGCGGCATTAGCCTTTAACTTCTTTTTTTCCATCAATTCTGCGTCCGTGTACGATTGAAAAGTGTCTGAGGCTTGCGGGCCCGTGGGAGACAATAACCGACAATAACACAACCGTGATCAGCAGTTCAGGTTTATAAGTGGCAAAAGGGATGAATAGGCAGAGCAGTCCTAGTTTAACAACTGTGAGTACACCTTTTAATTGAATGAGCCAGCGCCAGTCACGAACGACTTCCCACAACATCATTGCGGCCCCCGTGCTCATGGCCATAATCCAGTAAACGAGCCATTGATCTTGGGGGACGTGCATCAAAATGCCACCGCCCGCACCCGTGACCCCTAAAATATGGATGGCACGTAATGTGGTTTTGGAAAAACGTTGGACCAAAAATTGTTTTTCTGAGAGTGCTTTTCTAGCCATAATAAATTGCGTGCTCCTTTCTATTTAGGCAAAGCTTATCAGTAATTGCCCTAAAGATAAGCTGAGATTGATCACAGCTTGATTATCGCGATCAATCACAAGCTGATCTTATAGCAATTGCTATTTCTAAATGGCTTGGATATCAGTTTTAAGGCATAACATTGAACATAATAAATGTGAACTAACGAGCAATACTGCCGAATGTATAGTGATAACGTACTGCTACTTGCTTAAATCTCTACGGATAGCTAACAATTCATTGCTACATCAATCCTAAAGGTTTAACACTGGCGCAGTCCTCTGCCTGCGGTTAAACATGATTAAGCGGGTAAGCGAGCTGTCAGGAGCTCGCTTTTATTTATCTGCCTTTTAAAACACATTTAAGGGCTCGCGCGACAAAGTTCCCAATATCACATAAACTTACTCTCCATATTATCTACTTATTTTGGATAAGGTTCTGCAATGAAAATCGGTTTTTTTAGCGCTAAGCATTACGATATGCAGCATTTTGACCGCACCAATAGTGCATTCGGTGCTGATATAGAATATTTTGATTACCGCTTGTGCATGCAAACGGTAAAGTTGGCCGTAGGCTTTGAAGTGATCTGTGCTTTTGTTAATGACTCTCTTTGCGAAGAGGTTTTGGTGGAGCTGGCAAAAGGTGGCACTAAAATTATTGCGATGCGTTGCGCTGGCTTCAACAATGTTGGATTGGAAGCAGCAGAGCGTTTAGGTATGAAAGTGGTCAACGTTCCTGCGTATTCGCCGGAATCAGTCGCCGAGCATACCGTTGCCTTGATGCTGACTTTGAATCGCAAAATTCATAAAGCTTACCAACGTACCCGTGATGCCAACTTCTCACTAGAGGGCTTGGTGGGTTTTAATATGCATGGTCGCACCGTTGGTGTGATTGGTACGGGTAAAATAGGTCTTGCGACGATTAAAGTCCTGCAGGGTTTTGGCTGTAAGGTGATTGCACATGACCCCTACCCGAGCCAGGCAGTGATCGACTTAGGCGTTGAGTATGTCACGCTTGATGAGATGTACCCTATCTGTGATGTGATTAGCCTTCATTGCCCATTGATGGAAGACAACCATCACTTATTGAGTGAAAAAAGCTTTGCTAAAATGAAGCCCGGAGTGATGGTGATAAACACCAGTCGTGGTGGGCTACTCAACGCGCTAGATGCGATGGAAGCCCTTAAAACGGGTCAATTGGGGTCATTAGGACTTGATGTCTACGAGAACGAAAAAGAGTTGTTTTTCGAAGATAAATCGAGCGAAATTATTCAAGATGATGTGTTTAGACGTTTATCGGCTTGCCACAATGTTATCTTTACAGGGCATCAGGCTTTCTTAACGGAAGAAGCGCTAGGGGCTATTGCTGCTACTACGCTAACCAATGTTAAGCAATTATTAGCGGGTGAGAAGTGCCCTAACGAACTGTTTTAATAGCGAGTCCGTTAAACAAATAGCAGAATTCTCTTTGTGTTAGTAGCACATAAGTCGATTCTGCTTTTTTGTGGCTAAAAATAGTGAGTTGTTTTAGGCTAGAGGCTGAAATTGCCCAATAGAAAGACATAATAGAACAGAGTTTGCTTTCACGTAGCAAATTAGCTTCTATGACTGAATCTAAGGAATAAAGCCGATGATCATCACTCAAGAAACCCATGATATTTCGACAGCTACAGGCACTATGCGAACTTATCTATATCGCCCTGATTGCGAAGGTCAGTTTGCAACGATTATCTTCTACTCTGAAATATTTCAACAAACAGCGCCAATAGCGCGTGCTGCAGCCATACTCGCTGGACATGGCTTTGTAGTGCTGGTACCAGAAGTGTTTCATGAACTAAACTCGATTGGTACTGTGCTGGCCTACGATGAAGCTGGTAAAGATAAAGGCAATGCCGATAAATTTGCTAAGCCGTTAGAGCAACACGATAGTGACACAGAAGCCTTAGTTGATTTTGCTCGAAGCTTGAGTTTTTGCAGCAGCCAGGTTGGTAGTATGGGAGTTTGTCTTGGCGGGCACTTAGCTTATCGCGCTGCGCTTAATCCTGATATTCTTGGCGCTTTCTGTTTATATCCAACCGATATTCATTCCAATACATTACCCAGCCAAAAAGGTAACGACTCACTATCGCGTACTGCAGATATTGCGGCAGAATTAGTGATGGTTTTTGGTAAGCAAGATCCGCATGTATCGAGTGAAGGGCGTAAGCTTCTTTACGCTAAGCTTGAGGCGACTGAACGCAACTTTAGTTGGATAGAGGTCAATGCACAGCATGCCTTTATGCGTGATGAAGGGGAGCGATATGATCCTGCGATTGCATTGGAAATGTACCTTAAAGCCGTGGCATTTTTTCAGCGGACGTTGAAATAGTTTTCTAAGTTCAGCTTTACTCGTAAAAAGGGCGATGATTGATCGACCTTTTTATTTGCGACGCCTTTGGGGCGCTTATCGCTAAGATTAGCTTTGTTGGTAAGCGGCTAGCTCTTCTAGGCTCACTCGGGTAATAAACGCATTATCCAAGTAAAAGTCGACATGCTCATTTTGCTTGATCCCGGACATCACTTGTTGACTGCCATCTTCATATAACAAGGTCATCAACAGGGTGTTTTCATCTTTGGCTTCTAGTGCTGCGCTAGTGAGTTTTATTTCAGGTAGGGGCGCTGTGGTCAAATCGCTATTTAAATGTTGATTGACCTTAAAAATGGCTTCTACTGGCATATCCACAACCGCTGGCGAGCGACCTGTTACTGGGTTGGTGCCAGTCCAGAACTCCACGCTATTAATAATAAATAGATCTGCAGTTGCCGCAATACCGTACAGAGGGCTCATTAACACAAATAGACCTGCACGACCGTAGCGGTTATCAACGGCACTTAAGTTGCCTTTAGTGACCATCTGACTTAAGCCCATTTGTCCCATGCAACCACTAAGTTGGCTGGTCAGTATTGCGGTTAATGCAAGCGCGGATATTTTCTTTTTCATTTATAAATTCAAGTGATTTAAGCGGGATGCAGATTGTATGTATTAGTTAAAAATGAAATGAGAACCTTGTCACGTTTCAATGTTCGTCATTTATCATCATTGTTGCGTGTGTTATCTATTTTGGTGGGGTGATAACGGCATTGGGGCAACGCTTGATTACTTGTTAAGTTGTGATTAATTGGTGGTACTCATGTTGTGGTTGTTATTGCGTATGCGCTGGTGGCACTGTCAGCGGAACATAACGGTTATTACAGGGCATTCTATTGCCGTTCAGTTTCACGCATAATAGCGGCCTTATTAATGGAGAGCGCATGTCTGATTACCAAGTATTACACCAAACCGAAGATGAGTATGGCCCACTTATTGTTTTAGATGATAAAGAGTCGAGAATTTTGGCCTTTGGTGAAAACGACGAGCAAAGTAAATTACTTAAAGCTGCGCCACATATTCCGCAACATACTTACGTGCAAGCCATGTTATTAGTATTGCTGTATAGCCAACCTAAAAGTGCCATTGTACTCGGACTCGGTGGTGGGGGACTTATCCATGCATTACGCCATTTTGATGCAGGGATTAAGCTGACCGCTGTTGAGCTCAGGGCTGATGTGATTGACTTAGCTAAACGCTATTTTCAGTTACCGTTAAGCAAAAAGCTGAAAGTGATTAATCAAGATGCGACTCAGTTTTTAGTGCTTGGCGATCACAAACGGGTTGATATCATTTTCACTGATATTTATAGCGCTGAAGGTGTTGATGTGGCACAGGTATCTGAATCATTTATCGCCCAATGTGCAGCGTTGATAAAAGCCGATGGTTACCTAGTGTTGAATTGTTGGAAGGAACATAGCAAGAATCGGGAATTACTGGCTTATCTTGAACTGCATTTTGTTGAGGTAAGAGCCTGTCTTACAGGCAGTGCTAACTGGGTTGTTATTGCAGGGAAAACCAGACGTGACATCAGCTCGAGCGCATTAAAACATCACGCACAAGCATTATCGAACCAATTGGACTTCCCATTGGCCCGTTCGCTTACCCGCTTTGATTTATGGGAGTAAGCTGTTTATACCCAACGGACCTGGATTTATCCACTTTCGAACGTAGCTACAGATCTATTTAAGGGTGAGCGAAGCGCCAGTGAGGTTCGACTTTCAATTGATGGTCCTGTACGTGCTCAGTTAACGACTTTTGATTCGCGATTGCTTGGATGTCGAGATATACGTGTTGCATATAGTGTTGGTGGCTGGCTTCGGTTAACCAATAAGTGATCACTACAAACGGGTTACCCTTTGAGCTTGAACGTAATAGCATACCGCCAAGCATGCCCGTCACCGCTGCCATTGCCGGATTCCACAAGTTGATTTGCTGCTGGATAAAGTCGGTAACCTTGTCTGCTGTGACATTGCACTGGGTAATACCAATAAACTGCGCACTCTTCATTAACTCTGCTGCCAATGCCTGATCGGGTGCAGTTAGTGATGTTGGCGAAGAGGTAGCGGACCCGCGAGTTGCCAAGAGTGCGCTGTGATGGCCGGGAATGTCTAAAACCTGCTGCAAGTAATCAACCTCAAGACTGTTATAGCTATCTTGTTGATTGGCGTCCTCAGCGATAGCGTCATGAGATAGCTGCATAAAATGTTCAACGGATTCTTTGCGCTCCCATAAAGCCAAGATAATAGCGCTGTCGTCTTGCCATCCACCAATCTGAGCAATAAAACCATCTGACTCAGCAGTACGTTGCCAGCAACGCTGCCCTTCACTAAAGGTTGATTTCAACGCAGGCTTAACGTGGCAGTTAATGTATTTAACGATCATTGGTAAACCTTTCTTGTTTATCTCGCTGAGGTTAATCCCCCGGTTGAGTGACAAAGCCCCGTCAATCGTTATCGGCGGCTATTGCCATATAAAAACACCTAGTGCATAAGGTGCATCGATCGCCATCGAAAATAGCATAGAACGATTGCCTTTACATTCGAGCTCGGCGCTTATACTTCTATTCGGTAAAATAGATTAAGATAATAGGTTTTATCCATTATCTTAATTTTCGTCACTCCGCTATTATTCTCACATCGAAAACGAACTGGCTTACAGAGACTCATCATCACTCATCTCAGTTTGTTGAATTAAATAGAAATATCCCATTTATTTTTAAATTATTAGACCGGAGCTTTACATGACTCAATCAATTATCAACTCAACTATTAAGCCATTCTCTGCAACTGCTTTCCATAAAGGTGATTTTCACTCAGTGACAGAGCAAGACCTATTAGGCAAGTGGTCAGTTGTTTTCTTCTACCCTGCAGATTTCACTTTTGTTTGTCCAACTGAATTAGGCGACATGGCTGACCATTACGAGAAGCTGCAAGCGATGGGCGTTGAAGTTTACTCAGTGTCGACTGATACACACTTCACTCATAAAGCATGGCATTCAAGTTCTGACACTATCAATAAAATCCAGTACCCAATGATTGGTGACCCAACTGGCGCAATTACACGTAATTTTGGTGTGATGATTGAAGAAGATGGCCTAGCACTTCGTGGCACTTTCGTTATCAACCCAGAAGGTGAAATCAAAGTTGCTGAAGTACATGACCTAGGTATTGGTCGTAGTGCAGTTGAACTAGTACGTAAAATCCAAGCTGCTCAGTATGTTGCAACTCACGACGGTGAAGTTTGTCCAGCAGCATGGCAGCCAGGTGAAGCAACACTAGCACCGTCGATTGACCTTGTTGGTAAGATCTAACTAGCAGTATTAACGTGAAAATCTAGATAACGGCCTGTTTATCAGTATTGATATTCAAGCTTGTTATCTAGAACATCAGTAGACATTAGGTAAGTTGGTCAGCTTTGGCTCCCCTGAAACCTGAGCTGACCCCTTTTTACACATCAAACCCGTTATCTTTTTATTTTCAACATCATCTTTTATTTTTAGGTCGAAATCTATCTGCCCAAGCGACAGAGCATTTCGTCGATGTGTCACGCTTTCAGAATTAGGAATCATCATGTTAGATGCAAATGTAAAGAATCAACTGAATACCTACCTGCAGAACCTCAAACACCCAGTTGAGCTTGTTGTGTCTGCTGATGACAGTGCTAAGGCGCAGGAACTTAAATCGCTTGCCGCCGATATTGATAGCTTGTCACCGCTGATCTCAGTCGTTGAGAAGGTCGGCGAACGTACTCCTTCTATGTCAGTCATTAATCCACAACTCACCAGTCAAATTACTTTCGCAGGCTTACCAATGGGGCATGAATTTACATCCTTAGTATTAGCCTTGTTACACAGTGGTGGTCACCCAATCAAGCTTGAGCAAGATGTGATTGAGCAAATTCGTCAGTTACCGGGTGAATATCACTTCGAGACTTACGTGTCGCTGAGTTGCCAAACTTGTCCTGAAGTGGTGCAAGCGCTAAATATGATGGCGGCGATTAACCCTAAAATAACTAACGTGATGATAGATGGTTCGTTATTCCAAGACGAAGTGAACGAACGCAACGTTATGGCAGTGCCTTCGGTGTACTTAAATGGCGATCAGTTCTCAATGGGTGCCATTAGTACCGTTGAAATTCTCAATAAACTAGATGTTAATGCAGCAGGTAGAAAAGCTGAGCAACTTAATGAAAAAGAGCCATTCGAAGTCCTAATCGTTGGCGGTGGGCCCGCTGGAGCATCGGCTGCCATTTACGCTGCGCGTAAAGGCTTACGTACCGGTATTGTTGCTGATAAATTTGGTGGCCAAGTCGCTGAAACTGTCGGTATTGAAAACTTTATCTCAGTAAAAGCGACTGAAGGGCCAAAGCTGGTGGCGAATCTTGAAGCTCACGTGCATGAATATGATGTTGATATTATGGATAACCAACGTGCATTAAGCCTCAAGTCTGGTGAATTATTTGAGCTGACGCTTGAAAGTGGTGCGGTGCTACGCAGCAAAACAATATTATTAGCAACAGGTGCCCGCTGGCGTGAAATGAATGTGCCCGGCGAGCAAGAGTACCGTGGCAGCGGCGTTGCTTATTGCCCACATTGTGATGGTCCACTGTTTAAAGGTAAACGTGTGGCGGTTATTGGTGGTGGTAATTCTGGTATCGAAGCTGCGATTGATTTAGCCAATATTGTTGAGCACGTGACAGTATTAGAGTTTGATAACACACTGCGTGCCGACGATGTACTGCAGCGTAAAGCAAACTCAATGGGCAACATTAAAATAATCACTCAAGCAATGACAACGGAAGTGACTGGTAATGGCAAGAAAGTGAACGGCTTGAACTACACCAATAGAGCGACGGGAGAGACTCATCATGTCGAACTGGATGGCATATTTGTTCAAATCGGCTTAGTGCCTAACTCTGAGTGGCTTAAAGAAACCATCGACATGACGGCGCGTGGTGAAATCCTTGTTGATGCTAAAGGAGAAACCTCTCTTGCAGGTGTATTTGCAGCGGGTGATGTGACAAACTCCGCTTATAAGCAGATCATTATCGCGATGGGCAGTGGGGCAACAGCGTCATTAGGGGCATTTGATTACCTTATTCGCCACGATGTCGATGAATCTATCGCGGCATAATTGCTGACAAAATAAGTATAAAGCCAGTATTTACTGGCTTTTTTTATTGAGAAATTCAACTAACATAGAGGCTATAAGTGCCTCATCGGTGGAGAATTGCCCTGAATAGCAATCAATATAAACATCAGCTTAAAATCGAAACTCAAAATATTCTTCAACAAGGTATTTTTTGGGCGATGTATATGACGTTGTTTTTAGCGGTAGTGGTCATACTAAACATTTATTTTTTCGCTCATGATCTCTACAACATCAAAGATATCTTGCCTGAGTTAGCGCCCGTTACGGTATTAGTAGTCGTTTTTTTTGTGATGAAATTGTTGGCTTGGAATGACGTGACGAGTCAACAGAGTTATACCTTCCTGATATTGTTAGTGGTGGCTTGGTGTTATTTGCTCTATGGCTTAGTGCAATTATCCAGTAGGCCACTGCCGGGTATTGAGTTGCTCGCCGATATTCTTGCGTTGGTATTTGTATTTGCGCTGCTTCCCAATCGCAAAGTGATGTTACTGGCGGTTTTACCCTTCTTGCTGTTTTCCTGTTTTTATCGATTGAATGAGTATCCTGACGCGCCGGTATTTCCACTTATCAAGTTTGTCTGTGTACTGGCTATTATCATGTCAGGGCAAAAGATCATTTCTGGATGGTTCGTTAAGGCGGTCATTCAAGATTTCGAAAAGCAAAAGTTACTAAAACAATTTAAACGGTTAGCGCTTATTGATGGCCTGACGAATATCAGTAATCGTCGTCACTTTGATGAAATATTGGCGCAAGAGCTCCGTGCATCTGAACGCAATAACCATGCATTATCGATTATTTTACTCGATATTGATTTCTTTAAACGCCTAAATGACACATTGGGACACCAAGCGGGCGACGACCAATTAGTTAAAGTCGCTGAGATTATCAGCGCGGCTGTTAGCCGCCCTCGAGATCTCGTTGCACGCTATGGTGGTGAGGAGTTTGTTATCGCCTTGCCCAATACTGATCTGCTTGGTGCTACCCGCGTGGCAGAAAAGGTCAAAAGCTTGCTAGCAGAAGCCGAACTAATCCACCCCTGTTCTGATGTCTCAGAATGGGTCACATTATCGCAAGGTATTGCTCAGTGGGAGCAAGGGATGAGTAAAGACAATCTTGTTAAAATGGCTGATCGCATGTTGTATCGCGCTAAATCAGCCGGTAGAAATACGGTTTGTAGCGATGAGCAGAACACTAAGCATTAGCGCTCTTTATTAGTACTAGGCTTTAGTGCTAATGATATGCCCTGTATTTCCAACAGGGGCTGGTGCCGTTTGTGGCAAAGCAGACTCAATCAATTTAAGCGCAATATCGCCCTCAATTTTTTGCTGCTCTTTTGACATCTGTGCAACTTTTAAACCTACGCTGCCATGACTCATATTCGGCTCAAGGTTTGGGGTTGATAATGAAATACTCATAGTGGACTCGTGATATAGGGATTTAATGTTATATCGGCGCTACACACTATCGCTTAAGTGTTTCCTTGTTACAGTATGTAACGCCGAATCCCGTACTACTTAGCCGAACTTGCTTTGTTTTTTTTCTCAATCGCTTTGCGGGTAAAAGTGATGATAAAGGTGATAACAATAGAGCTTAAGATAAGCCCAATCGCCAATACCACATTCTGTAAAGCCGTAGGATCAATTGCCAACATTCCTCCTAGACCCACCATCATAATGCCGGACATTAATTTTAGGGTCTGTCCCTCTTTTTCAGTGAGCTTACGCTTTCCTAAAGAGACACTAAAAGCGATGACGATAATGGCCAGTGGGATCACATAAACAATGTTGTAAAACGCAAGGTACATATAGCGTTCCATTGTCGGAAGATCGTGCATTGAAAGCACACTGGTATAGATCATTGGAAAGCCAGCTGTGCACAGTAATTCATAAGCGTTAGCAAGAATAGACAGCACTACGGTACCGGCAATCATTGCGGTCATGCTGCTAGCACTGGTGAGTTTACCCATGCGCTTGATAAGGCCAGTTCTATTTTCGGCTGACATCGATAAGGTGACTTCTCCTTTAGTAAAGAAGTAGTCCTTTATATTCACCGCTCCGGCAACAAGGGCGAGCATACCCGCACCTAGAATAATCCAGCCACCGTCGCTTCCCGCGCCGAGGAGTTGGAATATATTGAGCCATGCGCTCATGAAAATGAAATAGATAAAACCGGAAAAGAAGACAAAAATCCCACCCACAATCAGCATTCGAGTGCGACTCTTTGCATTTACCATGATAGATAAAAGAAACAGTAATACGAAGAATGCGCATGGATTAAATGCATCAACGCCCGCGAGTACCACCGTTAGCAGCGGTAATGACATCTGTTCAGGGTGAACGACTCCGATAAGGGGTAACTCAACTGGCTGCACATCTGATGTGCTAATTTCGCTAGTGCTATCAATCCCTAAATCACAAGTGCCAGCGCTGGCAGATTCACTGCAGGTTTCAAAGAAAGCCCCAGAGCTGGCTGGTGTGTCAGCCGCATGTGTACTGGCGGTTTCTGCTGTGAGTTTCCCCCCAAGTGAAATGTAATATGATTTTAAACGATCAACTAAAAATTCTCCGGTTACGGCTTGGCTGCTATAACCGATGACGGCTTTTTTTCCACTGGCAAAGTAAGGGACTGAGCGAGCTTCTGTGCCGGTTTGTTTAGCAATTTCTTGCCAAATCGTCATCGTCTCTGGATCTGAAATCATATGATCTTCAAGTTCAATCCAGGGATAACGTTCAGGCAAACTATCAATAAAGGGATGTGCTTCTTTACAGTGTGGACAGGTTTGTGACCAGAAAAAATACAGCTTAACTTTTAGCTCTCCTGCATCATTAGTGTAATGCCAAACGGTGGGTTGTTCTGTTGCCGAGGCAGCAAAGGTGGGGAGTGCGAAGCTCGAAAATAGCAGTGTCACTAAGAGTAAAATATATTTGGCCATAGGAACTCCAAATGGGCAGAAGAAGCGTGATTGAATCGATTGGTATTAGATACTTTACTGAATTGAGGCCTAATTGATAAATTAATGTGTCAAATATGTGGGCGAATTCTCGAATAAATCACTTTTGGGAACAACCACCGATTTTTAATAATATTTTGAAACTTTTAACTTATTTTATAATCAGTTACTTCAGCTTGGAATAAATAAGAGGCTTATGATTGATTGTTTTAGTGTTAATAACACGTTTTGGTCGATCGGGCGGTAGCTATTGCTTTGGTCGAAGGGCTAATCATCAAGCTTGTTGACTCGATGATGATTTAACCCCTGTTCAGCTAGCTTTATCGAATATTTTGGCTTATTGAGAGTTAGGAGTGACTCCACTGAACTTTGCTACCTGAGGGGTGGTGTCATTGACTTGTGTGTCACACCAGATAATGGCAACAGAACGCTCGGGTTGGTTGCTGGCGGTTAAAATACGGCTAATAATCGGCGCTGGATAAGCAGCATTATTCAAGTAAGTTCTAATCCGATCAATCCTTCTACTCGCTAGCCATTTATTGTAATTTTTGACGTCTTCGTTATGTTGCACTTTGTTCAATTTAAACTCTAGCAACAGATAACCCGATAGCGACTGATAGTGAGCCATTATGTCGTCAAGTTGAACGCTATATTCAGTGCTGAAGTAAGAGCTGTTTTTCGCATAGGGGATATCGGCAATATGTGTTTTTTCGCCGCATTGTGCCATCACATTGACTGCAGTTAAATTGGCGATGATAAAGCCAATTATGACTATAAACTTCATTTTTTAGCATTCCTTTGTAAAATATAAGTCTTTAAAAATCAGTTTTAGCAGAATGTTCCTTGATTTTATGCAGAGGAATTTATGTTATTGCGGCATTGATTGCAATGATCTTTTACGCTTTAGTTACGACTAAAGTATGGTAAGGATCTTGTTTAGGTAAAGCGTCATAAAATGGTCGCCCAGCAATACTCGCCTGCTTTGATGAATGCCCCATTTTATGACAACAAATTGACTGTATTCTAGCCAGATGAATTATTTTAATACTTGTTGATTCACGGTTAATTTAACATCAATATTATTGCGGATAGCATTCGAATAAGGGCAAACCTGGTGAGCGATACGCACCAATTCTATCGCCGACTCTTGTTCAAGGTCGAGTTCAATGGTCAGTGCAGCCGTCAGTGCAAATCCGCCAGACTCATTAGCACCAATCCCTATGGTTGCACTAACGGGTGCAGCATT